>PMIN01000220.1 GCA_003158275.1 Methanobacteriota archaeon
TTCACCCTCTCCGGCACCCTCACCGCCAACGGCGCCCCCCTCTCCGGCCGACAGATCATCCTCCTCAGCGACGATTCCCCCGGCACCTGGAACAACCTCGGCACCGCCACCACCACCGCCAACGGCTCCTACTCCTTCACCCGCAGCGAGGCATCCCCCGGTGCGTACGCGTACCAGGTCAGCTTCAACGGCGGTGCACAATATGCAGCGTCAAGCAATGGGCTGACGGTAGACGTTGGCAACCTTAGACAGTCGACGATCAATATCTTCACATCAAATTCAAACCCAGGCGTCAATCAGTCGTTCAGCTTGTATGGTGTGTTAACGAACGGGGTTAATGGCACCTCCCTCGCCGGTCAACCGGTCTCTCTCGTCGTTCAAGACCCCTCCGGCCAATACGTTAACGCGTACGCCACCACCACCGCCAACGGCTCCTACTCCTTCACCCGCAGCGAGGCATCCCAGGGCACGTATTTCTACGAGGTTTGGTTCTTAGGATCCTCAACCTATTTCCAGTCCGAAGCAATGATTGGCGCCTTAACCGTGGGCAACCCGATTACGACCACGCTTTCTGTTACCGCCTCTAATACAACGCCAGCGGTTGGTCAGCCGTTCACCTTTTCCGGGCACCTTACGGACATAAACGGGACTGCGCTTTCAGGGAGAACAATCGCTCTGCAGGAACGGCTTCCCGGCGGGGGCGACGTATGGCAATCGATAGGACAGGTGACTACCGACGCGAACGGCTACTTTAACGTTACACATAGCGAGCAAACCTCTGGCGAGTACTGGTATGAGTTTTGGTTCAACGGAGATGGCAACTACGCTACCACGTCGAACGGGGCCCGGATAGTCGTCGGCACCCTCGAATCTACGAACGTTTCCTTGAACAGCAGCGTCACTAACCCGGCTGTCGGACAACCCTTCACACTGAGTGGGTACCTCACCGACGCTAACGGCACGCCCCTCGCAGGACAAGAAATAGATCTGTATCGATCCGTAGCTGGACAGGACACACAGCCGGCTACCAGATTTACCGATCAAAACGGCTACTATTTCTTTGATTGGAATGAGAGTACTCTAGGGAGTTATGTGTACAATGTCGTGTTCAATGGAGATCAGAATTACACCCTCTCTCAGACGTCGGTGGGGATAACCGTCGGCTCTCCCACGCCGACCACCCTCACCCTCACCACCTCCAAGACGAACCCCGCCGTCAATCAGACCTTCACCCTCTCCGGCACCCTCACCGCNNCTCACCGCCAACGGCACCCCCCTCTCCGGCAGACAGATCATCCTCCTCAGCGACGATCCCTCCGGCACCTGGAACAACCTCGGCACCGTCACCACCACCGCCAACGGCTCCTACTCCTTCACCGTCAGCGAGGCGTCCTCCGGCCACTACGGCTACCAGACCGACTTCCCCGGTGACAACACCTACGCCATCTCATATGCCGGCAGCGGCGCGGACGTCGGTTCTTAACCGTCTCACTGTTGTGCGTTACGTACGTGTCTGCCGCGATGAGAGTGTCCAGCTTTACCAAGGACCGAAGGGGTCAGCCGCCGCGTTCCGGGAGTGACGGGACCATAGTTAAGCGATGTGCGTAATTTGTGCCTTCTGTTAACTCTCGGCAGAAACCGTATGATTTCCTGAAAAAAGGACTGAGCGGGCGTTCAAGCGCTGTCGGCGCTGTTAGAAACGTCAAAAGCATCTAACCTGATACGAGGCTCTTGGTTTTGTTGGCGCAAAACTATACGGGATATTTGCGCAAAGCTGGGGGGCACTGCAAAAGAAAGAAGAGTTTGCAGTGCTGTGGGGGCCCTCTCCTAAAAGCAATCACGAATCGCAAACCATTTGGGCAACCGCGACAACAAGCCTTTATACCGCTCCCCCAGCGCGGACGTACGATCTCGCCTTTGGACAAAAAAGAATAGACGCGAGATTGAGATGGAGGTTCTTCGTAAGCAACGCAAGTCAAAATTCGGAAAAGGTGACTCCCTCCACTATCTTGCTTAATAGCGCGAATCGGGTTCTGCGCAGACAGAGTTAATACGAATACTGATGATTAAACGTTAAAACATAGCATGGTGGGGTGCTGCAGTTGAAACAAATGCTCGTCATCATCAACGGCTGGACCACAAGAATTGCCGGTGGCGATTATCACACCCTGCGCGTCGCTCAGAACTGGAGCCAAAAAAACGAGATCAGCTATCTGCTCCCTCGCTTAGGGTACCAATTTGCGAAAAACGCGTTGAAGGGAAAGGCTTTGATTCTGGATACTGGCTTTGAACGCGAAGCGTCAAATCCGTTCGGGGTCTTCCTGATGTACTGTGCCCGCGTACTCCAGTTTTTCGTGTCGCCGCCACCTATGGACAAGTATGATATTGTCGTCGCTTCATCACATTTCCTGGTCGATCTGCTTCCTGCGCTGTACGTGCGCTCAAAGAATCATTCGTGTAAACTTGTCGTGTACTGGCACGGCTTACCGGTAAAGCAGTCGAGCCCGTGGCGATATCTGTTGCGCCAACTCAACGACGCAATATCAGCGGCCCTGCTCCGAAGATATTTCGACTTGGTTTTCGCGATAAATCAATCGGTGAAAAGCTTCCTCGTTTCGCACGGAGTAGATGCACAAAAAATCCGAATCACAAACAACGGAACCGATCCCGTTTCGTTGACTTCTGATCCAAAGCCGCCCATTTTTGATGCGTGCTATGTCGGTCGCTTGGAACGGATTAAGGGCGTTTTTGATCTGGTAGCCATATGGGGCGACGTTTCCTCGCGAATGCCGGACGCAAAGTTGGCAATTGTCGGAGACGGATCTGAAAAAGATCAGCTCACCAATTTAATAGAAGCTGAGCACTTGACACGCAACATCGTTCTCTGTGGATTCGTTGAGGAACAAAGGAAATTTGAGATAATGATTCGTTCCAAACTTTTTTTGCTGCCAAGTTACGCAGATGATTGGGGTATCGCAATCCTCGACGCCATGAGCTGCGGTTTACCTGCGATCGTATATGACTCCCCTGCGCTGCGGACCGTTTGGGGCGACGACGTCACCTTCGTTCCGGCGGGGGATACTGCGTCGTTCGGACAGGCGCTGGTACGCTTGTTGCGAGATCCGCAGCTCCGCGCCGAACTGTCGAGTACGGGGTTAAGACGAAGCGCGCAGTATTCTTGGACGAAGATCGCAGGGGAGGAAGCTGAGGCGATTGAAAGCTTGTGATATGTCAAACGTGATAAACGGGCGGCCCAGAAAACTGAACGTGGGGATTTTCACGCACCCGTTTTTCGCGCAAGCAGGCCACCCGGCACTAGATAACATAATTGCGCTTCTTAGTCCGCTGACTAATAAGCTCTTCATCATCACCGGGGGCGTATATGACAACGCTACCAGCGGAATAGAGATCTTTCGGATCCGGGCTACAGAACGGAAAAGGCTCCCATCTAAAATGCTTGAAAAAGTGTTATTCGACGTGCGGGTAATCCATCTTCTGTCAAAACTGCGGAAAGAGATGGACATCCTCATTTTTTTTCACGGTTCTAACTATCCGGCGCCTCTTCTTTTTGCCCGGTCTCAAAAAATAACGTGTTTCCTTGTGATGTCCACCCTCGGGTCTGCGAGGCAAATAGGAGCAGTTAAGCAAAGTGGAGTCCCGGCGCAATGGGGGGAACGCGCTAGACTCCGGCTTTCTGACGTGCTCGAGCGGATCAGCTACTTTTTCGCTGACAAGCTGATTGCGTATAGTCCATCCATCGTAGACGAGATCAAACTGCACCAATACAGCAAGAAGGTCGTGATAGCCCGTCATTCTCCCGTTGTCGACGGCTATAGGCTGAAGAATGACATCGTACACAGAGAGAACGTTGTCGGCTACATCGGCCGTTTGAGTGAAGAAAAAGGGATACTCAACCTTGTGCACGCAATTCCTGAGGTGCTCAGCAAGCGAAACGACGTAACCTTCCTCATCGTCGGCGAGGGCAGTTTGGAGGACACCGTAGGTACCTATGTGGATGCACACGCCCTCAGCGGCAAGGTGAGCCTCACCGGGTGGATCCCCCACAACGAATTGCCCGATTGTTTTGCGCGCCTAAAACTGCTCGTGGTCCCATCGTACACTGAAGGGCTTCCCGCTGTTATCATTGAAGCAATGGCGTGCGGAACGCCAGTTCTTGCGACGCCTGTCGGTGCCGTGCCGGACGTGCTTAAGGACAAAGAAACTGGTTTTCTTCTGAACGACAACTCTCCAGCGTGCCTCGTCGAGGGTATCACAACGGCGCTGGCGTACCCGGATCTGAGACGAATCGTCACTAGTGCGCGGGCCCTCGTTGAAAGCGAGTTTCGGTATGAAACGCTCGCGGAAGCGTGGCGCGACATACTTTGTCGCTAGGGACCGGTGACCTGAACAGAGGTCAAACCGTCGTAATGGCCGAAGCTCTGTCGAGACAGCGGTCATAAGCAGGATCCCGGTTGGCACGGCGCGACAGTTGGTGTTACGAGCAATGGTGAGACGTCTTCTCAGGTGGCTTTCAAACACTGCAAAAGCACTTTTTCTTCGAGCGCAATAACGTTTTGCCACGTGTACTGCTGCGCTTTTTTTCTATTGTTCGCAGACATCAATTGTCTAAGCTCAGCATTGTTCAGAATCAACGAAATCTTGTCCGCAATTTGGCCGGCATCCCCAGGTTGAACGAGGAAACCATTAATCCCGTCTTGGATGAGTGTCGGTATGCCACCGACACAACTGGCGACTATCGGCAATGCGGCTGCCAAGGCCTCTAAAAGAACAAGTGCAAATCCTTCTGAGAAGCTTGGTAAAACGAAAACGTCAGACGCAACCGCGTAGGTAGGAACGTTATTCGGTTGCACCTTACCGACGAAACTGACGCGGTCAGACAAGCCTAGTTTGTTGACGAGAAGCCTCAGCTTGTCCTCTTCAGGGCCATAGCCGACAAGCAGCAGTCGTGCGTTTGGCTCAGTTTGTTTTAAATGGTTCATTGCTTCAATGAGGTACGGGAGTCCTTTGATGACATCCCACCTGCTAATGCATAAGACGATTTTTTCAACCTCCTCGATCCCGAGCTGTTCTCGGGCAACGTCGCGCGAGATACGTGAAAACATTTCGCTGCTTACGCCGTGTGGTATGACCGCGATCTCTCGCATCCAGATTCGCTGGAGCTCCTTTTTCATATCGTCAGTCAAAGCGATTACAGCATCTGCATCTCTTAAAACAACCGAGGCGACGTAACGCCACCTCCCGCGTTGGAAGAAATAGGCAGTCGATCGAACGACGTACGGCGTCTTAAATAGCCGCTTAGCAAAAAAACCGTGAAGACCCTGTCCGAGGTCTTGGACGTATAGGATGTCTGGCTTGACGCTTCTTGTTGTCTGCATCACTTTGACGTAAAATGCAGCCTCGCCTACATATCGGAGACGGGGACAATCAAGTCGGTGGAGATAAACTCCGTTTTCGACGCTTTCGCGGGGCAGCCCTGGGTCGAGCGTCGTAATGACGTGAACTTCGTGCCCTCGTCGCGCCAAATACTCAGCGGAGTGTGAGGTGGCGATCTCCGCCCCTCCCAACCATCTCGGCAAGAATAACGGGATTACAATGGCTACCTTCATGGCACCTCCGGTGTGACCTCCTCAGAATCTCCTTCGGCAACGTTTCTATAAAAAGATGCGCGTGTTAGACGGGGAACCCGAGGGCCACGTCGCGCACCGGCGGACGGTCTTTGGTCCTTTTTTCGAAAGATTAATTAAGACACGCGATTATATCAATTCCGGTTCCAATGAGCGGGCGCTGCCCCAGTGACATTCTGGACTCCGTGCTCACCAATTGTCGCACGTTGCATTGATCACATTCTCGGGGCCCCTTCTGATCTGCAAGAAAGGTAGAGAAACGGCTTGGTGAACGACATGGACGTCATTATCGTGTGCCACACGGAGTTTGGACACGTTGAGCGCATAAGAGGCGTGAGGTACGTTGTTTTCGTGAAAAGCTCCGTGGCGGGAGTAGAAAAGGGCGTGAAAAGCTTGGCCCGGCTAGCTGATACCCACGGAGCGAAGGTGACCTTCGCTGTCATGCCCGAAACCGCCCAAAACTTTCCCGACGTAGGAAACGGACACGAAATCGGATTGCACGTCCACGCGGGATGGATGGAGCGGGAGTTCTTTGGAATCAGGTACCAGGTCGGTGATAGCTGGCTGCGCGCGCACAGCACGCAGTCTGTGGATTCCCCATTTTTGTCCGACCATTCCTTTGGCGAACAGCTCGACATGATCCAAGCGGGAAAAGAGTACATCCTTGAGTGTTTCGAAAAAGAGCCCAAAGCCTTCGTTGCGGGATCGTGGTCAATTAACAACGACACTGTGCGGGCGTTGGTCGAAGCGGGCATCTCGCACGAGTGCTCTGGGGTGGCACATACAAAAACGGAGTTCGACGATTGGTCAAAACTTCCCCGCATATGCATGCCGTATTACGCCGATCCGGATGATTATCAACTACGTGGCAATCTACCACTGCTCATGGTGCCCATCTCCCAAATGCTCGTGGGATCCAGTGTCAACCCCGAGCACGTGCCGTTGTGGGGACTTAGCTGGTTAAAGGCGTGTTTTGCTGAGTACTATGCACAAAACCTTCCCGTATTTCACATTTGCCTGCACTCGCCGTGTATGACCGACCCGTTCTTCGTTGATGCATTGAATGAGTTGTTACTCTTCATCAGGCTGCACAAGGACGTAGAGTTCAAATGCACATCAGAAATAGAAGAGCACGAAGGGAACTCCGCGCGGACCAAGCTTGCGCCGTACTTAGCAGCGATTAACAAAACGATCTTAATGAGGCCCCTCCCTCGAATCCGTGACGTCGCGGGACGCATTATACGGGGTTAAGGCCGCCGGAAAGTCCCACGGTTATGTATCGAGTGGGCAGTGCTCTCGGCTGTAGCGAACGTAAGCTTTGCCCGCCACGTCCGAATCGGCGGAGACGCGGTAGGTTTCACTCGCAGAGTAATTGTAGGTCGACGCGTCTAGAAACAGCAAGCACGGCAGGCCTTGATCATCGACAGTCAGTTGATATTTGAGTATGGGGCGACTTGGAGCTTCGCTTTTGGACCGAGCCTGCGAGGGATAAAGACCGCAGCGTGTTCGGATCACCTAGACGCAAGTCACAAAAGTTACAGTGGGAGAAGACTACTGAAAATAAGTTGACGTAAGAAACCACCTATGGCGATGTTTCGTTTGGTTCGAAGCACAGATTACTGACGTGCGCGATCGCGGAAAAGGGATATCAAACCAAGAACATTCCGTACGCAATAGATACCGTTGTACTACTGCCAAAGAAATGGAAACTCAAATACTTTTTGCGCGGCGAATCGGACTTTCGGCGATGACAGGCGTCTTGGTTACGCTCAGCAGCATAATTCTGCTCGCCATTTTGGCTAAAACCTTGCCGGTTGCGGAGTTCGGAAGCTGGTCCTTGATTTTGGTGACAGTCGGTTTGGTGCCCATCGTAGCAAGCCTTGGACTGACGTATTCGCAGGTGCGCTTCACGGCAGGTTCGCACGACAAACGAGAGACCCAAGAGACATTCTATTCTATTCTTGTTATGGTGCTCGCGGCGAGCGTGATAATGACCCTCCCGTTCGTCCTATTTGCACGTCAAATCGCCGCAGCCCTGTTTTATAACGACGTTGGCATCGCCCTGATGCTAGCCGCGAACGTCTACATCGCGTGTGTAACTCCTTTTTTTCTCAACTACTTCAGGGCACTCCAGCAGATAAAGAGCTATTCCACCTTTCTTCTCCTTCAGGCGTACCTGAATGTTGCTATAATAGCCTATTTTATAGTGGCGGGGTTCGGATTACGAGGCGCTGTGCTCGGGCTTTTGATCCAACAGGTCATTGTGTTAGTGCTCAGCGCGTGCCTCGTTTTGCGGAAGCTCGGCGTCGTGATGCCGACTTTCGTGAGCGCGCGCACGTATCTCCATTTTGGCGCCCCGTTGGTGCTCGGCGATCTTTCGAGTTGGACGGTGAACGCAAGCGATCGCTACTTGATCGGCCTTCTTCTCGGTACTGTGGCGGTCGGCTATTACTCGCCAGCGTACGCCGTCGGGAGTGGCATCAGCGTACTCGTTTACCCGTTTGTTACAATGCTACCCTCGGTGCTAACACAACACTATGAGGACAGAAGCCTCGAGAACGTGCGCGCGGTTTTGGAGTACTCGTTGAAGTACTACTGCGGACTCGCTATACCCTGCTTTTTCGCTCTGTCGATCCTATCAAAGCCGCTCTTACTCATCATAGCGACGCCGGAGATAGCGGCTAACGCGTACTTCGTCACGCCATTTGTTGCTGCCGCAACGGTGTTTGTTGGCGCGTATGAGGTGCTTCTTCAAGGACTTGCCTTGAAGAAGAAGACGGCTCTTGTGGGTTCCATATGGATGATTAGCGCTGCAATGAACTTTGGTTTAAATTTAGTCCTCATCCCGTACCTCGGCATCATCGCGGCGGCGCTGACCACCCTGGTTGCGTATGTGGCTGCCTTCACGCTTACAACGATCTACTCCTTGCGGGAGTTCAAGTTCCCGATACGAGGGACGTTTGTGCTAAAGAGCGTGTGTGCCTCTCTCGTGGGGTCCATTGTCCTCGTCTTGTGGCATCCGTTGGGATTGGCAAGCGTGATTGTGTCCGTCTTAGTCGCCGCGGCCGTGTACCTTGGCATCTTGTTTGTTATGAAGGGCATCACGGTCGAGGAGATACGGTTTTTTTACCGCGTTTTTAGGCATCCTAGTTGAAACCGGGATGAGCACCACGTTGCACTCGTGAACAGTGACCACTCAGTCGTGTCACGTGGGCAAGCGGCGGGAGCGAGAAGGCCCGCGCCGCTCGCCAGCGTTAGCAAACCCCCGCGCTCTGCTGTTCTCTGAAACCCTCGGGCGGCAGCGTGCCACTAAACCGAGCGCGCCCATGATCCCATAGTCTCTACGCTCCTCAGCTGCGGTCGCGTCACGCAGGGGCGATATGAAGTGTTAAATAGGTGCAAACGCATAGAAATGGCCAAAGCGGCGCTTACTCGGGCAGCACGCGCTCAGATTCGTCACGAGCATAGGCGGGCGTGCTACAAGGACGCGAGCGACGATTAGAAGCCTGTAGGCTGGATTTAACAGATGAATCTCGGTACTATAAGCAAAGACCTTGATAAGCTTGCGGCAGAGATAATCGCCGTCCTCTCCGTCCTTGTTATAGCATATGGCGTGACCGCGGTCGCCCGCGGCTCAAGTGCCAACAACATGTATTATTTCATTTTTGGTGCACTCACGCTCGTGTCTTGCCTCATTTGGCTCCGCGTGAGGAACATCGGTGCGCTGCACGACCTTGACACGCCGCCGAGCTACGAGCTGTTTCTGCTTGGAAACGTTCTCTTTTTCCTCTTTCTTGGTTGCGCGGTCCTTTCGTTCCAGCTCAGGGCCGACGTGTATGTTCGTCCATTGGCCTACTTCATTTTCGCCGCGCTTATGGCGGGCGCTCTCGCCTTGGAGGTGTCGACGTCTGACACCGAGCGGAAAAGCGTGTGGCTCGTCCTGACACAAATCATCATCCTCGGCTGCACGTTGCAGTTTTCAGAGTTGCTCCTTTTCCCTAATGTGGTCGGAGACGATCCATGGGCCCATGAGCAGTTCACGTTGCAACTCATCGATTCAGGGCACATCCCACCGCTGGGCCAATACGCCACCCTACCGTCGTTTCATCTCGCTGTCGCGTCGACTTCACTGCTGTCCGGTCTTGATTACAAGTGGTCGGTGATGCTCTCGGTCGAGCTATCCCTCATCATCACGTGCACCTTGTTGACGTTTCTTCTTGGCAAATCGTTGGTTAGCGCGAAAGCGGGGCTGCTCGGTGGCTTGCTGCTCGTCACCGCAAATCAGTTTATTAATATGGGGTTTTGGACCATTCCGACCACTTTTGGGGGGATTCTCTTGCTTATGGCGGTCTATCTGGTGCTGAAGAGTCGACACCAGAACCGGTCCGCGTATCTTATCATCCTCTTCATCGTCATGGCGGCGCTCGTCACGGCCCACACGATATCAGCAGTGGCACTGGTAGTCGCCCTCTTCTCTGGCCTCATCGCGTTGATCTTGTGGCACAGGCTGGGCCGACGCGAGGTTGGCCGCAGCAACCTCCTCTCCTTTCGCGTGGCGGAGATCTTTATCGTAGGGATGTTCGCGTGGTGGGCCTTCGTATCAGGTTCATTTCAAGCGGTCATCTCTCTCATCCAATCGCAGAACGCAGAGGAATATACGCAAATCACGCCCATAAGCCTCCAGGCTATGCCGTTATGGCTCCAAGGGCTCAGTGCGGCGGGTATTTGCGCATTTGTTGCTCTCGCGTCGATCGGTTGCTTCTACATGATCTCGCAGAAGTTCGGTAACCGATCGGCATTCGTCCTCGTGGCTATGGGTGTAGTCCCCGTTCTTATCGGTTTTTCGAGAGCTTTTGGGGTATTTTTGGTGACCGAGAGGTGGATCTTCTTCTCACAGATACTCTACGCCGTGCCGCTCGCGGTAGCTGCGTTGATATTGGTCGCGCTCGTTCGCGGTACGGGGGCGAAAGCGGTCTTTTTAACGTCAGCTGTTGCCTTGCTGACACTCGGTATGATCCTGAGCCCCACGGCAAACATCGACAATCACCTCTTTGGCAGTCCTACGTGGCCGCGGGAAACGCTAACGGCCTCGGAGCTCACCGCGGTGCAAACTATCGGCCAAAAGAGCCGCGGCGAGATATTCAGCGATAGCATGTACATGTACGACGCATCGTATTACTACAATAATGGTAGCGCGATTCAGTCCGCCTATAATGTACAAAGCCATCCATTATTCCTGATTAGAACCATCAATAACGGCCTGTCTTTTAACGTTACGTCCCTCCAGGCGCCGGCTTCCATTCCGGTCAACGTGACGTTCACGCCCTCCAGCGGGGCAGGGACCAGTCTCGGATCAAGAGTGTATGATTCTGGCTCGGTCATCGGATATGCTAACAACGCACAGGCCAACGAGCTAAGCGCACTTTACCCTGCCTGATCGCAGCGACGTGCAGAGTTTGTAGGGCCATACGGCTAATCGCTGCCGAAGGTACTGACGCTCGTTCTTGGAGGCGTTTTCGGCGGGTTCTGGCGCACCAAGGATAAACTTAAGCTCAAACAGCGTACAGTTGACAGGCGTTACAGTAAGCTGACATTTTGCCCCGCACGGGGGTCTCTAGCACTAAAGCGAGCGAAGACGTGAAAAACGAGAAAGGCGCTGCCCACTATCCAAACGCAGATTTGACGATCATATTAGTTGTTACCTTTATGGCCCTCGCACTCGTCGTTATCCCACAGCTTAGTACAACCGCCCGGGTAGTGATCGAAACAGCGACACTCCTCTTCGTGCCAGGATACGCACTCATTGCTGCCCTTTTTCCGCGGCGAAGAGACATTAACGACGTTGAACGTGTGGCGCTATCGTTTGGGCTCAGCATCGCTGTCGTGCCATTGCTTGCGTACGGCCTCAACTTCGCGTGGAACGTGAGCGCGCAACCGGTCGCGGCCGCTCTGACTCTCTTCATTGTCGCCAGTACCGCCGTCGCATATGCGCGAAGGCGCGCGCTCCCGCCTGGCGATAGCTTTTCCGTCAACTTTGCTGCGTCTGGGCTACTCAAAGGGGCGTTCCGGCCGCGCTTGAACACCAAACTACAGTTGGCCTTGGCGATCCTGCTCGCAGGCTCTGTTCTTTTTTCCGCCTCAGCGCTTGCCTACGCCTTCTTTGCCCCCGGCATCGGCGAAACCTACACCGAGTTCTACCTTCTGGGGCCCAGTGGGATGATGCAAGGGTACCCTACGAACTTTACTCTGGGCAACGAGCAGTCAGTCATCGTCGGCGTCACGAATCACGAAGGCCGCGACGTAAACTATACGGTCGTCGCTCAGCTCACTGATAACCAAACGTCGAGCACGCTTTATACGGGGAACGTGACAGTCGCAAACGGCGAAAACCTGCAAGAGACGATAGCGTTAACGCCTAATCGCACCGGAAACGACATTCGGATTAACTTCCTGTTGTATCTCGACAATGATCTAACAACCCCCTATCGGGAAACGTACCTGCTGGTAAACGTGACATGACGCCCGTGATGAGGATCACGCTTAGGGCAAAAGTGCCGACTGAAACGCTTGTTCTGCTTGACTACGCGCTGCATGGGCAGACGTCTTTCTTCCGCCTCCCCCTCAGCCGTGCCACCGTGCATTTTTCGGCGACGAATCTAACGCGATTTCGGTGACTCTGAGCGATTCATTGCCTTGAGATCGGCGTTGACAGTGTCTCGTCAGGGTCGTCTGCGACGGCCTGATTCCGGATGGGTTCGCGCGGTCCAGGAAACTAACTCCTTCGTGTCGAAAACTCCTCTTACCGAAAGCGCGGCGCTTCTTGACTACATATAGCAAGCTTCGCAACGGTCCTCGTTGACTTGCGCGTGCCTCAGTCGGGGAACTGAGCGGCAGCCGGTGACGAGACGACTATTGCACTGTAGCGGCGCTGCGGCTGCGGCTTCCCCGGACAGCACCACTGAGTCGACCTGCACGTCGTTCCTGCCTCCAGCGTCGCGCTTTCAGCCAGTAACCGCGTCCCGAAGGTGCGCTGCGATTGCGCTGTCGCGAAGGCCGTACCGATAGCGTAACTCTGCACGTTCCGGCATATCTCTGCTATGCGTGCTACGATCGCTCAATAACGGTAGTATTATATTCTATCGTCGATGTGACCTATAGTACTTTCTGGGTATAAAAGGCCGGCAATACGGTTAAAGGCCGGCAACTGGTTTTTGAAATATAAGGAGGGCCACGGGATTGCCGGGCGAAGAAGAACGGAGGCAACCAGACGGCATCTTGACCCCAGGCGAATCCGCTCTTGCTTTAAGGGACCACGGGGCGAATGTAAGCGCTGACAGGACCGGAGCTCCGTATAGTGCCACCGACAGAAACCTTGTGCAGAGGCGCTCAAGGGGAGTAGAAACTCCCACGACCATCACTGCCACCGCCATCCCCCGACACCAGTTCGTTGGGCACCCCGTCACGATCGCCGGACAGCTCACGAGCGGCGGCGGCGCTGATCTGGTGGGAGTGCCCGTCGTTCTTTACAACACGGATGACCCGACGAACAAGGTGCTCACGGCCACCACCACCACTGACGCCTCCGGGCACTATCAGTTCACGGTCACGGACAGCGTCGCGACCACACACGCGTACACCGTTTATGCCCGGGGTCGTAGCACCTATAGCCGTGCACAGAGCGCCGAAGTACTGGTGACATACGCCACACGAGCTGCGCTAGCTCCTGCAGCTAGGGCACGGATTGTTTTCAACTTGGCTTGGTATGAGCTCCTCGCCATATTCCTTATCCTCGTCGGCGAGGGCTTGCTCTTCGCTGGGTACCGCGTTGCGGGGGTCGGCGTGCA
Source organism: Methanobacteriota archaeon (assembly GCA_003158275.1). Lineage (GTDB taxonomy): Archaea > Halobacteriota > Bog-38 > Methanoflorentales > Methanoflorentaceae > Methanoflorens > Methanoflorens stordalenmirensis. Next base: position 13,490 of record PMIN01000220.1, read on the forward strand.
AGCGTTAAATCTCGTCGTGATTGTCGCCGCGATAGGGGTGCTGCAGGGAGATCGTGTCGAGCTCTTAGAAGTGCTTGCGTTGGTGTCGTTGTTGCGCGTCGTCAGCGTCTCCTTCGCGGTCACCCCGACCACGACCTTGTACTGGTTGGTGGCCATTTACGGCGTGATGTTCATCCCGATCATTTCGGTCGTTGCTCACCGCAAGCTGAGCCGCCACAATCTTGGTCTCACGGGAGGCCTACAGTTGACGTACCTCATTCCGATAGGCGCCCTCGTCGGCGTAGCCCTGGCGCTTATCGAGTACCAAATTCTCGCAAATCCCGCCCTCATACCATCATACTCGCTTGTCGGGCTTGTCGAGCTCAGCGTCGCGATGATCTTCGTCGTGACGCTCGTGGAAGAGCTACTCTTTCGAGCCCTGCTGCAACCGGAGCTTGTGCAACGCAGCGGGCCGATTGTCGGCATACTCATCACAAGCATCATCTTTGGTGCGATGCAATCAGGATTCGCCAACTACTACGAGCTGCTCTTCGCATTCGGAGTAGGACTCATCTTCGGCGTCGCATTTTATAAGACAAAAAACCTGCCGTTTGTTGTCACGATGCACGCGGTGAACAACATACTTCTGTTCGGGGTGCTCCCCTTTTTGCCTATACTAGCCGTGTCACATTGAATGCCACGGAGACGAAAAAAACGATCAGGAGCGTCACGTTGATCCCGCGCACCGCTGCGGCTGCCTTCTTGTTCCAGACTTGGCGTGACGACAGCAGTTCGGTGACGACCAGTGACGCAAGAAGCGCTACGCCGACAATGGCGCCTATTAGTAGGTCTGTCTGTGCAATCCCTGACGAGGTCATCGCGCCGCCGCCGGTCGTGGTCGCCGTCAGCATCAGTATCACTGACATACTAAAACCATTGTGCCACTAGCATAAAGCGCTTTACCTGGGGTCGTCCGCTGTCCTAGAGTTGCACTGGGAGGGCTCATCTTTGGAGCAACGCTATGCAGGAACGGCTTGACAGCGCTTGGAACGACAGCCGCTTTGGGAATTGAAGAGTGTGACGGAAATTCGCGGCTGAATGTCTCGGCTGAGGTGGCGCACCACGTAGGCTCAGGTGATCTTTTGTGTGTCAACAGCGCGGCTTCTTTCGTTGCTGTGAGGCGGAAGCGAGACGAGAGATCTCAAAAGTGGCAAAACAAGTAACGAGTGGTTAGCGAACAGCTTCGCCGTTGCGTTCGAGGAGCCACATAGACAAAACGTATAGCGCGACTCCAACCGACATGACGGGTTGCATCAAGACGTCAACGACGCGCTCTTTTAGCCGGTCAAGCCACCCGATCTCGGCTTCAAACGGCGCATCAATGACATGCCTCGGATGAATTCTGTATCTTTCCATCGTAACGTCTTTCGAAAGCCCTTTCTTAATTGTTTCATTGCCTGTTATATAAAACTTGCGAAAATGACTAATACAAGATCAACAAAGTTTGTCAATATTGTCCTTTGATGACAATTCTCTCGCGACATATCGCCTTCTAAGGGAACAGTCGCGCAGACAGCAGCAAGGGGTTTGGTCGTAACCGCATTGTGTGCGCTCTCCTAAGAATTTATCCTGACTAACATGCGGGACATTGTAGTAAAGGGTTCCGATTTGACCCGGCGCGACGTCGCAACGTTGAACGCCGCTGCCCAGGTTTCGATACCCAACGACGCACGCTGTCGAGAGAAGTGACAGAACCATAGGACGTCGGCGATTACTTTCTCTATTCGAAGGTCAACTCCAATTCTTTGCGCACGTTGTTCTAAATGCTAGCGTGCAACGCACCCCTCGTAACCCGAATCATAGCCACGACACCCCACGCAAAACGCACCCTTACAAAAAGTGGTTAGAGTTTTCAATGCCGCCGCTTGACCACGACCATGTCCCCGAGCGGGCTTCTGCGACGCACAGGTGCGCGGGATAAAGCTTTACGTGTAGAACGTAGTGGTTATTAAGCGTTGCAAGCGACACGTCTCGTGGGGACAACAAGCCTGCGTCTGACGCCAAGCACTTCCGCATAGAAACAGAGGAGAGTGTGCGGAGTTCACCGCGGAATCGGCTATGGTTGTGCACGTTGCGCGTGCGTAGACACTACCGAAGCAAGATGGCCACCAACACAAGTCCTTGTCGCAAGTAAAACCAAACGAACGATACGACGTCGGCGATCAAATGCAATTACGAACAAAATGGGGTGTACTCGCCCTGGCGATCCTTCTGCTAAGCTCTGTGGGAACGACGGGGTTGGTGCTCGCACAAAGTAACAGCAGCACCCCTGTTGCGCAGACAAGCGCTTCGCTTCCGGCAGCGCTGCAAAAAGAGCCGTTAAACCCCGCCTTTGTGCAATATCAGCAGAACAAGTCGGCCGGAAAAGTGGCGACGCAAACCGTTAACGGACTTGGTCTGGGATGGGTCCCGCCACCCTATGAACTTTCGAAAGCGCCCACCGCTACGAGCCTTGCGCAGGNNTCGTGCGGAAGCTGCTGGACGTTTGCCACGTTCGGCTCGCTCGAATCGTATCTGTTGCCTGGGTTGACAACGACATATTCAGAGAACAACCTAAAGAACTTTGCCGACTTCGACTACACGTGCTGTGCCGGCGGCGATTCAGCGATGTCAACCGCCTACCTCGCCCGGTGGGGCACCACCATGACGGATGCGACTGGCGCTACGATCCACGGAGGGCCGGTGACGAGCGCGTCTGACCCATACAGCGATTCGTCGTGCACCTCCAGTGCGACCACGTCTCAGATAGCGATGCACGTTCAGAACGTGTATTACCTGCCGCTGAAGCAATCAGCACTGGACAACAACGCCATAAAGTCCGCGCTGATGACGTATGGCGGCGTATATACCGCCTTCCAGTGGGAGTCATCATCATCATCTACAACCACCTCCTATTGGAATCAAGCGACAGCGGCCTACTACGATTATAACGCACCGGGGGCCAACCATGCTGTGACCATCGTGGGCTGGGATGATAACTTCTCCGCGAAGAACTTCTCCACGACCCCGCCCGGAAACGGTGCATGGATCTGCAAGAACAGCTGGGGCACGTCGTTTGGTCAGTCCGGGTACTTCTACGTGTCGTACTACGACCTCAACATGGGCTACCAGGAAAANNACGACGAACTACACGACGAACTACCAGTATGACCCCTCTGGAATGGAAGGGGGCGTTGGATCGGGGTCTTCTTCTACCGCCTACGGAGCCAACGTCTTTACAGCCAACTCCACCGGGACGCTTAATGCGGTAAGCTTCTGGGCACCCGTTGAGGACACCCAGTATACGGCACAGGTCTACGTTAACCCCTCAAACCCTAGCATCCCAACGAGCGGTACCCTTATGTCGACCGTCTCGGGCACGGCCTCCAATGCGGGATTCTCCTACGCGGGGTACTACACCGAGAGTTTGAGCACGACTGTGCCATTGACGAAGGGTGAGAAGTTCGCTGTGGTGGTAAAGTTCACCACGCCAGGAGACAACGATCCGGTTCCCGTACAGTACAAGGAAGCTGGCTACGATGACAACGCGCCAAACGCTATACCCGGCCAGAGCTTCTATAGTCTAGACGGGACCTCGTGGAATGATTTAGCCACGGCCTACGGCGCAGGAAACGCCTATGTCGCCAACATTCACGCGTTTGCCTCGTCCTCCCCCTCTCCCTCCCTCGCCCTTACCGCGAGCGCCTCGCCGACGACGGTTTCCATGAAGCAGAACTTCACGATCAACGGCACGCTGAGCACTGGTACTACAAGCATTGCGGGCGCGGCCGTAACGTTGCAGCGTTCCACGAACAACGCCGCGTGGACTAACGCGACGACGAATGTGACCGATGTGAACGGTAATTACCAGTTCAGTTACAACGAGTCGGCAGCAGGCACCTACTACTACCGCGCGGCTTACAGCGGCAACGCAACGTACGGCAGCGTCACGAGCAACACGGTGAGCGTTAACGTCATCAAGACGGCGACCGCACTCACCCTCACCGCGTCAAACACCACTCCCGCCGTCAACCAGTCCGTCACCTTCACCGCCACCCTCAGGAGCGGCGGCACGCCCATCCCCAAGCTCATCACCGTCTACTATTACCTCAACGGTGTCCGCTACAACTACGCCACAGCCTACACCACGCTCACCTTCGCAACGAAGTGGACCACCCCTGGAGTACGCACCTACTACGCCACCTTCGC
>PMIN01000234.1 GCA_003158275.1 Methanobacteriota archaeon
AAGACGACGAGAAGTGCAAAGCCGATCCCAGGGAAGACGATTACGGCTATAGCGATTATGAGCGCTATGATACCAAGGGCGAAACTCGCCCCGCGTAGCGATGCTGGGAGTCCGGCACCGGTTGCGTATCCGGCGTACGATATCCTGCCAATCGCGTTGAGCAATAACCCGATGGCGAAGACGGTAACCAGGAGCGCAGAGCCGAACCCTGTATCGAAGATAGCTGTAACCCCCAACGCCAGCACGATAATCCCTAGTATGATGCTTACCACTTTGCCGCCCGTAGCAAGCATCTTTGATGTCGCCCCGCGAACGAGAAGGGCGAGGCCCAAAATGACCAATGCGACCCCTAGGATGATTCTCAGTAGACTTATAGCAACATCAGGATTGAAAATGAGGTAAACTGCTAGAAGAAGAACGATGATACCGGCGATGATTTCCAGAATACGAAGCCAGATTGGGTGCGCTTTCTCTGCCATTTTTGTTATCACCTCCTTTTAGATGGTTTTTTAGCCACATCATTGTGTCGCGAGTTTATAGATGTTTACCCCTCCCTTAAGAGAAACGACCCACTTCCGCTACGTTTTAGGCGCCTTAAGAAGCAGTGTCACGAGATGGCACAGCACGCATAGGTTTTGAACGTTGATACCTCCTCGCCCTCCGAGGCCGTCTTTGTGTGACGCCACTGCGCTTCGTATTCACACAGGTGAGTGTAACAAACCTTCTTATAGCGGTTCGCGCAAAAAATGATGTGCCAAGACCGCTCAACGCGGTATTGTAGCAGCGCCACACGCGATGTTGCTTCCTTCAAAAGTGTTCTTAAAACGAACCATGACCTCAGTTTGGTAGCACTGCCCCAAAGGAGAAGTTTGAATATGTGGCGCTGCCTCCTCTCTTTTTTTTGCGGCCGTTAGAGTCTCTTCTGATTCGAGTGAAGCGCCGGTCGGTGTCACGTCATTTTTATCGAAATCAAACTTGCGTACATGTAGCACATTATGTCAAAGCGGCGACTCACACGCCCGTTAACTTGCGTCGGGTGCGCTGGTCCCTCGGCACCTGTGCAAAAACTGAGGACGGTCTACTTGCACGCGATTGCTACATGGCAATTGCACCAAAAACGGCTCTGGCGCTCGGAGAATGCAATTTTTAGCCGTCAAGTCGCTCAAGACGTCTAAATAGACAGAGTAATAAAGTACGTTGACGATACAGCGGTAAGTGATTCAATGGACACCGTGGATATCGAGCAAATCTATAAGAAACTGCAGACGGATTGGGCCGACTGGACGGATGATGACGATCAATGCATATCCTTATGCAAAAAAGAGCTCATGGCTTCAATACAAGCAATAAATGCTTACCTCGTCAGGTACGATCTCAAGACGAGAATAGAAGAGGACCCCACCCCTAAAGTGTGCGAGTTTTGCGGGAACACGTACAAGGGAGCTGATCCAGTGTGCAAAGATTGTCTACTGAACATAAAGTTCAGACTCCGCAGGCTCAGCTGCTTGTTGAGCGAAGATGACATACGAAAAGTATACACGGAACCGGTAGTACTGTAGCTCAGCCTGGCCCCCTCAGAACTGTCGGATCCTCCAAAAAATTTCTCCTCATTTTTCGATGGGTCTAAAAACAGTGAATTTGCGCCTATGCGCACTTCGATAGCACTTGGCCACGACCTGGTTTCAGATCTAAGCCACGCGTCTGTGGCTGGAGTTTCATAAGAGTGCCGCTGCGCGTATAGGGATTGCTAGTGAAGCTGTTTTCGGCGAGCGAATCGGCATAGCGGAATCGTGCTGTTCACACAGCAAAAGCACAGTCAAGTCAAGCTTGCGCGCTGCCTTTCTGTACACGCATATAAAAAGGGCAGTTGTAAGAATAGCATATATTACGAACGTTCGCCACGTTTCTCCCGGTTTTTGCAAAGGTTTCCTTCGAAGTTTCGAGAAAAGTACATATGCGCACAACCCCCCTAAGGACGTACGCTTACGGGATGTGTGAAGCACTGAAAAGAAAGGGTGTGCTAAGAAAGGGTGTGCTCGCAAGTGGCATTCTGGGTTAAGCTACGGTCCTAATCCAGAAGCGACGGTAAAAAACAGGTGACTAGCCCCGCGATCAGCCACTGCAGTGGCTTCACACCTCCCGCAGTCACCGCCCGACCGCTGTGAGCGCTTCAAAAAACGCTGTTTTTGGTGTAACTACGCTCTTTTAGTTCTGATGGCGTTTACTCCATAAAGTAGTCGAGTGCCTCCGGACAGCGGGCCGTCAGTTGTTCGTAGAATCTCCGCGTGAGCTCTCGCGTGCTTGTGTCGAGAGCGTGCTTGTAAGCGTCGACCAGCGGGGCCGGAAGCTTTCTCTTTCGCTTCATAATCGTAACGATCGCCTTAACAGATACGTCGACTTCCTCGACCGAACTCCAATCGCTGTTTGGCATGCTAGCAAAGTTAATCCGTCTTCATAGATAAGACCGCGTTTCCCCCCTTATGCGGTCGCACACGCCCGCAACCCGCCCGCAACCCGCGCCGAAGCGTTGTGGCCGAGTTTATCTCCATTCAGCACGTATCATACGACTATTGTGATGGAACGGCGTCAACGCGCTCCTTCACGTCGCATTTTGTGCTTTCGGCGCGATGTTGAGAAGTCCTGCGACCACCAGGTAGTAGCCGGCTAAGCCTTTCCATTTGCCCCACTGCTCCGCAATGCCCCTAGCCTGCGCGCTTGTGATCATTTTTTCGCTGCAGTAGTAATGGGCAATCCATCTTCGTAACCCAAGATCATCGGCCGGAATGACGTCTAGTCGATTAAGGCTGCGTATAGCGGTGAGTTCGGCAGTCCACTGGCCCACACCGCGTAATGAGCACAAGCTATCTAGGATCATCTGGGTCTCTCCGTACTGCTTAAGCCGTTCCAAATCGACTGCTTGCGCGGCGATACGTGCGGCAATGCCCGTAATGTACTCCGCCTTTCTTCGACTTAATCCACAGCGTCGTAAGCTATCAATCGAAGCTAGGGCCATTCGCTCTGGAGTTGGAAATGCGTAATATGTATCCCCATCTACGACCAAAGCGTCGCCAAACGCCTTTATTACGCGGCGTTGAAGAACGTGCGCCACGTTGAGTGAGATCTGTTGTTCGATAATCGAATCGAAGAGCGCCTGAAAGACGGTGGGAGTCGCCGGATTTTTCAGCCCGCGGAGCTTGCCACTGAGCTCCGCCATGACGGGATCATCCTGGATCGCCTGATAAAACGGTTTGACATCGAGATACGCGTTAAGCACGGAACTGATGACAGCGTGCGCCGCGGTCGCGTCGCGATCGGTGAGCGAACGATCACTTGTGAACGCTACACGCAGTTGTGGAGAGTCTACCGATCCTATAGCGGCGACGGTCGCAAGCAGTAACTTGCCGCCGACCCGCAGCACTTGTCGGTACGCGGTCCCGTCATATTTCGCAATTTGAGGGTCACCGTCAGCGAGAATATATGCGCTCAACGCGAAATCAAACGGGGGCGTACAGTCAATAGTGTGAACCAGGTGCTCTCGCGTGTGTTTCGGCATGTCTCACTCTCTACGGACGTCCTGCTAGATGGGCATAAGTCGCCTTTTTGGGCGGTTCTGCGGGATTTCAAGTCTGCTCCGCTAAGAGCACGGTGATGTTGTCTAACCCGCCCCTCCCTCGTGCGAGCTCAATGAGCCGTGCGCACTTGCTTTGCAGTGCCATGGCCTTGTCTGAAATCACCGCGTAGATCGTTTGATCTACGATTGCATCAGTCAGCCCGTCGGTGCAGAGCAGCACGTAATCTCCCTGGTTCCAGGAAAAAGAACCAAGCTCCACGTTTGTGCGGGCCTCAATGCCAAGCGCTCGGGTAATCACGTGTCGATACGGGTGTTCTCGCGCTTCTTCAGAAGTGATGCGGCCTGAGGCGACCAGTTCTGTAACCAGCGAATGATTTCTCGTCAGATGCGTAATCTCGCTTGGCGTTATCAGGTATCCGCGACTGTCTCCCACGTGGGCGGCAAAAACGCGCTCGTTAGTCAAGAGACACGCGACAACTGTCGTTGACATGCCCGCGAGTGACCTGTCTTCGCGGCCCTGTTGATAGATAACATCGTTTGCCAGCGTCACGGCGTCCTCGAGGGTCGAGAGAGGAGTCCTCTCGCCAATGTGCGACGTTACGTAGCCTTCAATCTGTTCAATAGCCAAACGGCTGGCTATTTCGCCTGCCGGTTTGCCTCCGACGCCATCTGCTACCGCGATGAATCTAAGACGCTCATGTACACAAAATGCGTCTTCATTTTTCTCTCTGCTGTTTCCCTTGTCGGTCTGAGCTGCGAATTTCAAGTCATCCACCCTCGCCAAGTCGTGGCCCTCTCTGTTGTCTCACAGAAGAGAGCACATACATAAACGTATTCTTTACTGCGTCCGGCGTCTCTCTGGCAGCATGCGCTTGAAGCGTCGTGCTCGTCTGTCGTAATTACGCCGCGATTTTTACGTGGATCCGTCGAGCCGTTCCAAGATGCCGCTGCGCTCAGATCGCGCGCTACCTCGTGACTTGTTGGACGCAGCACTTCGCCAGTCTTCGTCTCACGCACATCAGATAGGAACGCTTTAATCTCTGACCCTCGTTACAGAGAAGATAATTAGGCAGGGCTCTCACGCTAAGAGGCCGGCACGGTAGGCCAAGGTGATTGAACTTATGGTCACGCAAATAGGTGCACAATCTTGAGCACGCGCAAGCGCGCGAGCGGAGGTCATTCGGATGAATGAAGTTCACGCTGACAAGGCAACGCTTGACGATGAAACGGCGGAACATATTGCTAACGCGCTGTGGATGAGCGCATACGACCCTACCCGCATTCCTGAAAGCATTATTGAAAAGATATTCAGCAAGAACAACAGCAGCGCGGCGTTCGGGAGCAGAATGCGCACGTATTTGGACTGGCTTCTCGCCCGCCCACAATCTCACAACCCGAACTACAAACGACGCTATGAAAATCTTAAAGCCTATTGCGCCGAACTCACTGTGCATCAGGCGTACGTAATTACGAGCAAGTTTCTTGGCCTGAACGCGAGTCAGGGATTCGAGCCGATGCCAAAAGCAGCGGATCTGCAGTTCCCTCGCGACCACTTGCCGCAGCTTAGAACGTCTGTTGGCTGGCATTTCTTCGTCGGTAGCTGCTGGGACGAGGCAGGCAGCGAATACGGCGTGGAATGCATGTTCTTCCGCGTAGCGCTGCTACCGCCGGGCCTGGCTGCAGAGCTCGGTCTCAGCGACGTAGAGAACCAAGTCGTCGAGCTGCAACTCGGCATAAGCGACGCGGGCGGTCGGCACTATCAAGCGGATCCGATCGTTATCGCAGGTACAACCGGCCTCATCAGCTGCGGTCTCGACCCATTTCGTTACGAGCTAGGAAAAAATCGGATTGCGAGTGTCCGAAAAGAGTCGTTCTGGCCCCTCACTGTTGAAGCGTGGGGTCTGCAAAAGGCGGTCGAAGGGCCCGTAGAGCTCTCAATTAACTTGACGTTTGATGCAGGCAAGGGATACCTGTGCCAGGGCGACAACGGCTGCATGCCGTGCGTGGACGGTATGGGTACCCTCTACTACTCAATTCCAAATATCATCCTAGCCAAAGGCAGCGAGTTGAGCCTTGATTCGAGGACGATTTCGCTTAATAAAGGGGTCTTCTGGTTTGATCACCAGTGGGGCGCCCTCCTCGGAAATCCGCGTTCTGCAGTCCTGCGCGCCGCAAACAATACGAAAAAACCAGACCCTCCCGGCTGGGATTGGTTTATGGCGCAATTTGAGGATGATCGGCAGCTAACGATGTTTGCCGCACACCGCAGCGCCTACGTGTCATACTACTTTCAGACCGGACCGGAGCCCCCGGGCACGATGCGGGTCGCTACCTCCGGAAAATACATGAACGAGCACAAAGAGCTGGTTAACACGTGGGGAACGCTCACTATCAGCGAGTGGGTCAAAGGCGAACTATCGCCAAACCCTGCCAGGTACCCCGTGACCCATACGTGGCACCCAAACAAATGGGAATTCGCGTTTGATACCAATCTGCCCGAAGATCTCCGTTCTTTCACGATGACGCCAATCGTCGATTCTGGGCAGACAAACTTCTTTGCGAACGGGTCGCAGTATTCAGAGGGCGCTGTATATATCCGGGGGAGCAACGAGGCTGATATAGGTCGCGGATTCGCTGAGTCGGTGGAGTACGCCGATACGGCCGGTGCGATGTTTTCGATAGCGGGCATTGACGACGTGCGTTTGCAGCGACTCATACGCGAAACGTCGAGTTCTTGGCCACGCCGTTTTTGGAGCCTCCTCTACGTTTTTACGCATCGATCGCAACTTAAAGCCGTGCTTGCGTCACAGAAAGGACTTGAGTTCTTCGCAAAACTAAGCCCTTCCCAAACACACGCGCCGCGGCATTGATCGCGTGCGAAACAAAGCACTGAGGTCAGCCAGGTTAAGAAACACGCTTGAACGAGGATGAAATGAATGCACTTTGCTAACATCTTAGTCGGATCCGACGGTACGTCGCTTATGGAGGCGGTCTTTGACGAATGTGCGTATATCGCGCAGCTGACAGGAGCTACTGTCCACGTTGCGTACGTTTTGGATATAACAGGCTTTGGGGCCCGGCCCGTTGACGCGTCGTGGGAAGAAACGTACGTGATCATCAAATCGGAAGCGAGACGGATTCTCGAGGCAGCGCGAGAGGCACTGATAAAGAGAGGGCTGGCCGAAGCCACAATCATAGACGTTTTGCTTGAGGGGCATCCAGCCGAAGAACTTGATGCTTATACGAGGAGCCACGCGATCGCTCTCATCGTCGTCGGAACGCACGGGAGGAAAGCCTTAGATCGATTGCTCATTGGCAATGTGACTGACAAGGTCATCCGAACCGCTTCGGTTCCCGTAATGGTCGTGCACGGCGCGTAAACGTGCGTTCTCGAGCATTTCAGCTTTGCTATTTTGTGACTCTTTCCGTTGTAATGAAGTTTCGGAGGATGATCGGTATAACGTCCCAGATTATCTGCGCAACTAAGTTGAGAGGCGCGTGTTCCAGACTTTGCGACGGCCTGTAGTCCGCGCAAGAACTTCATCTGATATCCTATGATAAATATTATTGGATAATTATATTAAATATGAATGCTATTACATGTATATGCTAATGGGCACTACCTCGGTTGGGGCGTAGCGTGCACATCTGGTGCACGGTTGCCTCGTTTCCTTACACCTGCCTGCTTCTTGCTTGATTCACCTCCCTAGCTACAAGGCAAGGTCTAGAAACACC
>PMIN01000175.1 GCA_003158275.1 Methanobacteriota archaeon
TCCGTCCTTGAGGACGAATACCTCTCCGTGTTGGAAAGGATTCATAGTTCCGGCGTCGATATTTATGTATGGGTCAATCTTGATCGCCGTTACGTTGTGTCCGCGGTTGATCAGAAGTCTGCCAGCTGAGGCAGCTGTGATGCCCTTACCGAGGCCACTCATGACCCCACCANNCCAGTGACGACGACGTATCGCATCCTTCTACCTCTCCACAATGCCAATGACGATGTTATCGTTCTAATACGCTGCCGAAAAGCTATTTATACTCCAGACTAAGGCGCGGCCTGATTTCAGAATGCCTTTCCCGACAACAGCAAATAACACAATAACTGCACGCGCATTGGAGGCGCAGCGTAACGTGGCCTCCGTTTGCGCCTTTCAGTCTAATAATCTCCACGTGTAGTACGCCAAAACAACCACGACGATAAAGCCAAGGATCGCCACGCCGTAGCTGATGCCGCCTGCGGCTAACAATATCAGCGCAATGATCACACCAATAGCAAGGAGAATGTAGGGAAGATTTCTCATTCTTCTGATTCTCGTTGCGTCTACATGAAGATGCGGCAACTGAAGCTGCATTGAAGGTTGCAAAACTCTAGTGGGACGCGCCTTGCTCCGATAATCCATGCGCGAGAGGGCCTCATCGACCTCAATAGCGTCAGGTGGGGGCTCGTTTTCGAGTTGTCCGATTTGCAGAATGAAGCTCTCCTCCCGTGAACCGTACCCAGTTGATATGCTGACCTGACCCTCATAAAGCTCCTGCTGACCGGGGGGATTTGCGACGGTGATGGTAAGCAGTTCTTCGCCATCGACGTACGGGTTATTGCGGTTAAATGTTACTTTGTCTTTGATCGCTCCACGCGATGAGAGGTAAATATGGGTCGGAGCTTCGTAATTGACCACATCGATATCGAGAGTCGCCTTGCCGCCTGGCCTAAGCGGAAGCCGAATTAGTGGTTCCTCGATTTCGATAGATTGCAGTCCCTTCCGGTTTATAAACACGCTCTGCATAATTTACCTCATTTCAGGCGGAAGTAAGTTAGGGATTCGCTCATCTATAGGATAGTACACACCGCAAGCCTTGCAATAGAGCGTGCCTTTAATAATCTCTCCCGCCTCTTCGCTCTCGACCTCGAGGACGAGCGTGCCTTTGCAGACAGGACAACACAATATTTTCAGTAACTCCCGTTTCATGTCAGTCGCTTACTAAGGCGGCGTATAATCATGCGTGTTCGAGTTTCTCCTCTCTTAAATCAACTATCTCTTTTAGCTCTGGTCCAGTCGAAAGCAGTGTAAACGGAACGCCTACTGCCGTTTCAGCTTCGCGGAGGAACGTCTTTACTTTTGTGGACAACTCATCGTACTGGTTCGCTCCCTTAACGGATGGATCAAGCTTGTCCAGCCCGGTTATCGCCACCTGCGTGGCGCCGTTTATCATAGCAGAGTATTTTGCCATGGTGGGATCCCACCAGCCGATGCGCCGTTGCCGGCCGGTAACGGTACCAAATTCCTCAATGTCTAACTTTTTTGCCTCGTCTTCGCTCATTTGTGTTTCAAAGGGCCCCGCTCCGACGCGTGTCGGAAATGTCTTGAAGACCACGATTGTCTCGGTTATACGCGTCGGTCCGACGCCGACATCGGCTGCAATTTGAGAGGCTGTCGTATCTTTTGATGTTACATAGGGGAACGTCCCGTAGAAAAGAGAGATTCCAAATCCCTGCGAACCCTCTAAAATCACATTTTTCGCCGCCTCAAGCGCCTCGTTTACTTCAGCCGCTGTATCCGTCAAAAAAGGCGAGAGTTCAGCTACCTCTCGTGCTTGTGTTGTTGTCCTTTTTGCTCGATCAGCTGCAGCTGGGCCACAGCCAGTTCCGGTTGACCCGATCGTTTGCGAAAGGTACGGATCCTGCTTATCTGTTTCGATGTGCTTTGTTTCGATTATCGCGCAGCGATAATCCACACCAACTCGATCTATCACCTTGAGTGCTCCCGCTTCGCTAAGGAGCACGCGTGGATCAACAAGTACGCCTGCGCCGATGAGCAGTCGCGCGTCCGGATAAATGAAGCCGGAGGGTATCATGCGCACACCGAACTTTCGTCCACCTACCTCGATTGTGTGGCCTGCATTGGGGCCAATTCCGCCGCGGGCAATAATCGCGGGCTTGTCAGCAAACGCGACGTGCGCGACGATCTTGCCTTTTCCTTCGTCTCCAAAGAAGCCGCCGACGATTATGGTGGTCCCCATGCCCAGCACCTCAAATCGATAAAAGGACTTTATTCGCGCTATCGCGCTTTAAATATCTCAGACATCACAGGTATGCTGTCAACAGTATTGGCTCGCAATATAAAAAAACATGCTTTTGCGCCCGACTTCCTCGCATTGATTCGCAAATGCGCAGCGAAGCACTAATAACGGAGCATTTCATATTGATTGTGGCAGGTAACAACATGAAAGCTGATGCTGTTCAAATTGCGGATAACGTCTACTGGGTAGGCGTATTGGACTGGGACATACGAGCATATCACGGCTATACGCTGCACGGCACGACGTACAACGCGTATCTCGTCTTCGGTGAGGATCGCACGGCCCTTATAGACAACACGTACCCAGGCACATCAGCGCAGATGTGGGCACGGATTCGAGATGCGTGCGAAAAGGATGGGCGACCAGTCTCACTCGACGTGGTCATTCAGAACCATATCGAGCTCGATCACAGCGGGGCGTTGACTGAGATCCACCACAAGTTTCCGACTGCGCCCATTTACTGCACCGAAACTGCCGCGAAGGGACTGAAAAGGCTTTATCCGGCACTCGACCAGATCCAGTTCACGACCGTCAAGACCGGCAGTGAGATTGCGCTCGGCGCCAAAACGTGTACCTTCCTCGAGGCGCCGCTGCTACATTGGCCGGACAGCATGTTCACCTTTCTGAACGAGGACGGCATACTATTTTCAAACGACGCTTTTGGCCAGCACCTCTGCTTGGCGCGACGATACGACTCCGACGTCCCAGAATACGTGCTTATGCAAGCCGCACAAAAGTTTTATGCCAACCTTATTACGCCGCTGTCCCAGCTTGTGCTCAAAAAACTCGACGAAGTCGCTACTCTCGGGTTACTCGAAAAAATACGGGTGATAGCCCCTGCTCACGGGCAAATCTGGACCGACCCAAACAAGATTATCGAAGCTTATGCGGCCTGGGCAACTGGAACGTCAAAGAGCAAGGCCACGATCGTTTACGACACGATGCATTACTCCACACAAAAGGTGGCCCATGCCCTCGCCGAGGGGCTAATCGCCGGCGGCGTCGACGTCGCGATGTATTTCCTGCACGCTGACGAGAGAAGCGGGATTGTAACGGATATCCTAGATAGTAAACTCGTCCTATTTGGCGTTCCGACGATGCACAACGAACCCTTCCCGAGCATTGGGGACCTAGTCTACTATCTTAAAGGGCTCAGGTTTGACAAAACGGGAGAGAAAAAGCTCGCAATTACCTTCGGCTCTATGGGGTGGCGAGGCGGCGCTTCCAAGAAGCTTGCTGACGCCATCGCTGCGTGCGGATTTGAAGTGCTCCAGGACTTAGAAGTGTATTACGTGCCTTCAGAAAACGAGCTAGTCCACTACTATGAGATAGGTAAACAACTCGCTTCTCGGATAGTGATGAGCGCCTAAGCTCTTGACGCCCAAAACTGACCAGCAGAGCCAGCTAACTGAACCGCCGACCCAGCTCCGAGACACGCAGACGCGCATGGATACTTTGTGTTAGATTCTGTCCGAAAGTCCGGCACAAATCTCCAGCAAATTTAACGCGCTGCGATGAATCCAAGTTCTAGACCTCAGCTTATGCTTTGAAACTGCTTTCAACGGGCGAAGTGAACAACGCATTGTCTTCATCAATGCCGTTGGCTTTACTATGTTCATCACGTTCGACATTGTTTTTATGGTGTCGTTAGGAAGCGTCGGGTGGGCCACACGATGGCGCTTAGCTGGGGACTTCTGAGCGTGCTAATTTTTGGTACGGTAGAGGCTGAGGGATGGATTTCGCAAAAAGCGCACTTTTTAGCTAGGAATAAATAATAAGAGAGCTTTGATTGCAGCAGCGACGCAAAATGGTCTAATGGCATGAGATGGCGAAGTTCGACGAAGGTCGTAGGCGTACTTTATCAGGAGCGCGAAAACGCTGAACTGGAGTTACTAGGCGGATCACAGATTACGGGTATCACCTATCTTGAAAAAGAATTAGACGAAGTCAAGCTCGTAAGCGCTTCAAAATTCGACGTGAATATCCTGCGCGACGCGACGGCTACCGGCGTGCTCTACCGAGATCAAACGGCAGCCGACGTGCAACTCTTGGCGGGGTCAAAGATCGTCGGCGTGCTGTATGAGGAGACGAGCGTGCCCGGGCTCAAGCTCTTGCGCGTAGCGCATACGGCGCTGAAACTCGTCAGCGGACAAGCGGTCAAGGGCCTCCTTTATCAGCAGCAAGGTGGAGCTGATGTCAAACTTTTGAACGACGTGAGCGATCTTTCGACGGCAGCCGGACAGCTTGTAGGTTTTCTTTATCGTGATGAGGCCCTGAGCCAATGAAACTTCCAGAAGATTCGTCTGTAATCACCGGAGTCCTCTACCAACACAAGGGTTCGACGGATACACAGCTTTTAGGCGGGCTTGCGATTGGCGTCAAGTTGTTCGACGGAGTACCGATCAGCGGTTTCACTTACTGCGAAGAGAACTCAATAGAAGACAAGCTCGTCAGCGGATCGCGGGTTACGGGGATCGTGTACCGACACGAGACCAGTGTCGATGACCGAATCCTCAGAAGTGCGAAAATAAAAGGCGTGATATTTCAGAACAGGGAGCAAGCTCAGCGTGACGCAGCGCGCGAATCAGCAAACGCCGATGCCGCACGAGTGACTCCGCGCTCGCCTCTACAAGGGCTCCTGAACGGGTCTCAGATTGTTGGAATCATCTGTCGCGACAAGAGCACTGGTGAGGAGCAGCTCACGACCGGAGCACGAGTCGACATGAAGATTCTTAACGGAGCGTCCATTGCGGGCATCATCTATGAAGCACCAGAGGGAGAGAGTATCAAGCACCTGACGGGATCGAACATCACTGGCCTGCTATTTCAGCAGCAGAACTCCAGCAGCGAAACACTCGTAGGCGATGTGGCCATTTTGGGACTCATCTACCAAGAGAAAGACGCCGTTCTTGCAAGACTTGCAAACAGCTCGCAGGACGCTATCTCGATGATTGAGACGGTCATTCTCTACATGCTGCTCATTGTTGGCATTTTGGGTCTCCTGGTTCCGGCAGTGAGTAAGCAAACCGATTTCTCACCCTTGAATTTCCTCGCGCTCCCATCGGCAGTCTTGACTACTCTTTTTGTCCTGATGGTGGTTGTTTCTATTATCGTCCTCGTTTACATGAGATACAAACACTCACGCACCATCACGAGCTGAGCTGCAGCACCAAGCGCACTTCTTAGCGAGGTTAACAGGGCCCGCCTTGTCCCCACGCGCCCCCTCAATCACGAACCGAACGGGCGGGTTTCTTCGCCCGCTTGCATTTAATATGTCGTTACGGCGTCAGTCGCGCCGTCAGTTGAGGCCGAATCCACCCCAATGTTCATAGAGATAAGTCGGGTGATCCAGTTAGACTAGGTTAGCTATTTCTTGGCGGTCACCGGCGCTTCGTTGAATGTCGGAACAACTGGAGACGAAACGAAAGAATGAGGAGTCTCGCTAGTCACCGCGAGTGGTGACGTCTGCTCAGACAAACAACGGGTACCCCGCCACACACCGGAGAGAGAGCTGAGATCGCTCTGTCATTCACTGCCTGCCCGCCACATATACACGGCTGCCCCGATGCAAAGGAGGAATAGACCGATTATCAGGAGTTCTGCTTTGACATCAGACGGTATGCCGTTTAGTACTTCCAAGAGCATCGTATCACAACCTATTACACACGTTATTCAAGCAAAGGGATCCCCCGATAAGCAGAGGCGGCGTTCAAACGGGCGACACTAGGAGGATAACCTTCAATGAGCGACACCATCAGCGCCACCATGTCGAGCTTTCTTTCTAGCAATCTACCGCATTTCTTTTGCCAGTTTTCCTTTGTATGGGGATCCTGAATGAGCTGCTCCGCCTTAGCCGCGACTTCGGCTGCGGTCTTTAGGTTTAATAGCAGCTGAAACTCGCGCTCAAGCTCGATGAAGACGCCCGTGTCACAGTCACATACAAAGGCATTGCTCCGGATTGTCGGCGTGCCCAGAAGTGCGGCTTCGGTCGCCATAGTGTGCGTATCGGTGATGAACAACGACGCATAGTATAGCACGTCGTGTATTCGCCTATTCGGCACGTTGAGAACGTGTTCTCTAATTTGCTTTGGAACGTCGGTTTCTGACGAAATGAATACCTCTCCGTAGGCGCTGAGCTCTCTCACGAGAGCGATCTTTTCGGCGTCAGTCAGTCTCGCGCCGAGGTTGTGCGAGCAGTCAAACGCGTTAAACCGCAG
>PMIN01000009.1 GCA_003158275.1 Methanobacteriota archaeon
CCCCTACCTCTACATTGCCGTCTTTTCCGGCGACGCCGCCCACGCCCCCTCCAACGCCTCGCTCAGACTCACCGTCGGCGCGTGACGAATGTGAGTCATCGCGTTATTCTGGTCTCTCTTTAAACAAAGATGCGGTCGCGCCAGCTGTCTAAAGTTGCTTTAGCAATACCGCAGTCTGGGTGCTATTCTTTTCGCTGGACGGTTCGTCTCCACGAGCTTGCTATGTACAGGGCCTGTTTATGAATAGCAACAAATAGAAAGCAATTGCGATGAATATTCAGCCTGCTAAATATGAGGGGCTCTTAACGCCAGATTGAACAAACAAAAGCGGCAGAACTTGGAAAAAGTCCTCTACCAAACAGCCATCGTGTCACTCTTGTAGCTAGAAACCCGCAAGAGGGGATCACTGCAGACTCTTGAAAGATTCAAGACCAACAAAATTCAGCTCAGCGAACACGTCCGTTGTAACGTATATGGTAAGTGGTTTTTTTAACGCCAGCAAATACTTGTACAGACATGATCCACCGGTTATTAAGTAGAGTAATAAGTCCTTTTTGAGCCTAATTACGCGCGGCCTCGCGATCTTTCAATATTTTTCAAACATGGGATCATATCTGTCTCACATCGAGGCAATTCTCATATATACATTCGTAATCTCGTGCGATTCTGTCCCACGTTCTGATCTTGTCACTCAGAAGACCCGTTCTTACGTTGCTCCTATGCACCCTAACTATTAATTCCGCCAGTGCGGATGGATCAGGTGGGTAGCTAATGCCGAAGCAGCCGGGCTCGTTCAAGAACTCGGTTAATGCCGTTGTCTTAGTGGCGATACAGGCGACGCCCATCGATAACGCCTCGGCCACGCTTATGCCGTAGTTTTCTGAACGCGATAGCAGTAGAAAAATATCCGCGTTTTCAAGCTTTTCTTGCAGTTGATGTAAGGGTAAAAAAGGATACCAGGCCTATGGACTCCTCTATCTTCATTTTTTTTGAGACGGCTACTAATTCAGTTTGTAGTCTGCATCGCCAATTATTGTGAGGATCACACACTCACCTAAGCCGTATTTTAACCTATGGAGGGCTTTTAGAATAAACTGGACACCTTTCAGCGAAGAGATAACCGAAGTATATCAGGTCGGATAATCTTTTTTCTCTCTCAGCACTATATGAATGCGGCTGACTCCGTGGGCGCTGACTTCGAGTCTCGTGTCGCTTGCTCCAAATATGTGTTGCACATTTGTGCTTTCGAAGTTCGACGCGCATATTCTCTGATCTGCAATTTCGAAGTTTCGGTTCCCGACGTGTTTGTTAAATACATTTCAGAAGTGCCTCCCCGCGAACGAGTTGTGGGATTCAATCAAAATGTAGAGAATATACTATAAGGTATCTCTTGCGCTTTAGCTGATTTAAAGTCTGCACCGAAAACAATGTGGCGTAACCATGCATGTGTACAACGTCTGACATTAGCTGCGTTAGTATACGTTCAAAGGAAAAAAACAGTCGTGGAGTTAACTCGTGAAATATCGTGCCTAGCGTTGAATTGACCGTGATTATGTGGCAGCTTCGATAGGTTTCTTGAGACTGTCGCTTAAGTACGTTGGGTTGAATAATGGTTACGATATTTCCCTGCTTTGCGAGGCGCTCGTATATCTCGCTTACAATTTTATTTATGCCACCAGGTCCCGTGGTTTCCATGGAATTCGTCACTAAAATATTCATAGTTTGAATCGAATCTTGTAGATTTGCTGAACACGGGCATTTATGTTTGTCGTTTCGCGATCACTTACAAATCAATAGCTCAATCACGTGGTCGACTGGGCTCATAGATAGCCGCGGTTAAAAGGTCGTTCCTTTGTTTGCAGAAGAAGCTGTGATTAGTTCAACAGGCTCTGCTACTCGCAAATGCAGTTTTTGCCCCAGCTGTGCTAAAGAACCCATTTTAGGTCGTATTTTTCTAGCCTACGTGCAAATAATGAGGGATACACTGAGAAAATTGGCGTCTTGATATCGAATGAAGCTGCCACCCTCTTTGCATAGATGTTCGATTTTGCAGAGACCTTCAAGATATTGTTTAATTAATACCTTTCTTCCCCGAACTGACGTTCAACTAATAATGTGGACAGCCCGGCCAGAGGCGGTTTAAAACCTTGTAACCTATATAGAGCAATCACTCTGTCCACTTCATCTCTCCCGCCTCAAGAGAGTATGCCGCAGGTGCTCCCTGAGAACGGTCGGCCTGATGAACTCAAGAATTTTATTAACAGCTTTGGGTTCTGCACGCTGTTCGTAATACGAAATTGCAAACAGTACAGGCAATCCAACAAAAACAACGATAGCTGCTATCTCAAGTTCTCCGAAAGGCAACACCCGCTGAAGGGCGAACTGTAGCCCTACGACAAACTGTTGAGAGAATAGGAAAACGGAATAGGATGCGACGGCAGCGAAAAAGAAGAATGCGCCAGCCCTGCTGCCAAGTCTCGGCGAGCGCGCTTTAGCGACGTAAAACGCGACAACGACAAACAGGAGACTTATTGTGGTTAGATAGACGAGGTATACCCCACTACCGGCAAGGTTGTTCAGGCCGGGGCCCAAACCTACGTCTAGCGGGGCTCCGTCACGCGGGTAGTTCAAAGCTGCCTGTGCAAAGATCAGAAAAGTCACTATCAATGCACAAGATGCCACAAGGCGATTCGTAATAGCGCCGTTGTAGAACAGATTTGCTCTGTTTGCAATAATTCCTGCCGTAAAAACACAAAAGTAGATGTAGAGATGAACGTCGCCAACCACGTTGAAAACGATGTAAGCCGCGACCAAACACAAGAAAAGGATTGCTGATACTAGAATTACCCTTCTAACATCGTTCTTCGAAAAGTAGGCAATCGGAGGGTAAAGCAGATAGCAGATCAGAATTGTGCCAATAAACCACCTGTTGGGCATGTTAATGAATCTGGGGTATAACAACACTTGTGCACCTAACAAGCATATCATCACGTCGCTCTGCGACAAACCATTCTGACCGAGCAAACTAGCTTGCAGCGTCGGTAACAAGCTTACGTGCAGTGCCGGTATTATCACCAAAATGGCTAGAAAGCTTATTATTAGGGACACCCAGTACAGCGGGTAAATCCGTTTCATTCGCTTATAAAAGAACCTTGAGACATCAGTCTGCGTAATAAGCCCTCTATTGTTGAGATCGATGGAAAAACCAGACAAAAAGAAGAAAAGGGCCATTCCAAACAAACCGACATAGCCGAGAGCGGCCCTAACAGCTGGGTCCTGTGATAGTGGCAAGGCTAAGTCCTCAGGCAAATGATAAAATACGATCAAAAAAATACCGAGAGCTCTCAAAATGTCAAGTTCTTTCAAACGCTTGGCGGGCATTGGCATCAGGCTCTCGAGCGCAACGATGTTATGCCGTGTGGTTGAAATGGGTCTTATATCAAGATATCGTTACGCCTAATTATGACAGCTGGTGATATTTGACGTAATCGCCAAGCGCACCACGAGCGTCCAAGATGCGCGCAATGGACGAAAGATATCTTTCCATACCTCGCTGCGATAGTGGGTGCTAACTAAGCCAAGGAATACAAAGCAAACGATTCATTGTCACTACGTGTCAAGCGTGGAAATCCCAACAACGCGGAGATCGGAGACTTGATAGGCGAGTTTGCACAAGCATCGATAACAGCGTCTGCACTGCTTGAACCGTGGACTCGGCTCAAAAACAACCTCCTTCGAGTCCATGAACTTGATTGAAGAGCCCATCTTTGTGGCAGGTAAGAGCCGTCCAAGGTAAAATAGCCGTATTTAACCTCAATCGTGAATTAGCAGCAGTTTTTGACTACAAGGTAGCCCGAAGATCGGTCAGTTGCCTCCCTAAACTTGCAAGTGAGTCTCTCAAAAGATAAACATAGGCGTTGTTGAAATCTGTAATAAATGGTGGAAAAAGAAAGCAAGAAAAGGAGACCACCGGAACTATTCAAGTGCCGTCCGCACAGCGAGAACACATTTTTTGCACATTTTTATGCGGCGCTGGAGCCTCACATTCGCTTCTGTTCCGTATCAAAAGTTCTAACTGTCGCAAGAAGGCCGTCAAAGAGTCCTGCCGGTTATCACCAGGACTTGACTGATCCAAGCCATCGTTTCAAGAACTAAGAACCTCCGTTCGCCGGTCCCTGCCAAAAGAAAAAGAGCGTACCCGTGCCAGTGAACCACGCATCGACTTGAATATGAGAGTAAGCAACAGAAATAGGAACAAACTTGAATCGCAGTTATCAAGCTAAGTGGATCAGATCACTCTCGCGAAGATTGATAGTGAAGAAAAAAGCGAAAATGGCTGTGCACAGTTATCAGAAGATTAATACTTTGGTATAGCTATTGCGAGAAACGATGAAGATATTCTTTTTATACAGATTCCGTCTGTTGCAGCCTCTGATGCCCTGTCGCTGTATCACCTCTCTGGTCACTTTTCCGCCTGCAACAACACGACACAACTCTTATTTCGTTTGCATCAAAGCAGAGCTGAGGATTTCGAACGCTAGGAGGAAAAACGAAGTTTGAAACTGGTAACATCTCTTAGGAGATGTCATAATGGTAGAGTTTATTAACACAATCCTTTAAGATTCGGCGTGCATTTGGCCACGGGGGGTATACTTGCACATTCTATTAACAAACGCAATGGAAACTACCAGCGGCGGCGGGATTAACAAAACTATACGAGAGGTAGGGACGAACCTTGTAAGGCAAGGGCACGAAGTGACAGTCCTTCAAACCAATCCCATGAACTTGCCTAATGAAGAGATTTGCAGTGGCTTCAAGATAATACGAATAAAGTCGAGATTAGGCGAATTCATCCATAATTTGAGTCCGGAGATGTATTTGTACTTAAAAGCAAGTTTCAAAAGACTGAGCCCCGACGTCGTGCACATGCACGATTACGGAACATTGCTAACTTCTGAGTTGATGTTTTTTTTGAGGCGTGAGAAGTGTCCAGTAGTATTGTCCCCACACTATGGCCCCGAATCGCACGATACCTACTCTGGAAAATACCTGTGGAACATTTATAACAAGCTTATCGGGAGGCACTCGTTCGAATTTGCAGACAAAATCATTTGTGCGTCGCAATTTGAAGGCGAGTGCATACAACGAGCGTTCGGCGTGAAAAATGACAAGATTGCGATAATTCCTCACGGGATTGACCCTGTTCAGACATTGGGGGCAGATACGAGTAACAATGAGCGCATCTCGTTGCTCTATTACGGTTGGCTAATAGAACTAAAGGGTGTTCAACATATTTTGACGGCTCTCGGTGAGTTAGAAAGAAAGTTTCACAGAGATGCACAGCTCAGCATTATTGGTCAGGGACGCTATGAGTCTACTCTGGTTCAGCTAGCAAACGAACTGGGTATAGAATCGTCGATCTCTTGGTACCCATTCTTGTTTGGCGAAGAACTTTACAAAAAAATCCGGAAAGCGGATATGTCACTTCTCATCTCTCGCTCGGAAAACTTTGGCATCCAAGTTGCTGAAGTTCTGGCTATGGGAATACCGTGTATTGTGGCCAAAACGACCGCGTTAGTTGAGTTTTTAGACGAACCGGGTTGTTTTGGCATCGACTATCCGCCGAATTCAACGGAGCTTGCAGAGCTCATAATCAACATAAAGGATCGCAATCCAAAAGTAGGTCCGCTTAGTGATCGAATCAGGACTTGGGACAAAGTAGTCGACGATTATGAGCGGGTGTACGTAAGCCTCTTAAGCGCGAGCGAGTAGACTGGAACACGCAGTCTGCCACAAATGACCGAAAACAACTCGAGCTCGTAACCATTTACTATCTCCAAAAAAGCGATGACGGGTGCGGTGTCTGGAAGAACTAGGTTCGATGGTAAGCGATTATTGGAATGCGGGCTAACTCGTCTTGGGAGCGGATTGATAAAGCAAAGTATTAGGCGAGAAGCTAAACTGCGGGCTTAGCGTCGACTAGATTGGCTTCGATCTCTGCTTCGTCCTTAGAACCTCATGAGAGGCTCAATTCTTTCTTCGTCAAGCGAAGCTTCTATGACTGAGATCGCGTGATCTGGCCAGTTGTTAAAGATGTGAAGTTTGGAGTACTCAAACATTCGCTTTTCGCAAAAGCCTTGACATTTTCTGGTTCTGGGAATGTCGACGTTAAACTTGTTCGCATTCTTAGCTGCCTTTGAGAGCCGCCGTCGATGAACGCCACCTTAAGGACCTCACAACAAAAAATGATTGAAGTCGGTCTGGAAGTAGATTTGGTTCTTCGCCCTCGCGTAGAATGCGGCTCAATGCCCTTCTTAGATATTTCGCAAAAGTCGGGAGGCGAAACATGAATTTTATTCGAGACGATTTAAGCCCTAGAGGTTTACAACGAAAACGCATTAAACAGCACGGATCTGTGACATCGAAGAGTGCCACCCAACAGTGGAAACAGTGCACCGCCAACTGAAACCGTACGCGTCGCGCCAAAAAGCATCAGGCGTTGTCGACAGAATGAATGTGTGAACGTTCTATTATGTTGACTGCAAACAACGCATTGGCCTAACGAAATAGCTAACTTCACGAAGTGGCTTAACGGCTGTTTGTTGCTTACGTGTGAAAAACAGCTACATTTGTACTACCTTGTCGTAGGCGGCGATAGTTTTTTGTACCGTATTCTCCCACGTGAATTTTTGCGCTTGACGAATTGCGCGCCGTTTCAAGTCGCTTTTGTCTTCTTCTTCAAGCGCCTCTAGAATTCTGGTTGAAATTTCTTTAGGATCTAGGGGGTCGTTGATCAGTATGGCAGAGCTATCCACAATCTCTCGTAAAGAACTGTTGTTGGAAACGACAGCTACCGTCCCACAAGCCATCGCTTCTAACGGAGGAAAGCCGAATCCTTCACAAAGAGAGGGAAGGACCAAAGCGCTTGCAGAGCTGTAAATACTTGGCAACTCTTCATAAGCTATGTGTCCAAGCAAAATTATCCTTTTCTGCGCTTCCGTTTTGAGGTGAGGCGCGGGGCGGCTCGACTCGATGTAAGTTCGTATCTTGTTCTCGCTAATCGGTCCAATCAGCACCAAATCGTGAGATATTTCCTGGAAAATGCTAACGTATGCCCTAATGAGTGTTTTTAGGTTTTTTCTGGGACTATCGGTGCCAACATAGAGTAGGAACTTATTTCGCAAGCCATATTTATTCAAAACGTGGCTGCAATCGTTGCTAGGGCGAAAAAAAGATGTATCGACCCCTAGATGGACAACTGCAATCTTCTCTTTACTGACTCGGAATTTTGCGGTCAAATCCGTCATCGTAGAAAAGCTGTCAACTATGATCAAATCACAGTTGTCGATAAGCTTTGGGAGCACTGTGGTAAAATAAAATCGCAAGATTCGATCGCGCACGATTCGCTCATATTGAGGCGGCAGAACGACTGGTGCAATATCGTGAACAGTGAGCACTTTTTTTATTTGCCAGTCTTTGTGTCGAAAGAGAAATGGTCCGAGGTTATCCACATTATGGACGAGAGAGACGGAGTCGTCGTTTAGTAAACGCTTCAGTAACAGACTGCCCAGAAAAATCTTCCTGTTCGTAGTGTTTAGTACAAAATGCTGCAATATTTTTACATCAACGCCTCTCCCGAGCAAGCCGTGAATGAGATGCATATTTACTGTCGACTCTCCGGTTTTGCTCGTCGGAGGTATGATAGCTACTTTCATAATTTTCCCAATTCACTAATAATTTCGTGTTTTTACGTCATCAGAAGCAGCACTTGCTTGTGGTGTATGAGTGGTGGGTGAGCGTCGGGATGCAGTATGTAACTGGGCAAATCCTTCCCGGATAAGTGTTTGTTTGGAAGCTAACAGTTTTTGCAACAGCACCACTGCATATAAAACTGATCCGACTGTAATGGATTCAAGAGAATCGCCTTTTCAACGATTTAGTGTATCTAATGATGGTAATCAGGGAAATAATGGTTTATTGGCGTTGAGCCTTATCTTACTGAAAATAAAAACCCACTAAGGCGGCACCTGTTTTGTAAGCAGACGTTTTTTGTGCGTTTGTTTTATCTTGCCCTTGCAGTGTCTTTTACTTGAGATTGGGGCTTCATACACGCATGATGAGACAAGTTGCTTTTTGTCGTGCTTCGTAGATTATGTTGCGAAGTGCCCGTCTCTAAATGGACACCGTAAGAGGTTTGGGGGTGGCCCACCATCACTTTCTAGCGGACTTGATCGGTAAAATTATCTTATATAACGATCCAGACTCAATCTGTCTGAGAACTGCTTTAGCGCTAAGACTAACCAATCAATGAATTTCAATAAGCTGTCGACATTTCTAGTTTGCCCAAGGTGCCATAACGGTCTGGCAAATAGCGGCAGCAGCATTACTTGTTTTGACTGTGGTCTAGATTTCGTGCCAAATGAAAATGGATTTTTTGACTTTGCAATTGGCCTACCTACCGGGTCAATCGATACTGGGAAAGATGGCTATGTGAAAATACAGGAGGCCGAAGCTCCTAGAGTGTATAAGGAGTGGCTTGAGCCGTTCCTTGCTAGCGAACCGGTCAAGCGGGTGCTTAACGTAGGGTGTGGCCTTGGCTCAGAGATCCTTATCTTACGAGAGAAAGGATATGAGGCATATGGGATAGACCTCCCATATGCATCGAAATACTGGAAGCAGATGGGCTATGATTCATGCTATTTCTTTTGCAGCGATGCATCATATCTGCCATTTCCCGCTGAATTTTTCGATGTTGTTTATTCGTTTGGGGTAATTGAACACATTGGTACGGAAATCGGGCAGTGCACATTGTTGAGCAATTATGAAGAAATCCGTCAAAAGTTTGCAAATGAGCTTCTGCGCGTCACAAAGCAAGGTGGACGAATATTTATTCATTGTCCAAATAAGGGCTTTCCTGTCGACATAGCGCACGGACCAACTGATCGTGCGGGTCCTAAACGCCGTTTAAGATTATTTATCCACAAGCATACGAGATTGACTATCCATAAGACGTGGGGGGATTACCACCTCCTTTCGTATCCTGAGGTTCGGCGCCTATTCTGCAATGAGCGTAAAGAAGAGGGGTGCATCGAAGCATTGTCTTCGAGAAATTATTTCAGTTTTGCAACACTTGATTCCGGATTCGCGCGGGTTTATAAGATCTTGGCGCCCATTTATGTGAACAACATTCCCCTGTGCCTTTGGTCCAGCTTCTTGAACCCATTCGTGTGCGTTATGATAAGGAAAAAGTGAATTGGAGATTGGTTATCTAGCCACTACACCAATGCGGCTAACTCTTGACGTACGTTCTTCAGCCGTAATAACCCCAACTGTATTGTCACCTTTTGGTATTTTACGTCGACGCGAGGTCGATCTGGGCCGCTAAGTCTGCCGTATTCTGGTCCGGTTCTAAGCCAAAACTTGTGGATTCAAAGGTTAGCAACCACATTTGAGAAGTCCTCCTCGACGTCCGGAGTGGCGCATCGACTTAAAAATCACTCCTGTGCAAACCACGCTCGTGAGCGTAACGATACACGAAGCGCTTAGCAAGAATCGTCGCGCGCGCTCGAAAAGCCGTCTGAATGTGATGAGCACAGGCCGGAGCAACTTGAGTCAAGAGTACAAAAAATGGTGGCAACAGATGGGGACTAATAATATCAAGATTATAGGCTTATTAATGCTATCACGCAAACATGACTTTTCTTGAGGCCAAACTGTCTCTTCTTGCCACGCGTGAACGGAGACGCAATATCGCTACTGAAGAAAAAACGTATGATAGCAACTGCACGACCACAAGCTTTGAAACCTGCAGATCCATGAAAGAAAAAAGAGAAAAACCGAAGGTTGGAATTCTTACACCTTCTGTCGGTTTTACTGGAGTTCTCCCGCTCTCTAACTTAGTAGATGTGGTATACCCAAACGCCAGCGATATCTACCTAATTACAGGAGATGCCGGGTACGAGCACTTCAAGGATGATACACGAGTCAGGATCCGTGAATTTAGCGAGCGCAAGCCGAAGGATTTTCCGCACAATATAGTACTAAGAGCCCTGAGATTCGCTTACGTGCAGCTCAACGCTTCATACAAATTGGCAACGGTTGGTAAAAGGGTAGACTTGTGGATCTTCTTCTTCGGTGCAGATCTCTTGCCTCTCGCAGGACTTGCTGCCAGAATATCGGGACGAAGCGTTTGGTTGCTTTTGGCTCAATCATCCTGCGATAGTAGCTTGGCAAGAGCCGATTTTCACACTTTTATGTCTCTTTTACACCGCGCAAGCTGTCTGCTGTCAAGCCGCATCATTCTTTATTCAGATTCGATCAAAGAACGCTACGTGGGACAATATAGAAGTAAAATCACAATAGCCCACCGGCATTTTCTTAATTTTAGTGAATTTACATTTAAGAATAATCTCGAGCAGAGAAGGGACATTGTGGGCTTTATCGGACGCTTTGATGCTGAAAAGGGAATACTCAACTTTATTGAAGCTATACCAAAGACCTTGGCCAAGCGGCAGGATGTGAATTTTCTTATCATCGGCGAAGGCGACTTAGAAGATGCCGTCCGCACCTCCCTCGACAATAATTCCCTCAACAACAGGGTTAGCGTTAGTGAGTGGCTTCCGCACAATGAACTGCCACATTGTTTGACCAAACTGAAACTGCTCGTAATCCCCTCGTACACCGAAGGACTTTCCAACATAATGCTCGAAGCAATGGCGTGTGGAACACCTGTCCTTGCCACGTCCGTTGGTGCCATTCCGGACGTAATTAAGGACAAAGAGACCGGCTTCCTCCTTCGCGACAATTCGGCGGCGTGCATCGCAGAAGGTATAGTGAAAACGTTGAGTTATTCGAATCTCGTGCAAGTATCCATCAATGCTCGCAAGCTGGTTGAAAAAGAGTTTCGGTACGAAAATGTTGTTAAGATATGGGAGAATCTACTTCGAAATCGCTAAGAAAGATCATGCCCAGCGGCAGCGAAAAACCGGCAGCCCTAAATTCTTGGCATTTCCGGACAATCAGTTTACGTCAAATGGCTCATTTTGGCATGGATTAAAGAGAAAATGTACGTAGCATCGACGCGGCGAAGCATAGTAGACGGGTTTCCAGTATCTGATTTGCTATTTCCACTTGAATTAGAATCACGCTCAAAGCCGCATTAACTTCATGAGAACCTGCCTAGGCAAAATCTTCTTGATGATCTGCTTGTAAGCTCCTCTTCGTGCTTCAATCACATACTAGGTATGCTCCTCTCTGCTGCATTAGATACTGAATCAGGAATGTACTCTTTATTTTAAAGTTGCTGTTCGTGAAGCAACTACTATCTTGACTTTTAGTCACAAACACGTTAAAGGAGCACGAATGGTGCGATTAAGAAATGGGTCTTCGCGGGGCACAGCTTGAGAGACCACACCAGTCATCACAGCCCCCCGTTTGGTGATAAATATATGCCAATCAATTATTGTTGCGACCGACCAGCACGACGATCTGCTATTAAGACTGGTTTCTTGTTAATCTCCACTAAACCAATGCGATATGCTGCTAGTTGAAAAGCTTGAAATCTGCGCCGACTGAGTTCGCAGTACGAATACCTCGAATGAGCCGGCAAACGAAGCACTTGAACGCGAACACACAGTTGCGCAAGTAATCTGCCTGACCACGGTTCTTGTTGTCTTGCTAATTCGATAGATCATCTCGCCTGATCATTTTTTTGCTCTCTTTTAGTAACGATCTCTTTTTGGCGAAGCGCGATAGGCAAAATCAAAGAAACCTTCTCAGGAGTGTGGTACCTAGGGTATTCGCTTAAAAAGTTGTACTCAAACAGCGCGACAGATTGTTTTTTTATAATACAATGGAATTGTATGCATTTACAGTCTTTTGAACGGAGATGTCCCTGCTAAGTCAGCGTGCCCGTTCATAAGCTCTAACTCTTAAACGCTCACGCAAGCTTTCGTTATTTACAATCTCTACAATGTTTCTTGAAATACTTCACAGTTCAGTGGATTATCTATGTGCAATCCGCGCTTGCTGCAACCTTTCTCAACGAACTGGCAGCACCTATTATAGCTTGTGGGAATTAGCAGGAGATCAAACCAAAATTCAATGCTGTACTTACTATCCATGCCGCGCCTGCTAAAAGCTGTTAGCATGGATATTGCGTATATATGTTCCAATCCAACCTATTGCAACAAAAGGGGAACCAAGTAGCCGTTTGTTGCGATCTGGGGTGTCGATAATTTCGTTAGCACAGACTTCAACAGGAGCGCTAAAGCAAAAGCCCTGGGCCTAGCAATTCCAACGTAGAATTTCGGTGAAAACCCCACAATTACCCACACATCCTCTGTGTCCCATGTCACAATATTAAAACAACACGGCAAAATTCCTATTGGAGAATGGAGCGACATAATTCGCCGATCGAGCTGTAGGGCCATTCCTTTTTCAAGCTACATGCGAGACATTGTAACCACAGGCGTAGCGTGTTCTTCAAGGATATTCCACTCTTTGATTTGATTTTTTCATGAAGCACTAGGCAGAAAGAAAAAACGATCGATATTCCAAATTGCCAGTATTTTAGACGCTTACTCTCAAAATAGGCTTGTGAAAATGCCCCAGCAGACCTCGTTTTCATACATGGCATTCCTTTGTGCGTATTTGTTACGCCGAGCAAAACTCGCGGAAGCAGTTTCATAAGCTTTGTTGTTGGAATATGTGGCACTCGATGCAGAGCTTTAGCTCTCGGCACGAGGACAATCACTAATCCCGCTTCTGTAGCCCGGCATCCGTAGTCCAAGTCTTCAGCTCCCACAAAAAAGAGGCAATCATCATAATAGCCTATAGTATCGAGGCTTTTTTTTGAAATTAAGGCCGCGTGAGTTCCAAACGTGCGAATTTGACAGCGCTTTAAACGCCATATTGCTGGGTACAAACCTCCTAGGAAGTTAACGGCATATGCTTTAGGTAGGCTGAAATGCGGCTGCTCTATATCGAATATGTTCGGACAGAGTATAGCGCCTTCCTCTGCATGCCTTAATAATTCAGTCAAACATCCTGAGGAAACAATGCCGTCTTGATCCAACAACCACACAAACTCAAAACGATTTTCGTGTGCAATTTGCATTCCACGGCGAAAACCTCCTGCAGACCCAATATTGTTTTTTGTTTTGTGGTAGCGCGAGAAAACGTACTGAGAAGCATTGATGTTAAAGACTCTCTTGTTCTCTCCAGAGTACCGCTCATCTGAATTGTCGATGATTACAAGTCCATTCAGGAGAGCATTTTGGCTCTTGAGCGATGATAGCAAACGTGCTAGTTCTCCTGGTTCATTGTAAGCGACCGTTACTGCGCAAACCTGCGTACTCATTTTCGTATGGCCGTCTCGGCTGAAGGGTATGTCTTTCTCGCGCCTCTTGCATAAGCGAAATAAAGCGCTTGCACAGTTCTGCGTTCATGCGTTTGCCACGCAAGCGCAAATCGAGCCTCGATCAATTGGTACCTATTTCCTCATTCAATAAAGCAACTGTGGTTGACGAGTATAATTTACGTCGCGAGCGATTATGCCCCGCTTCTCAAGAAAAACCCTTTTTTAGAAAAAAGAACCGGCTTCAGCGGGACTCAGTAACACCGCGGAAGATGCAGAAAAAAGGTGCGAACGCTAACGACGGCGCGCAAAGGAGAATTCCATCTTTGGAAGCCAAAATCTCTGATTTGCTCTTAGAATGATAGTGGAGCCGAAGATCACTATGCACCTGTCGCCTGTTGATGTTGCATCTGTCACGAGCACCGTCACAATGAGCGAGAATGGCTACTCCGCTTACTGTACATATCGTTAAAAATGCTCATGATACGGTTAATCTACTGTGTCGTATTAGGACCGCGGTAACGATTAGCAGAACAGCAAAGAGTTGTTCTAGTAGGAGCCAATGACGGCACCCTGTAATCTGTAACCCCAAAATGGCTACCAAGCTACTTGCGCGTAAGCTTAGAGAAACGTTAAAGCGGAGTACTTTTTTCCTGCTCGAAGGCCCGAAAAAAGTCGACAACAATGGGGTTCAAGCATTCGAAGAAGATGCTCAGCGGAAGAATCAGGGCTGTCGTCACATCGTTATGGAATAGGCTAACGGCAATTGGTGGGGCAAATATGAACAACAGTCCTGACGCAACCAAGCCCCCCAGCCAACACTAGGAAGGCAAGCATACACTTTTGGAGGGGTATCGCCGTATATAATTCATCCGCATTCTGGCCTCAACAGGATAGTCTTCCGCATTCTGGCCTCAACAGGATAGTCTTCTCGACAGCTTTTCTCCTTGTGTTCTATTAGTCCGCGCGTAAGCCGCATGTCAGTCGAGGATGTTGGGGTGGAGGCTGTTAGAAGCGCCGTGTAGTTGGCTATAAGCCATCTCGAGGTGAAGCTTGTTTAGGTCTATGACTCTCTGCGAACTAACTCGGTGATTTGCCGCGGCTCGCGAAAGTGAAAAGCGGCGCAAGCAGACCTACAAGACTCGGAACGTGCACCGCCCCACGCTTATCAAATACGGTGTATCGTTCGGCCGCATACAGCCGAATGGATGCAGTAATAAAAGGCGAATGAAATCGAACTAGATTGAGTGGCGTTCTAGTAACGGGCTTGATACGAGCGCGCAACAATACATAACTGTCAGCGTCCCCCTCACGATTGGTCTGCGTTGTTAAAGTTGATCGCCTCCGCGTGATCGTCAAGAATGTCTTAAGCCTAGGCTGAAGCGATTCCCTTGCAAGGATTACGTCTCACGCGGCATTTCACGCATTGGCTTGACGGCGGGAGACCTTGCTCATTTGATCCTAGGCTATAATAATTGCCGCGCATGCTATGTATTCGAGTTGGATACTGATTTTTGCGACTTTTAGTTGTTGCCTTATACATATGAGAAAAATGGCACGTCGTAGGGGGATTGAGCAGCATAAAAGGATCCGCAGCCTTTATGCTAAAAGGATTCTGGTTTTATGATCGGATAATATCGACCGTAATTCAGTGTCCGACAAGGCGACTTATTGGCCTGGCGAGACTAAGACTACCACGGTTTTTCAGGTCCCAGGTCTTGTCCCAAAAACACTTCATGTAAAGAATAAGCAGTGCGCACGGGGTATGCCCCTCGCATATGAGAGGACCTAGCAAGAACCCGCCAGATTCACGGTCGTCCACTGCAAAATAAAGATTCGTGCGGTGCACTGAGCAAACTGTAACCAAATTCCGTGACCGCGTCACGGTGCGGAGTTAGACTCAGCTAACTGCGTAGGTATATGCGGTAATGCGAGGTCGTCTCGCATTGACATAATCACTGCCACTTAAGCTAATCCTATAAACTGGACTAGATCTGGGCTATTACATTGTATGAAAATCGTCGGTCTATTGCGATCTGTTTGTCTTGCCAGAGCGGCCCAGTGTCAAATTGGTGATGCGTGATATCTGAGAGAGTCTTGAGTGATCGGGAGTTAGACTTTTGTGCGAGAAGGTAAAAACAGCTCCCACGCGTGTACCCTAAACCAATGAATAATCCAAGAGATCTTACAAGGCCGATCGAGTATAATTCGTAACCACCGCCCCACCTCTAGTCAAATATGAATCGTAGAGGCGCGAACAAAGCAAGAAGGTTAACATAAGATGACATATAGCGCTAGCGCAAGCGGTTTCTGGATATGCCAGATTATGTTTCTAACTCAGTGAACAGTCACGTGATGAACTAACGAAAATGCGATTATGGTGACATTCGATTCGAGAGGTTCATGTGCGCTAACGCTGTCACTTATAGCTTTAGCGGACGTATCAATCATCTTCAACATTCCTGTTTTGCGACAAGTCCTTGGCTTCATGCTTCTCACGTCCGTGCCGGGGTTTTTGCTCATCCAAATTGTGCGGTTGAAAATGAATCTGTTGGAAAAAGTGCTGTTTCTCATCGGACTAAGCGTCTCCTTTTTAATGTTTGTCCCACTGGCGATGAATCTCGTGTACCCCATACTCGGCATCTCCCGCCCGATATCCCTTTTTCCCCTAGCCACAACGTTCTCACTAGTTCTAGCTGGGTTGAGTCTTTTTGTTTATAAGAAAGGCGCCCCGCATTTTCAAATCACCGCGCTCGGCGTTGACGAGTTGATTGATCGTGTTAGGAGTCCCCCGGCACTTGGGGCAGCCTTGATCCTAGTACTAGGTATCCTCGGAGGGCTCATCATCAGGTATGACCTCGATTCTCTTCTCTCGTTGTTTTCGATGCTGAGTATTGCGGTTGTCGTTGTCGTACTCGTCGTAAGCAGGCGGGTCTCAGCACCCTTCTATCCACTTTACATTTTTGCTATTGCACTTGCCCTTTTATACAGCCGTACGCTTGCATCTTCGAACCTATTTGGATTGGATATTTTCGGTGAGCTTTATGCTGCTAATTTGGTAAAGGCGAGCGGGGTTTGGAACCCAAGCCTTGCTTTGTCTACGTTTGGCGTTGGCGACTACTACTCGATGCTCAGTGTGGCTTTCCTACCGAACGTTTACTCCATACTGCTCGACGTTGACAACGTGTGGGTACTAAAGCTCATAATCCCTTTCATTGCCGCTTTTGTGCCTGTGGGGCTGTATCAACTGTGGAAGACACAGATTAAATTCAGCCACAAATGGGCATTTCTCTCTTCCTTCTTCTTCATATCTTTCTACGTATTCTACGATCAGATGATTATAAGAGAGGAAGTTGCGGGGCTCTTCTTGGTTTTGGCACTACTATTGCTGTTGGGCAGCCGTGTATGGGGATTGAATGGAACCGCTCTGCTGGTCGTGGTTATAGCTAGCTTGGCAGTCTCTCACTACTCGACATCATACGTATTCGTGTTTTATCTCGTCGTCCTTCTAATTGGATCCTTGCTAGCGGGGGTTAAGAATGCGCCAGCACAGCGGGCATCTGTAATCAGTGGAACATTAACTGTATTGGCGATCGTTATCATATTTGCCTGGTACACGCTCACTGCTGGCGGGGCATCATATACAGCGCTTGTAGATACAGCGGCACATGTGGCTAATTCGTTCAGCAGCGAGCTGTTTGCCGTAAATAACGAGCCAGTTGTTGCTGCGACGTTTGGAAGCGGTGTTTCATACCTGTCGTTTCTGCACGTGGTCGCCCACTACTGGGTAATTGCCACACTAGGCTTGATAACGGTAGGATTGACCGTCACGGTGTGGCGGCGCAATGCCGTGACTGTGCAATTTCTCGTACTCTCGCTTGCAAGTTTCGGGCTGATGTTGCTTGCTGTAATTGCACCTGCCTTCGCATCGGCGATTAACGGCGACAGGTTGTATGCTCTCGCGTCATTTTTTCTGGCCCCCTGCTGCGTGTTAGGTATCCTGGCTATCGTTGATATCCCCTTCAGTTGGATTCGCGCGAACAAGGACACCGTCTTGAAGCTAAAATACGCGGCCGTGATCGCCGTCCTCATTCCGAATTTTCTCTTCATGACCGGTACCATCTTTGAGATTACAGAGCATCCGTCTAATTATGCCTTCTTGCCGTCACAAAACCAAAGTGAGCGAACTCTTGAATACTCTTTTCCTGGCGGACACGACTGGTCGTACCTAGTGCAGAAGCCTACTCCAGATGAGAACGTATATGCGGCCAGATGGCTTTCAAGTTCCACCAGCTCCTTGCCAGTAGGCGTCGACCTGAGTGGAATGGACGTTCAACTTATAACCAATGGGATACCGCTGGACTTGCTCTATTATCTTACTGGTCCAAGCCAATCACTTACACATACTTACGTCTTTTTGGGGCCTGCAAACGTGCAAAGCGGCAGTATCTTACTAAGTTCGCCGAGTGGTGAGCTTAGCTACCCGCAGTTCTCATCTTATCCTACACTCAGTGCTGGAAATAGAGTCTACAGCAATGGTCTCGCGGAAGTCTATTATTATCCCTGAAAGGGAGCCAAGGAACGTTTTTCTTATGTGGGTCCTTTCTACTACGCGCAGCATCTGATCAGTGAATACTTGCGAGAAAACAGCTAATTACTTCGCTAATCGTCGAAAATGTAATATTATTCGCAGTTAATTCTTAAATAATAGTTTTCACTTTGGCCGGGGCAGCTGGTTGCCGAATAAGCTTCTTGCGGCGTACTGCCTTTGAGTGCGTTCATAGCGTCAGACTCGGATTTTGCCTGTTCTTAGCAAGATTATAGCATATCCGGTTGAATTGCGCATGATTGTGGGTAACTATTACTGTCTTTGGAGAAATGAAAGGGTTCAATGAAGCGACGTCCTCTAAGAACGCGCAAAGGTGTTATACAAGAAGCTAGCTTCTTCGATGGCAAACCTCTCAGTAGTTACAAAATACCGCGGTAAGTAACTGCATCGAACGAGACTGATACGAGCATAATGCATGAACCGCCCAGATTCCATAATAAGATGAATAAGGATGAGGCCGTAAGTTGCATTATCTTGGCGTATAACAGCGCCTCTCATTTGAAAGGGAGACCACGTATTACCTCAACATTAGTTATCTAATGCTGTTGTTCGTCCACCGATTCACTTGTTTCCGGTGTAACAGATAACCTGTGCAAGTTGCTGTCACCAACTCGGTTTCCAATATACTCTGACGGATTGCGCTGACGTTGCTCTATTTAGAAGCACTGGCTATATCGAGCGGTATATTAGGTTGCTTCATAAAAGATAGGGTTAAATAGTATGTTTCACAGGCTTTGACTTGGAGACACAGATACCCGAATCAGCCAAGTTGCTAGCACTGGGCGATATAAGCCTCCACGGCTTCACTCGAACACAGTTTGGACTAAGCGTAGGATATACCGCACTCGCTCAAAGACTTGAGGCTTACGATGGCATCACATTTGCTAACCTTGAGTGCGCTTTGACGCTGAGCAAAACCTGAACTTGAATATAATCGTTCTACACGCCGACCCTGGGCGGTTGTGCGGACTGCCCCGCATTGATCTCTTCTCTCTAGCGAATAATCACATTTCTGACGCGTACTCGGAAGGCGTTGACGATACGATGCAGGCACTGAATCAGCATAAAAAAACTTACTTTGGGTACTGTCGAGGCTTACAAGAGGCTAGGAGGCCATCTCTAATAGAGAAAGATGGGATCCGACTGGGATTTCTAGGGTACAGCTGTTTAAGCACAAACGGGGAAAACTATGCGACTTCGGTAACACCTGGGGTTTGTCCAATTGCTGTCGACTATCCCAAAACAGATATTTTACGACTACAAAACGAAGTGGATTATATCGTTGTAGTTTTGCATTGGGGTGAAGAGCACATGCACCATCTTACGCCAGATCAAATAGCGCCAGCCCATAAGGCGGTTGATCAAGACGCTAGCGCCATCATTGGCACCCACCCTCACGTAATCCAAGGCATCGAACGCTATAAAGACCGCTTCATCCGCTACAGCTTAGGCAACTTCATTTTTTCCGACATCGAATATGAGTTGCTGCTTGAAGGGCCTCGTGTGCGAGGGGTGTCAAGGCTATCAAACGCCAACAAAGAATCTATCGGAGTCGAATTCGTTTTCGATCTCGGACAGCTTTTGAATAGTGGATGGCGTTCCCGTCTATTTCAGAATCTCACGGCATAGTTGTTCAACAGAGCTGTTAGGCCACCTATTCCGCAGCCTGTATGGGAAACACTTCACGTACATTCGCAAGGTCATCGTCAAGCAGATTCCCCCCCTTTGCTGTGATCTTGCGGCACGAAGCATAGGACAAGGAGGACACAAGCGCCACGACGTATTGCCAACGTTTGAGTTACTTGCTTTCCACATACGCGTGCGAAAACGGCGAAATGAAGGCTCGCTCTCTCAAACATCGGTCTCCTTGGCGTGAGAATTAGTGAGATATTCCATAAGCACTGGGTCCCTCACTACTCCGCTTATCGGAAGCGCGTGTACAGCTTCAGCATCCCTCACAAAAAAATCGGCAGTCCAGCTCGTACGGCCTTAAGCCCGTAATCCATATCCTCATATCCTACGAAAAAGAACGGACCATCCAATAATAACCTATCGTATCCATCGCTTTTTTGAGATCAATACAACGTGCATTCCAAAAGTCTGTATCTTGCAGCGGAAGGAACACAGCGTGATCGGATACAAGCTCCCGAAAACGTTCTTGGCATGAGCGCTTGGCCTGCTATATAACGGTCGATCGCGGTCGCGAATATTGGGGCAGAGTAAATCGCCTTTCTTGGCACACTTAAGCAGCGCAATCAAACAATTGGGTGAAACCGTGCTATCCTGATCAAGCAACCAGACCCAGTCGAAGCCATTCTCGTGAGCGATTGCCATCCCACGACGAAAGCCTCCCGCTGAACCGATGTAATTTTTGGTTTTGTAATAATGCGCAAACTCGTATTGTCTGGATTGCACGCGAAATACGCGCTCGTTTTTGGGGCAGAGATCTGATCAGAGTTATCGATGAAGATGAGGCCACTTAAGGGCGATCCCTGGCTTGTGAGCGATTCAAGCAAACGCGTAAGCTATCTAGGGTCATTGTAAGCGATTGTGATAGCGCAAACCTTTGTTCTCATTTTGTAACTTATCGACTGCGCGAACAGCGCGCTTTCCTCTTTCCGCGTGAAAATCTATTACGCGATGTAATACTTTACTGCACGCGCCCTCGTTTGCAAAACACCAGCTATAGGTCGAAAGGTCGCAGAGCGCCGTTCTTTTTCGAAAAATAAACTAGATACGTAGATCGTGGCCGACGCTGCTCGAATGTTGATTTCTTTGGTTACGCCCCTTGCAAAGGTTGCGACAATATGTTTCTCTGGAATCGGCTAAAATGGTTATAAACCCGAACATCTCCATATCATCAATTCCGGACCAGAGACGATAAGAGATGCCCACTCTCCATTTCAAAGAATTTCGATACCGGCTTTGATGTCAGGGAACAGAAAGTATGTCACGTGCAAGGCGCGTCGCGAAAAATACATTTTATTATTTATTCGCCCGTATTTCTATCGTTGCATTAAGTGCTGTCTCCTAAATCCTCGCTATCAGGTATTTGGGGCAAACGGGTTTGGCGTTTTGAGCTTTGCGCTCGCATTCACCGCAATTTTTGGTATCCTTGTCCATTTTGTTCGTTGCGTACTCAATGGCTGCTGCTGTCTTTTGATCTACGCTTACAGCTTTACACATAGTTCCTCAACTGCTCTTTCGATGAAGTAGATGGAGTCCTCAGAACTTGACGGTTCGAACGCAGGACTTCTAGTTAGAAGATCATCGAGTTTGAAGCTACATCCACTAACTTATTTGCCTGATACTATGCCATTCAAAAATGATCTTGCATTGAGAATACCGCTTGTAACATCACCGAGCACCAAGTTAAGTGAAGGGTCGCGAAATCGCAAAGCTATTTAGGTTCTGCCGGTCTTTTCTGTCAGCATATGTGCCTTGATCTGGTATCGAAAAATAAGAGTGCTTACGTCCAAGAGTCTCAGGCAGTTCGAGAAAGGCGGCCTCCAAGCAGCTGTTTTAAGCGCATCGAATGTCTAGCTACTGAAGATCAAGATACTACGGAAGTAATATGTCGAGCGCCAAACGCGTAGCGAGAAATACGTCCTTACTGACAATTGGTCAGATAATAAGTTATGGGGAGAGTGCCATCTATATTATTCTCATTGCTCGGTACTTAGGCCCGCAAGGTTTGGGGATCTTGAATCTTGGACTGGCACTCACGGCAGTTTTCGCTAGTCTTGCGACGTTCGGTCTGACGACGCTAGCTACAAGAGAGGTTGCCAAAGATAGAGGCCTAGCCAGCAAATATGTGGCGAACCTCATTCCGATGCAAGTGCTGTTAGCTCTCGCTGCCATCGGTCTGGTCGTTGCGCTGGTAAATGTTATCGGGTACTCGCAGGAAACCATTTTCGTTGTCTACATCCTGTCTGTTGTAATCATTGTAGGCACGCTTTCATCGCTCTTTTTGGCCATATTTCAAGCGTTCGAACAGCTTGAGTTCCAGGCCTTAGTGTTGATCGTAACCAGTGTGGTGCCACTTTGTGGAGCCGTGATCCTGATACAGCTGCACTTGAACGTTGTGGCATTTGCGCTCTTAGTACTCTTGACGGCCGGGTCCGGGTCCGTTATCGGATTAGCGTACGTCTACTTGATATGCGTCCGACGATTTTTTGTGCCTCGTCTTGAAGCCGACTTCACTTTCTGGAAAAGTGCTCTAATTGAAGCTTGGCCAATGGCTGCCAGCGCAGTGAGCGTAATAATCTTCTTTAGGATTGACGTCGTGATGACATCATTTATCCAGGGTACGACTGCAGTCGGCTTTTACAGCATTGCGTATACCCTCTCAGAGGCGTCGCTCGTTGTTCCAAGCGTATTTCTTAGCGCCATATTCCCGGTGCTGTCTAGGCTGCACCGAGACTCCAAGCTGTCCTTTCGAGACACTTGCGCGCAGGCGATAAAATACCTGTTTTATCTTGCTATGCCAATGGCGTTTTTCGTCACAATATGGGCAAAGCCGATCGTCTACCTCCTCTATGGGGCCAGATTCGACCCATCTGTCGCGGCTCTGCAAATACTGATCTGGTCCGCAGCGCTCATGTGGCTGACTATATTTTTGGGGAGCACACTTGTGGCTGCTAACCTGCAAAAGCTGGGCCTGAAAATAACTTTCTTGGGATTCATTCTCAACATAAGCTTAAACGTGCTTTTGATCCCCGAGTACAGTTACTTTGGTGCATCATTTGCGACAGTAGTTACTGCAGCGTTTGCGCTCGCTTTGCAGCTCTTTTTCCTGGGACGAAACGGCTTTGCTCTTGGGTTCCGAGGAACGAGTTTGGCAGCCTTTTTCGGCCTAGCCGTCATTGTAGCTATTTCTGCCCTGCTGCATCTCGGTAACGTCCCACTGGCGCTGATAACAATTGTAGACTTGGTTTTATACGCTGCCGTTATACACAAATTTGGCCTAAACGAGCAAGATAAACAGTTGATACTCAGTTTATTTAAGCGTCCAAGACCAGCAGAAGAGGAGATGTAAAAACACTATGACAGTATCGGGATGCAGGCTCATTGAGCTTCCAAAGCTCGCAGACCGGTTGATGGCTTGCTTCTGTATCACAATTGACCATCAAATCCGAAAGCTAGGAAACTCGCACAAAAGAGCGGAAGAGTTAGGTTTAACCTAGGATCTTGGAGCACGCATAACAGGTTGGATCAACGTGTATATCGAGTCAAATGCCAACTTAGCCCACGATCCGACGGGGTTTATCCTTTGAAAGCAATAATGTAGATTTTATCTGTAACAAGTATTTCATGAGTATTTATCCTTTGATGAAGGTGCAAAAATGCTTCGTGAGTGTTTCAGATGCGTCAGGGTCGGAGACGTTTTACGGATTGCCACACCCGATCTTGGTTACATTATTCATATACAGAATGGAACGACCCAGACTGGTTGTCTTGGCCGGACATGAGGCTATCAATACGAAAGGGAATATGATTAACGCGACATTCCGGTGGTGAGGTCTTAAGCATCTAGATGACCAAGACAATCTGTTGAGCAAACTGGCAAGAAAGGCTTGGCCCATATAAGACGCTGCGGCATAAATGAAAGCGATTCGAAGATCTGCGCAACCTAGAGACGAGGACGCGGATACTTGGCATCAAAGAAGATAGCAGCCAATAACTGGATGCGCACGCATAGTCCGAAAAGGCAGGCCGCTTGTCCCACGTCAAGCCGTATGGTGCTTCGACGTTGAGAACGGCGTTCAAGCGAGGCGCTCGCACGACACCAAAAAAGCTTTGACAGATGACAAAACGAAGAACAACAGAAAGAGCTGTCTTAATCCACTCAGCGGCTAAATTCATCGGTTCTTTAAGGACGGCAGCAAAGCGGCTTCGATACGAGCTTCGGTACAACAACTATGCCAAGAATAAGCTTGAGCGAGCAAAGAACAAGAAGTTGCTTGAACAGAGCAGAGCATCTTCACACAAGACTGTGCGACATGAGCAGCCGCTCGTTTCTGTTTTGATTACTACCTACAACAACAGCAGGGAGCTAACAAAACGCGCAATTCCATCCGTTTTGCGGCAGACGCACAAGAATCTTGAAATAATAGTTGTCGGTGATCATTGCACGGACGATAGTGAAGAACGCCTCAGAACACTAGCTGATAGCAGGGTAACGTTTTACAATTTGCCAAAGAGGGGAGCCTATCCACAAGACGGTATAGAGAGGTGGCAAGTGGCAGGCGTCGCACCTGCAAACAAATGCTTAGAGATGTCCTCTGGAGAATGGATTACCTTTTTGGATGATGATGATGAATTTACCGAAGACCATGTTGAGTCATTGCTGAACTTCGCTTTGCAATGCGATTATGAGATGGTTTACGGAAAAGTTATGCGCGAGCGCAAGGCGGGGGGAGCTGAATCGAACGAGGTCGGAGCGTTCCCTCTTCGAGAAGGTGAGATCTCGAAAATATCGACGCTATACCAGTCTAAACTGAGATTTTTCAAGTACGATATAGACGCTTGGAAGTTTTACGAACCAGCAGACTGGAACTTGTGGCGGCGCATGAAAGAAGCAGGCGTGCGGATAGGATTTCTAGATAAGGTTGTCGCAATCCAACATCTTTAACTTAAGCAGCAAATGCAATCAGCAATATTTTTTTTCTGATCTTCGCGCTAGTGAACCCACTAAATATGTTATTCCCGTAACGACGAGGACTGATTAAGGACTTTTTTTGGATAATGGATCCAGATACGGAGTTGATAGATAGAGTTGATACAGAAAGCTCAATTAATCTCATTAAGAATAATTTCGGCTGGCGGTTGCCAGCTCGTAGTAGGTCACGTGTAGGCAACGTGGACATAAGTGGGCAGCCCATGAAGTGCAAACTCGACGTTTAAATCCTCATATTGTGTCGGTTCCAGGCGAAAAGTCCGAAATGAGCTCCGACAGTATACAATTACTAGCAAAAGTTTACTCGGTTTCTAACGGAGCACGCCCATGACTTTGTTCATTTCCCTTAATAACTATCTAAGGAAGTTTCGCTTGACAAAAGTGTTGTTGTTCTTGTAAAGTAAACCTTGTAAATTAAAAGATGTTATTGTTACTCGTTCGAATCAGACGACGGCGAAGAAGCGGCACGATATTTTCTGATTTTGTTCAGGATTTCATTTTGTGTGCTCTGCAACACAAAACCGATAAGGACGACCGTCGGCAATCCGACGAAGATCTGGACGATGTCGATCTCAAGCGCCGTTAACGGGGTAACCAAGAGTGCGTGCATAAATTGGATTAGAATCGTCGTAAAGAACAGGTAGATCGCATACGATGAGAAAGAGATCAAGAGAAGCGCACGATACCAGACCGCACGAGAGAGCGGCCGGGACGCTTTAGAAAAAGAAACCACAACTAAGCGGACCAGACAAAAGGTGAGCAGAGCGAATAGAAGAAACAGCGCATTCGTCATGACAAAAGAAAAGTAGCTCGCAAAGCGTGATACGGCGGATGCGTTTGCGGGTTGCAGCGAGAGGGTGTATATGAATAGAAAGGCCGTAAAGGAAACAGCCGCCACCGCGACGTTTTTCAAGAGTTTTGTCCTATTGTCCGTTAGAAATCCGTATTTGCCAAGTACGTCATACTTGCTTATCGCTACGCCGAGCACAAAAATGCCATAGAAAATAAACACATCACCAGAGATAATAGAGAAGGCAAAGTGTGCTACAGCGAGGATCAGGAACGGAACAATTAGCATCAGGGCGAACTTTAGCACATCAGAATCTATCCGAGCAGGGAGCTTGACATCCGATGCAAGTGCAATTATTAGCGGATATATCGTGTAAAGCACCAAAATCACTCCGATAAACCACCAACCGGTCATGATGCCCGTGCCGAACCTCGGTGACAAGAAGCCTTGCAGTCCGAGGACGACAATCAGTGTGTTGCCTCGAGTAGCAAGATCAGCTAACGGCCGTCCAACAACAAACACTAACGCAATAGATAGCCAATACAGGGGGAAAATCCTGAGCACTCTTTTTTTGAAAAAGTCTGTCAACTCGCCCCGCTGAGAGAAACTCGGGTGATTGAGGTACAAAACAAACCCTGATATGAAAAGGAACAGTGCGACACCAAGATATGTAACGAAAACCTGTGCGTACGAACCGACCGTAAAATCCGGGATTACCGTCGGTAAAAAAAAGCTCAAGTGGGAGACAACGATGATAATAATGGCAACTGCCCTTAAAATATCGAGTTCTACCACCCGAACGTGAGGTTTAGGCATAACCGATCATTTCGCCTTCTTTGACAGCAAATTTCCCTGCCCTTCTCATATACTACGGTCGTTTGCGTGTCAA
Organism: Methanobacteriota archaeon; assembly: GCA_003158275.1. Taxonomy (GTDB): domain Archaea; phylum Halobacteriota; class Bog-38; order Methanoflorentales; family Methanoflorentaceae; genus Methanoflorens; species Methanoflorens stordalenmirensis. Next base: position 26,325 of record PMIN01000009.1, read on the forward strand.
AATAAACCGCAATTGGCGAGCACGAGGTATGAGCGAGCTGCTGGTCCTCTGGGATAAATTCTAGGAACCGTGAGAGTAAGGAGCTCTTACCTCCTCTGCTTTGACGGGTGCAATCGAAGTGATTGAGAGCGACGTCATTATTGAAGCCAACTCGGGGGGATCTACAATAGTAGCTTTTATGTATACGCTAAAAAAAATGATTCGAGGGTTAATACTTATAAAATCCCTCGCCGACTTTCTTCCCGATTTGATTATCTTTTCGCATACTGTAAAGAGTGTCTGCTGGCTTGTATTTATCGCCATTTAATGCGTTGTTTAATGTTTCAAGTATGCTTATGCATACATCTATCCCAATGAAATCCGCCAGAGCGAATGGCCCCATAGGATGGTTCAACCCACTCGTTACTGCTCGATCTATATCTTCTCTTGTTGCTACACCTTCTTCCAGTAAATGTACGGCTTCGTTAATTTGAGGTAATAGCAAGCGATTTACGATAAAGCCTGGACTGTTTTTAACTACTACGGCTTCTTTATCTAGGTCTTTGCTAAACTCGATTATTTTTTCCTTTGTATCTTCCGAAGTATACTCTCCTACTACAACCTCCACGAGATTCATTTTCGACACAGGATTAAAGAAGTGCAGACCTATACATTTCTCCGGTCTGTCTGTGGCGCTTGAAATTGCATCAATTGAAATTGAAGATGTATTCGATGCAAGTATCGCCTCCCTGTTGCATGCTGCAGAGAGTTTTTTGAAAACATCTCTCTTAATATCAAGGTTTTCCGGGGTTGCTTCTACTATTAGCGCACAATTCTCTAAATCGGCATAGTCAGCTGTTATCTCCACCTGTTTGGCATATTGTTCCACTTGTTCAGCTGTGCTATTTCTTGATAGATTGCCGATGAGTTTAGATAATGCTGTGTCTTTATCTTGAGTATCTCTTGTTTTCAATATAACCGAATATCCGTGACGAACGAGATATCCAGCAATCTCTGTACCCATTTGGCCAGTGCCAATTATGCCAACGCCCCGATCCTTTGACTTATCTGTTTTAAGGTTGATTTCATCGCCTATGCTAAACACCTCATAGCAACTCTTTGCGATTAACGAACCATCCTTATCTTCCAAAAGATAACTAAAATAAGGTACCTTTCTGTAATAGCGAGATGGAATATTGACCTGCGTACAGCCTACAATTCTATATCTGGTTTGCAGCACTTCCCGAATGTCGTTTCCGCAGAATATACACTTCTTAATTTCATAGCTCCATTGCTTGTCACAGTTATCGCAAACATAGACCATTCAATCTTCACCCAATATTGTAACTGCGGCTGTTCCCCCAACGCCCCCTATATTCTGCGTCATACCAACACCAACATTAGCAATTTGCCGCAATCCTGCTTCTCCTCGAATTTGAGTTACGACCTCATAAACTTGCGCTAAACCTGTAGCCCCTATAGGATGGCCGTTCCCTATCAACCCGCCGTCAGTATTGACGGGTAGGTCTCCACTTGGTAGTACATAGCCATCTTCAACTAACGTTGAAGCTTCTCCGGAATTACAGAATCCTAAATCCTCTAAGGCCAGCAGTTCACCTATAGTGAAGCAATCATGAACTTCCAATATATCGATATCTTTCATATCAACTTCTGCCTCCCTATACGCTTTTTTAGCAGCAAGTCTGCTTGCCTTAAAAGATGTCAAGTTACCTCGTTGCGTTATAGAAATCGAATCCGTAACAAAATGAGAAGCTAATATCTCTATATCCCTATCGCCACTTTTTTCTGACGAAATAATTATAGCGACGGCTCCATCTGATATTGGGCTACAATCGTACAAATTCAAGGGACTGGCAATTAACGGAGATGTATTAATCATCTCCTTTGTGACTTCCTTATGGTAGAAGTGAGCAAGTGGATTCAGATTTGCATTTTTATGATTTATGAAAGAAACCTCTTCAAGCACCTTGTGATCGATCTCATATTTTCGCATGTATTGCTGAGCTATTAGGCCGTAGCTCGCAGGGAGGGTAAGTCCCTGGGATTGATCTAGTAATTGATCCGAGGCCATGGCTAATGCATCAATTTGCTTAACACCGATGCTTTGGGTCATTTTTTCAACCCCAATAACCATGACGGTTTTTAGCGAACCAATTGCATACATCGCTTGTTTTAAAGCTGCCCCTGAAGATGCGCAAGCAGCTTCTATTCTCACAATAGGTACATTCATACCCGGAAGAAGAGAAGCGACTAGAGCGTTCAAATGCAGTTGCTTGTTTAGTGGACCAGATAAGAAGTTCGAGACAAATATGGCGTTGATATCCTTGATGCTAATTGTTGCATCTTTGAGTGCGTTGCACATCGACTCATATATCATTTCAGGTAATGATGAAGGTAATTTCCCGAATTTCGTCCGCCCTATACCTTTTATATAAATGGAACCACCCGTATTTGACGTCTAAGTAGTTACTATCTCAGCTTGTATTGTCTCAATTAATTTCTTTCGTTTTATTGATAGGGACTATAAGAGTAGCTGATCATGCGTGTTCTTTGCTTATTTGAATGCCAGATGTGTCACGCTAAGAGCGTTCTTAAAAGACGAATTAGGTGACTATTACACATGCGTATTATTTTAAACGAGTTAATCGTGCCATATCTATGAATTCATTTGTTGAGTAATCCGAGAGATTGACATAGTTGATTCTTGGCGACGTGCTCACTGTGACTTGTGTACATCTCTGCTAACCATTACAAAACTATTATGAATCACCAAGGTTTTTCATCATCAGATCGATAGGTCTTCTTCACTGCAGCGGGTATTCCTGCTACAAGCGCCATTTCTGGTACATCTTTGGTCACTACAGCACCGGCCGCTACAATAGCACCTGCTCCGATTTCTATGTTTTCTAAGATCGTCGCATTTGTGCCAACAAATACTTCTCTTCCTACGGTCGCACGCCCCATAATTTTGGCTCCAGGTGAGACGGTGGTGTAATCTCCCAGCTTAACATCGTGGCCTATGAGTGCCCCAAGATTGATGATCACGTGTCGGCCAATCTCGATTTGACAAGTTAATATAACTCCTGGTGCAATAACCGTTCCCTCGAGAATATGCACCCAGCGCGAATGGATTGTACTTGGATGTATGACAGTATCAAAGAAGTAGCCATTATTGCGCAGCTTATGCGCAAGTCGCTTGCGTTTAGTTGAGCCTATAGCCAGTATGACCAACGGCCTCTCCTGTTCTGAAGCTAGATCCAAATAAGAAGTATCACGTACTGGTTTTCCGTTGATGAGTTCACCTGCCCGTGCACTCTGCTCCTCTACAAAGCCAATGACGTCTTTTTCACGCTTTAAGTCAATATAAATACCTAATACTTCTCTCGCAAACCCTCCTGCGCCTACAATTATTACGCTTTTTTCCATGTTTTCCACTGTTCAATAAACGACTTGCATACTATATCTGGTTATTTTTAAGCATCTGCTTGCTAACAGTTATGAATTCTGGCTTGCGTGAAGAAGTTACCTAGCGGCTGAAGTTAGTAACCTTAAGTAAGAACCTATGTAACATGCGTGTCAACTTGAATGTCAACATCAGTTGACCGTCGTCAATCAGACAACCAAGCAGACAAATTGTTCAGAAAAAGGTTGAGTTTTTCTACAAAAAACGAACGGTTCCTGTAGCCGTGCAAAATCACTGGCGATATATCTTTTTCAGCAACTGTTTGATTTCATCTTTAGACAGGTTTTGTACCTCCTCAGAGCTGTATCTCGAACTGTCTTTTTGTTGACGCGCCTCCTTGCATAAATTCACGACGAAATAGGTGCCCTCGTCACAAGCACATTGTGCTTCATCTTCAGTCATCAGTTCCTCAAACATCTTCTCACCTTTTTGCTTCCCTATTTCGATTAGTTTGATCTCGCTTGGACTATAGCCGTTTTCCACAGCTAGTACCTCAATCATCGCCTGTGCAAGATCCACCACATTTAAAGACTTCAATTTTGGAACGTAGATATCTCCACCATTTGTTGTCGCCCCCGCCGTCATTATAAGCTCAGCTGCATCGGCCATAGTCATCACAAATCTCGTCATTTCTCGATGTGTTACGGTAACCGGTCCGCCTCGCTCTATTTGATTCCGAAAAATGGGCATGACCGAGCCTCGTGAATTGAGTACGTTTCCAAACCGTACACACGAGAATTTCGTCCTGTGTGCGCCCTTGTATTGATTTGCTGCGAGCATCAGGCGCTCAGCAACTAGCTTCGTTGCCCCCATCACGTTATAGGGATTGACAGCCTTGTCCGTGCTAATGAATATGACGCCCCCAACCTCTTTCTCCAGGGCAGCTTCGATCACATTTTGAGTCCCAAATACGTTTGTTTTGGCAGCTTCAAACGCATTGTTCTCGCATAAAACCACGTGTTTTAATGCTGCGCAGTGAAAAACGACGTCGACTCCTTCAAATGCCCTCGCTAATCGCGCCTTATCTCTTATATCTCCCACAAACATTCTAATCTTTCGCGAACGCAGTTTCTGATCTAAATCAAACAAGCCCGTTTCGTTATTATCCAATATCCGTATGGTTGATGCCTCGAACCGAGATAGTCTCTCGACTAATCCACTTCCGATGGTTCCAGATGCGCCCGTAACGAGGATAACGCTATCCGCATAGAAGTCCGCGAGCTCGCGCATGTCCATCACGTCCTAAAACTACAGATCTCATCGACGACGTAGTTCATCTCTTCCTCCTTCATGTGTGGCCATAGGGGGAGTGTCAATACGTGCGTAGCCAATTCTTCTGTAACCGGTAGTCGACTCGAACACTTTAAAACTTGCCGGAAAAAAAAGGACTGGTGCACAGGCGGGAAATAGACTTTAGTTATTATTCCTCTATCAAACAGGTGTGACATCAACTGATCTCGCGCGGGATGTCTTATCGTGTACATCTGGTATACAGGATAGTACCCGGAAGGGGACGTAGGAGTCACAACCTCACCGTCATTTCTTTTCAGTTTGGAAGTCAAATAATGCGCATTTTTTTGTCGCATGCCAATGATGGCATCTGCCTTGTCCAACTGAGTCATTCCTAATGCCGCAACGATGTTTGACATCCGGAAGTTGTATCCCAACGTAACGTAATCCGAGCCGTAGTTTTGCTCCGGCCCCAGAGGCTTTTTAGTTTGCCCGTGAGAGCGTATCAATTCAAGTTTGTCGCGTACTTGCTCGGAATCAGTCGTAACCGCACCGCCGTCTCCTGTGGTGATAATCTTATTCTGACAGAAACTGAACATTGCTGAGTCGCCAAAAGTTCCAACTCGTGATTCTTCGATCTTGGCGCCAAAAGACTCGGCTGCATCTTCTATGAGAACCAGGCCATTATCTTGGGCGATTTCCTTGAGCTCTCGGATCCTGCACGGACATCCTCCGTAGTGAACAGGTATTATTGCTTTTGTATGAGTTGTAATCCTTTCCATCACGTCTTCTGGGTCCAAACCGAAAGTTTCTTCCTCAACGTCTGCAAAAACTGGTTTTGCTCCAACGAAAAGTGGCGCATTTGCAGTAGCGACAAAAGTGAAAGAGGGTACTATAACTTCATCACCCTGTCCAATGCCGTAAGCTAAGAGCGCAGAATGAAGTGCTGAAGTCCCTGAATTGAAAACAGTAGCGCAGTTGGTGCCAACGTAACGCTTGATCTTGTTTTCGAATAAGCCAACATTTTCACCTATTGCCCAATTCAATCCAGACGCAAGCGAATTCGCGACATTCTCGATGTCTAGCTTATCCCAATAGATCTTGAAAAGGGGAATCTTAACACTCATAGTTTCGCGTCGCATGAATCTTTGTCTGACTGTCGCGGAGAGCTGATAATCGGAGCGCCATGCACCAGCCTATTCTTCAAGACAACTCGGTTCACCAAGCTAAAAGCTCCAATCGTTGAATTCTCTCCCACAGTCATTCCGGACATGATTACATATGGCTGCCAGTTCTGCTGTTCCTTGCAGAGTGACAGTTCCTTTTTTTGCCATCAATAGTCGATACGGCGCAAATAGCACAATGCGATCCGATTTGAACATAATCTTGAATAAAGATCCTATGTTTCGCATTAGGGTAAATCTGCGTTCCCCCGGTGCCAAATTGCCGACAAGTTGGCATATCCGGCCTCACTCAGTTAATTTGTTGCTTTTATCTCGGTGGCTCTCCAATTTTCAAATCTGCGCTCACAGCATTGCACGATCACTGCCTGAAGCAATCACTTCCGCCGATCCTTATACAGAAATTTCAGGGTTTAGATGACGTTAGCGCGCAGGCAGTTGCTAGTAGGCAACGCGCTGTAACAATTCATCATCAAATGCGTACGTCGCTCTGCACTTCAGCTATACGTTCGTTTAGCTCTCCTGGCGCCATAGGGATCCTTGCAGGCACGAATGACGTGTGTGCTTTCTGCGTTACCAAAAACCTCCTTAGTGGCTGCAGATTTCCTTTGTCATATACGAGCAGGATTTTCATTGTTCAAGGGTGTTCCAGTTCGAAGGATGTTCGAATCTTACTGGAACGCGCCCGCCTTGCCGGCGTTATGTCTCGACGATCACGACGAATGTGCAAACAGAAACTCGATTGCTTATTATTTAAAGGCTGCGAAAGCTTGAAAGATTAAACACAGCGCGCTCTAAATCGTCCCAGTTTACAACAAACCACTCGTGAACGTGCTTCAGTCCTTCACGAACTTCGTTCGTTCGGGGACGATACCCGAGCAGTTTTTGTGCCCTGTCAAAGAAGAGATGAGCGTTTTTGCATCCAAATCCCTCTCTGAATGTGCACAACCCCGAGAGCATTGCCATACCCTGTTGACCTGATCGCCTTGTCAATTCCCCGCGTTTCTGCTTCTCTCAACGCGTAACCTAAATCCGAACCAGATTCAAATACCATATCTGGTTCAAAACACCCTAACATGTCAAAATTTGTCCAAGTTTCTTACCCTTCAGATATCCTTTGGCTGTGGGTCTGTTGTAATACCAGTTGTCGTAATCACTAATGTCCATGAATCGGATACTTCTGCCATTTTTATAAACGATCTTTGGACTTCAGTTTTGGCAATCTCGCGTCTGTTTCAACATTTAGGCCACTCTATTCTGTTCCTTAATGCAGGGGCGGGTTTTGGCTGGTGCCTGCCCAAGGACACAAAAGCACCATGCACGTTCGCTGAGGCACAACGCTATTCAGCGCCTTTGCTGAGGTCTACACTGGCGGTAAACCAAGCGCAAGCCTAACACGTCGCCCAGCTCGCTCTTACAACGCTCAGGGACCGCGGGGTAAAAAAGTGCCCCGCCTCAGCCTCTCGTTCAAGCCCGATACCGATGACATTCGCGAAGCCCCCCACCCTAAAAGTTGCCCACATGGGCTTGAAGACGGGCGCGCACGTCGGCGCGTTCAGCGCGTTTGATCCTGTGGTCAAGCGGGTGAGTCAGCCCGGCTTTGAAGGGCTTGAGTATTCGCCCTCAATTGCAGATTGCCTTGCACGAGCGCACTGTTGTATCGTTTTTGACCGAGTAGGAGCAGTTGCCAAGCGCCCCCCTCGAAAATGAGGCAAAGTTTTGCCCTACTTTTGCCTAGCGCATCATGTGGATATTCGCTTACATCTCTCAGACACCATATAGCCAACCGATTTCCGCTCGGATTTGAGTGCGTGGGCCTCACCCTAAGCTCTAAACGTAGCTCGGGCAACGGTGGTGCGCCTTCCGATAGAAGTGCGCATACATCACAAACAGCTTTTCGGTCGGAGCGAAGGCATTACGAGGACCGTGGATGAACGAAAGAAAAAATCATGGAGTTTGCATACTCAGAACCGGTAATAGAACGGATCAGTATCCCGCAGCACTCACCTTAGGAGAAGCACAAATTACGGCAGTCAATATCTCAAATCATGAAGGAAAGCATTCAACTTATCGGCCAGTCATTTCACTGAATAACGCAAATAGTAGCACCGACCTGTATGGCACTAATATGGCACTAATATTACTGTTGAGAACGGGCAATCGTGGCAAGAAAGCTCGAGTTTAAGGCCCGATTATGCTGCGAATAATTTGCGGGAAGAATTTCTACTCCAATTGTACGGAAATTCTACAACGCGGTATGGGGAACTTCATTTATCACTGTCACCAAGAAGGTAGTTTATGGTGCCGCTGGTTATGGGCGTCTGCGGTTCATTCATTCTTAGCTCCAACGCCTTTGTAGACAAATCCTACTAGCCTCGTTGCATCAGGATCGAAGATGCGTCTCCCGTCGACGATTATGGCCGTGCGCATCATATCCCTGATTTTTGGTAAGTCAAGCCCTTCAAAATCGCGATGTGCTGTCATAAGGACAAGTGCGTCCGCTCCGGAGAGTGCCGGATAAACCATCTCTACAGGGATCGCAAACTTCCTTAGAACGCTTTCTTCAACATACGGGTCTACCAGATGAACATTCGCTCCTCTCTTTGTGAGTTCCTCAATGACTACCACGGACGGGCTCTCACGGTAGTCGCTGACGTTCTCTTTATAAGTCAATCCAAGCACCGCTATTTTCGAGCCGTTTACTGCCCTGCTCTGTTCGTTAAGCGCATCCACAATCAGTTGCAAAACGTGGAATGGCATGGAGTCGTTGACAGCTCTGCCAGCAGCTATCACTTGAGAGTGGTAGCCCAACTCTGCTGCTTTTTGGACCAGGTAGTAAGGATCGACAGGCAGACAGTGCCCGCCGACCCCGGCGCCTGGATAATACACGTTGAAGTTCCATTTGGTCGCGGCGGCGCGTATCACCTCCATGATATCGATATGCAGGCGTTCGAAGATCAAAGCGAGCTCGTTCATAAGCGCGATGTTGAGATCCCTTTGAATGTTCTCAATGATTTTTGCCGCTTCCGCAGTCTTGATGTCCCTGACGGTCACAACGTCCTTCGCGTTATTTCTGTACAACTGCGCCGTGATTTCAGTCCATTGAGGCGTGATGCCACCAACAACGCGAACGACGTCAAGGATGCCGTGCGCTGCATCCCCTGGATTATACCGTTCCGGGCAGTAGGCCAACCCAAAATCAGTGCCTGCCTTTAACCCCGACTCTTCGAGTACAGGTTTTAGCACTTCGTCGGTCACTCCCGGATATACTGTTGATTCGAGGACGACGAGCTTGCCGGGACCCAGGCCTCGTGAAATGCCCTGGCCCGCAGAAATGATGAATGACAAATCAGGCTTCTTGTCTGGAGTAACTGGCGTTGGTACCGTAATGATGGTTACATCGCTTTTCTTGGTGGCCTCTGTGGTGTCAGTCGTCGCTGTCAGTTTCTCGCGTCGAACGACTCTCGCAACTCTCTCGTCGATGTCTAAATCTTTGAGGTAGCATGAGCCTTGATTAATCGCGTTGACTTTGTCGCGAGTTCTACTGACACCGATAACGTTGAAGCCATTTTCAGCAAAATTCACCGCCGTCGGTAATCCGACGTAGCCCATCCCGATAACGGCAATCCGTGCAGACTTATCCTTGATTGCCTGATCTAAGTCCATTTTCAAACCACCTGACAGTTGATTCAAGCTCGTCTTTGAAGGTGCCCTTAGGGTCGTACCCAAACGATCGCGCCTTCGAAATGTCAGCGAGCGAATGTTTTACGTCTCCCGGTCGACGCGCAGCGTGTTGTGCTTCGACGGTCTTACGAGTTATCTCGCCGATTAGTGCGACGAGCTCGTTGATGCTAATGCTTCGGCCACACGCTATATTAAACGTTCCAGTCTCTTTGGATTCGGACGCGAGCACGTTCGCATCAACGACGTGTTTCACGAAGGTGAAATCTCTGCTCTGCTCGCCATCTCCATATATGATGGGTGACGAATAGTTCAGCGTCGCCGTGATGAATCTTGGAATCACCGCTGCGTACTGCGAAAGAGGGTCTTGTCGCGGTCCAAATACATTGAAGTAGCGTAACGAGATGGTGGGCAAGCCGTAGATCTCGTGGAACACCTTGCAGTAGGATTCGCCAGCCATCTTCGTCACTGCGTACGGCGACAGGGGGTTTAAAGGCATATCCTCTCTCTTCGGAAGTTCAGGGGCGTCGCCGTACACCGACGACGAGGAAGCGTACACCACCTTTTGTATGCCCGCGTCCTTGGCCGCAATCAGAACCCGCAGCGTTCCTGTGATGTTCGCCTCATGGGAGGCCAAAGGATCTTTGACGCTTCGTGGAACGCTTGGCAGGGCCGCTTGATGAAAAACATACTCACACTCTTCAAAAATCGCTGCCAGATTGAGTGTCCGGACATCCCCCTCGATGATCTTTAGGTTGTCACTAATCAAATGCGCTACGTTTTCACGCTTCCCCGTGGACTGGTTGTCGATTATTGCGACGTCATTATCTTCCACCAGCTTTTCTACCAGGTGGCTACCGATAAAACCGAGGCCGCCTGTGACGATCACGCGCTTTCCTTTCATATCGGATCTCGGTATAGTCGTCGTCGAATAAACTCGTGTGCGTCGAACGCTCTTTTTTAGGGCGTTCTTATTGCTGGCATAAAGATCATTTTTTTTTCGTGAGCGCAAGCTCGTCTGGTATCAGCACCATCACAGAAACGTTACTATATTTACGTGTCTATTCGCTTCACATGAAGAATCGCAATTCTTTATAGTCGAATCGTGGATCCATCAAAAAGTTGAGTCATCCTTGTTCGCCGTCATTCAGCACGTTCATCTACTCAACCTCTCGACTCGGTGCAGGTAACGAGCACGGACAGACGTCTTTATGAGAACCCAGCGTTTAGTGATAAATAGCTCCGCTGGTTGAACAGCATGATTATCACCGAGACGCAACGTTTTGTGTAGAGCCTACTAGCGCTCACGTTTGCCACCATCGCTCTTTTGGTCTTGCTCAACGTCTGCGCGCTCGAGATCTTTCTGTACTCATTATCATCGAATTCCTCGTCCTCGTCGAACTTACCAAGCCCTCCGTGATCACTATGGCGTGGAGAAAGAATATCGCCATATTTGTCGTTATCTGCGTCATCGCGTTCGCTATCATCCTCTATCAAAGAACAGTCACTATACTGCATTGAAGCGGGAGCACTTTATGTGGGGCCGCAGGGGTATCGCTGACTGAGTTTTTGCTTCGTACGCATCATTCTTTTGCTTACTAGGAAATCACCGACCGCACCGTCGGGCGTACGCTTGGTTCGAAGGATTTTATCCATCGTGTTGGCCCGTCCGCTAGCGGCGGTGATCACGAGCACGGAAGCATCACGCTCATTGTGCTATTCGACAGAAACGTTCGTCGTCACGTAAAGAGTAGCAGGCCCCCGACAGCGCGACTGATCAGCCTACGCAGACAGCTGCGTCCGTGCAATCAATCGAGTAGACGTATCGTCTGTTCAGCTGAAAGCACCAAACCACGGACGTGCATAAACTCGAAAGGTAAAGACGCTGTCGATGTTTCGGCCGCATAGATTTACGTGTCTGCACGCGTTCACTCTTGTCCCTCGCTTCGCATCCGGACCTCCGTCTAAGGAGCGTTTTTATAGTGCTTTGAAGATACTAATCGCTGGGTTACCACAAAGATACTAATCGCTGGATTACTACGTGGTCTTTTTCACTTACCAGGGCACACATGCGCGGTTTCAGACGACAGGTTCAAGTTACGTGCATTCTCACAGCGATTGTGCTCCTTCTTACCGCAGGATGCGCATCGGCGCAGAGCTTCCCCTCGCAGACCGAGCTGAATCCCGCGCAGAGCGGCGCGTTTGACTTTCCCACCCAGCTGCCGCTCTTTGCATCGCTTGCCGCCGATGCGAACGGCATCATAGCGAACGTCACGCAAGGTAACCTCTCTAACGCGAGCGTGCTGCTTGCCCACTACAACAGCACTATCAACCAGATCACCTCATCAGCGAACGCCTCGCAGCAGAGCACGGCCATCGGCGCCATGCAGGCTTCGCAGGGATCGTTCACGCTCTTTATCGCCGATGCACAACGCTTCAACGCGCTTAACGCGAACGAGACCGGGCTCCTTGTGGCCGCCCCGCGCGGCAACGCTTCCATCGCAAACGCGCTCGAGATGCAGGCGCTCGGTGCCGTCCTCACAGGGCTCGGGGGGACCATCAACGGGCAGAACGCTGATATCTACAGCGCTGCCGTTCAAAACGGGCTCAACCTCGCT
>PMIN01000163.1 GCA_003158275.1 Methanobacteriota archaeon
AGCGCTTCTTTGGCTTTTAAAAAGTTAGGAGGATTTACAAACACCGTAAACACTTTTTGGTCAGAGGCTACGCGGGCGGCGGTTCCTACTGCCTTTCCAAATGCCCCCCTCATCCCATCCTGAACCCGATCAGCCCCAGCGCCGGTGGCCATCTTGTTCTCTCGCAGCACTTGGTGCGGATAGACGCGGAGCTTCAGCCTGAAATTCAGCCTACCTGTCGATTTCATCAGGTACCGGTTCGCTGCGATCCTGGCCGCTTCCAGCGCAATGTGTCGGATTTGGCACGGTTCATCAACGCTGAGTGAAACTGCCACCTTGAAATCGCCACTTAGGTTGCCGGTATCGAACTGTGTAATATGACTTCCAGGGACCCCCCCCATATAATGCTTCCTGGTGTAGGCGGGTCCGGTAATCTTTCTATACATCTTAGCTGGTTTGCGTGCCATTTTATCCTCGTTATTGAACTGTAACTAGCATTCACGTGATTCGTTAAAAAGTTTTGCCGGTTTGGAGTTACACGCGGCAAGAAGATAAAGCTGAAGACCGTGATCTGTTTGTTCTCGTGATTCTTACGCAATCAAGCCAAGCGTGCAATGACCGCTGCGTGCGCCTTATAAAACGGTTCGAGCTCGTGGACGTACTCAATGTCGAATAGCTCTTCTAATTTCTTCACTTCTCTTTTATAGACTGTTCTGGGTTTCTCAGTAACATCTATGCTTCGCGCTTTAATTATAATACAAGCGTAGCCGCGCGGTTTCAAGAACAACTCGGCGTTTTTAACAGCGATTTCAGCTTGTCTCGGCTGTGCGATGTCCTGGTACAGCAGATCAACAAGTTCGACAACAGGTCCATAGTCAGGGTGCGCAGCATCTGAAATAAGGGGGACGATATTGGTCACGCGCTCTGACAAACGAACGAGGTCCCTTGCTACGCGTGGCGCAAACTCTACGGCGTACACGAGTGAAACAATGTTGGCTAGGTGCGAGACAGTCGTTCCAGATGCGGCCCCTAAGTAGAGCACAATCTGCTCAGGCGCGAGAGGCACTTGCGCCTGCTTCGTCAACAATGCTGCCAGCTTACTCCTTCGCGGATTCCAAAGCCGGTACCCGTCGAATGTCCTCTCCCCGTACAGGGCTTCGCCTTTCGTGGCTAACTGCTTATCGAGTAAAAAAACTCCAGGGACCTTATGGTATCTTATCTTCATGTTGTTCGGGGTTGCGCTCTGCGGTCTGCAGTTCGCCAACTCGTTTTTCCACTTGGCTTAATAATTCAGGATAGACCTTTTTTGAATAGAAGTCTAAACGAGCCGCAATGGCTATTTTTGCAGCTAAGGTTCTTGCAATCTTTCCTCTATTGTTCGGGTGACTGCCGCGAACGAGCGGATGTTGAAAAATAACGCCGTGCTTGGGCGGTTTTGTGCCGTACTTTATATGCCTGAATAGCGCCTTGGAAGCGCCTATTACCTGAATCCTACTAGCCGGCATTCTTGCGAGTGGCCCTAGGCCACCTGCTCGAGCGATTAATCGCGCCCCGAGCAATTCACCAGCGAGCGTGGAAAGATTGGGGGCGGTGGTGCGCATTTCAAGCTCGATGGCGTTTGCTATCTCCTGTCTCAATTCGCAGAGTCGGCTTATGGAACCGGCAAATTCTTGCGCCAGCGGCGACTGTGCGGAAGGTGAGGAGGCAAAAGCTTCCAATAGGTCCTCTGGCATAGACGTCTCCGACGTGAGCAAACACCACTCCGAAAGTCGTTCAGAGAGTAAGTTTATCGATTCATCGATGTCGTCGATACCATCAATTAGTTGGATGATGTGCGCGTCGGGCTGCGCAAACGCTGCGACTATCCGTTGCTTCGCGCTTTGTATCATAACAGCGCGAAGTAATGAAACGTATTCGCGCTCGGAGCTGACAACTTGAAGTTTGATCGCAATCTCCCTGAGACGACCTCTACATTCCTTATCGAAATCGGCAAAGTCCTCTTGCTGTAAGCGCTGAGCCATGGCGTCGATGTCTGCCTTCAAGACCTGCGAGCGGGCGATCTCGTCGTTGTGCAGTTCGATATCTCCAAACCAAGTTTTGATATGTGCCATAGCTCATTTTGTCGTCATTTGCGCCAGTCTTCGCAACGGATGCGATGGCGCCCATTCAGATTGACAGACGGCTCTATATATCTTGGGGCAAATTTATAGTTTGTCGGCTGGAAGTGATGAATTGGACGTCCGCATCGGCAAACTGACGTTAAGTAACCCCACGATGCTCGCCGCAGGGATTATGGGATCTGCTGCATCTTCTCTAAGGCGTATCATGACGTGCGGTGCAGGAGGCGTAGTGACAAAGTCAGTAGGTCTCACGCCTCGCGAAGGTCATCCCGGGCCCGTCCTCGTTGAGACATCATCTGGATTTCTTAACGCGCTTGGGTTACCCAACGCGGGACTCGCGTTTACTGCCGAACTTGAGCAGCTGATTGCCGAAGTCGAACGAAAACCACTAATCGTCAGCATATTTGGCGCCAACGCAGACGAATTCGCTGAGCTAGCCACAACGTTTTGCCGGTTCGCCGACGCCCTTGAGCTTAACCTAAGCTGCCCCCACGCCCGGGGGTATGGAATCGAAGTTGGCTCAGAGCCGGCACTGGTCCAGTCTATTACGCGCTCTGTGAAAAAACAGGTCAAACTTCCTGTATGGGTCAAGCTCACCCCTAACGTAACTGATATCACGGAAATAGGGCACGCAGCAGAAAAAGGAGGAGCTGACGCTGTAGTGGCGATAAACACCGTCAAGGGAATGGCGATCGACGTGGAAAGCGGAAGGCCTGTCTTGGGTAACGTGTTTGGCGGACTTTCAGGCGGTGCGATAAGGCCGGTAGCGGTTAAATGTGTTTATGATCTCTACGAAGCCCTTAGGATCCCTATTGTCGGGGTCGGGGGGGTCGGCAGTTACGAGGACGCATTGGAGCTCATTATGGCAGGAGCGAAAGCCATTCAGATCGGGTCGGCCGTCGCAGGAGATCTATCGATCTTTGAGCGTGTGTCGGACGGTATCGACCGCTACCTTGCCAGGAAAGGCATAACACTTGAAGACGCGGTCGGAAGTGTACACGAGAGTCATTGAAATGGATCTGAAGAAGCTGCTTAGCGCGACGAGTGTCCTGCTCGTAGACGACACGTACGCAGGCCTAAGAGATACTACTTTCTCGAAGTTTCTTCTTCGAGAGATGCTCGATTCACCGATTGACGCGATCGTTTCGTTCATTTGTGAAGGCCAAATACGCGGAATTGTCTTCAAGCAGGATTTTTGGATATTAGTCACCGACATAGTCCGGTTTGATCCAGAGTTCGATAGCTATGCCAGAGCGCTGTATCAGGGGGCCAAATCCGACAATAAGCGATCGTTTGTGATCGAGGCAGCCGATTTTCACGCGGCGGTATGCGCACTTTTGTGCGACCTGCTGGTGAGCGGTGAATCCTGTGAATGTTACGGCGGCAGACGAGCTAAGGTACTAGCATACTCGCCCGAGCGTCAGGAGCGCTTACAGCTTCTTTTTAAGACTAAAATAGACCTATTATACGATTTCAACGCGGAAGAGATGCTGGAGGTATGCTGTGGCAACGGTATGGCCACCGCTGCGCTCCGCGAGCTTGGATATAACGTATATGCAATAGATAACGACAAATGCGCAGTTTGTGAGGGGTTATTCTACGGCGCTCTTACCAAAGAAAACACGCTGGTGATGGACGCCCGTTGCCTAGCGGAATANNGGCATCGAAGGCGAACTTATTGACAACCGGGACGATACCAGCATTTACGACCAGTGGGTCTACATCGGCCTCAAGCGAGCGAGCGCCTGCGCACCTTCAAATCCCGAGGAGTGAGCACTTGCGGCTCGCTGCTGAGGGTATCACTTCAACAGTCTTCGTTGCTGTCTTGCTTTGGGTTGGCCTCTCTCTTAATTGCTGTCGCACGGTTACTTCGCTGTCAGAGAGAACGTCATGGGCTCGCAAGAGGGCGGAGCGCCGATCATTTTGATCGTCCGGACAAAACGTCTGCTATGCAGTCAATAACGTCTGTTGCCAAGAGGCTATATCCAAAGCGGGAATATGCCGAGTCGCCGGCACGACCGTTAAGGTACGCAGCTGCTGAAGCTGCTTGCATTTTGTCCAGGCGCGTTGAGAGGGCGCCAACAAGCCCTGCTAGGGCGTCGCCAGTGCCCCCGACGGTCATCGCAGCGTTACCGGTCTTGTTCAGCCTGTGTTTCGTTCCATCAGAAATGATATCAATACGACCCTTTAGCAGCGTCACTACGCCCCAATCTCGCGAAAAAGCTTTCACCGCCTCTATTCTTTCTTGAAGCGTGCTTGGAACTACGGCACCCGTAAGAGCTGCAAACTCGCCTAAGTGTGGCGTGACAGCTATTCTGCCGCTCTCATACTCTGAACGTGCAAGGCCCTGGAGGGCGTCTGCGTCGAGCGTTAGGTTGTTAGAAGCAGTTATTAGCGCGCTAGCAGCTCGGATCGTCTCTGCGTCCGTACCGAGACCAGGACCCAGCACCACAGAGTCATGCTTGGCAATGAGCTCGATCAGACTCTCAACGTCTCGTGTGGTGAATCGGTCGATGCCTACCTTTCGAACTATAAGGTTCGGACTGAATCCTGCTATGATCTCAGCGTTTGGTGATGCAACAGTCACGATGTCGACCCCGCTTCTCATCGCCGCCATAGCAGCGAACGTTGGCGCCCCCGAACAAGGGCCCCCGCCAATAATCAGCACCCGCCCATTTTCGCCCTTGTGACTTTCGGCGCGCCGATGCAGCAACAAATCTCCCGGGCCAGTATACATTTCCGCCTCTAGTGGAATCCCAATATCGCAGACTGTGGTTCCCTCTAACCGTGTGCCTGCTTTAAGGCCGTGAAAGGTTACCAGGTAATCTGAATCAACTACAGTCTCTGTTCGATACCCACTTGGCACATCAACCGACAGCGTCTTGATTCTTGCCCGATTGATTAGGTGAATAGCAGTTCGTTCCGGCTCGCGCACGGGCCCTGCTAACCCGGTTCCAAGAATGGCGTCGACAAGCAGGTTATAACCTTCTAACGTCTTCAGAGGACTTTCCGGGCCAAAAATTGAGGCGCCTTGACAAAGCGTTACCGAATGATCCAAGTACTCTAAAATCTTCCAATTCTTTCGCGATTCTACAGTCTTTAGGGCTTTCTCATGGCCGACGAGCACCACGTGAACGGCAAAATCGCGCGACAGATGCCGAGCCGCAACGAAGCCGTCGCCCCCGTTGTTCCCTAGACCGCAGATGATGGCTATTGACTTGGAAGAGTCGCGTGAACCTTTGCAGAGCTGCCTTACGCGTTCTGCAACGGCCTTTCCCGCATTTTCCATGAGCTGCAGTTTGGAAATGCCAAGCCCAACGCAGTTTTCGTCGATGCGCCGCATCTCTTCAGCAGATAACGGCTCGAGAGGCATAAACCTAAAATGCATAGCGTGGAGATATAACGCTTGTGCTACGACGGGTACGGATCATTGCAGATTACCAGTTCGGGCCTGGTGCCGGAGAGAGTCTCTTTCCAGAAACGGTCACTTTCGTGCTATCGCGAACGCGAAGGGTCAGCCAGGTCCTCGACGGCGGAATTAGGGTGGCAACACTCCGTGCGTCTGACGGACTTTTCACGTTAGGCGAGTTAGGAGCACGTCGACTCCACGCATTTTTTTCATATCCGAAGCTGCGGGTTATCGTGAACGCCGAATCTGCGCCGTTCGTCGGGGCGGGAAGAACAGCCTTTGCAAAACACGTCATAAATGCTGACCCTGATTTGAGGGCGCAGGACGAGGTGTTATTAGTCGACGAACGTGACGCGCTCATAGCGACAGGCCGGGCTCTCTTGAGCCCACTAGAGATGTGTGCGTTCAACAAGGGAGTGGCAGTGAAAACGAGGCAGGGGTTCCTTGAGGCGGATTGAAGACGCATACTGCTTTCAGACTTTCCGAATCCTGCACCATAACGTAAAAATCCTTTGAATGTGTCATTACCGTGGGTGATTCTATGATTCCGGGCATGCGGGGAATGAGTCCCAAAAAATTACAGCAGATGATGAAACAAATGGGGATCGACGTCGAAGAGTTGGAAAACGTCGAGAGGGTGATCATCCAGCTTTCTGACAAAGAACTCATTTTCGAAGACGCAACGGTGACCGTGATGAAGGCGCAAGGAACTAAGAACTATCAGATATCCGGGGAGCCCACAGAGCGTGCGAAAGTGAACGATGAAGACGTCAAAATAGTTGCAGACCAGGCGGGAGTCAGCGAGGATGCTGCGCGAGAGGCCCTCATGACTTCCGGCGGAGATCTTGCTGATGCTATCCTCAAATTGAAGGGGCAGTAGCAGCAAAATATGGTTGAGCACGCGCTTTTGGTCTCTGTCGCGAACGCCGAAAGGCAATTCTTAGTTAGATCCGAAGGAGAGCTTCATACGGACGCGGGCGTCATCAACCTCGAGATTCTGCGAGCCCTGGAATACGGAAGCACAATTACCACGCACCTGGGCACGGAGTTCAAGGTGCTCAAACCCCGCGCTCCTGACTATTTTCGTCACTTGAAGCGAACGGGCGCGCCCATGATGCCTAAGGACATCGGCACCATAGTCGCTCATACTGGTCTTAACAATAACGATATTGTCCTCGACGCAGGCACAGGGTCGGGAATCATGGCGATCTTTTTGGGAAGCGTCGCTGAACACGTAACCTCGTACGAGATCAACAGTGATTTTGCTAGACGCGCAGCGCAGAATGTGCGCTGCGTAGGCTTGACGAACATTGATATCGTTGAAGGCGACGTGCTCGAAATGACCTCAGAGACAGAATTCGACCTTGTCACCCTCGATTTGTACGAAATCGTCGAAGCAATCGGAGTGGTAAAAGAATATTTAGCGCCCGGTGGGTTCATTGCAACCTTCTCTCCGTTCTATGAGCAGGCTTTTGAAGCACGCAGGGCGCTTGCGCGCTTTACACAAATCAAGACGTTTGAGGTAATTGAGCGGGAAATACAGTTTGGAAAGAGAGGTACTCGCCCTGCGACACGAGTTGGGCACACTGGGTTCGTTACGATAGCCCGCGCGTAACCGCTGCGAGCTACCTCTAACGGCTGTTTTTGCGTAGGAAGTGAGCACCAACTTATAAATAACAATAATATGAACGATTTTTTGGTGGGGTGCATGGGCTTAGGAACCAGCACAACGGAACCCGACATAGACTGTCTGGCGTTTATGGGATACGAGCAATACGGGGCAACCAAATACGTGCACTGCGGCGCTTTTGGAATAGTCCCGCTAGATTCGTGCAAGCGCTGAATAGAATTCAGAAACGTAAGAGCCCCTGATCACTACCGTTAGCTACTCATCCGCGAAAGTGCCTTCGCGTATGCTTTCTCAGTCCTCAGAGCGACGTTATCCCACGTCAGGGCCTCTCTAACGGCTGCATAAGCCTCTGTTGCAAGATCGTCTCGTAGGTCTCGATCAGCTAGGAGTCGATTCACACCTTGTGACAGCGCAAGCACATCTCGTGGGGGCACGAGCACGCCACAGCGGTCGTTCAATATCTCAGGAATTCCCCCTACGTTCGTTGCGACGACAGGACGCTCGCAGGCCATTGCTTCAATTAAGAAGAGGCTGGACGCTTCCATCAAGCTTGGGATCACGACGATATCTGATGCCGAAATGTACTGAGGCAACTCTGTGTGCGGCACTGCTCCGATGAACGATACGGTCTCTTGAAGGCCATTCTGCTCAACAAGTCTTTCGAGGTGATGCCTGTGTGGCCCATCTCCGGCTATCACAAGCTGGGCATCGTGTTGCGCGATGATGTCCGGCATGGCCAAAATGAGATAGTCCACGCCGTTCTTTTCGACAAGTCTTCGCGCGGTAAATAGAACGGTTTGGTCAGAGAGGGATTCTGCGGGAACAACATCGGGGTGAAACTCGCGCGGGTCGAAGCCGTTGTGTATTGTCACAACCTTGTCGGCGGGTGCGCCCCATTCAATGACTCTGTGGGCGAAATAAGCGCCCGTGTGAATCTGCATCTTGGACATTCGCGCAAGCGCGGGGGCGAGCGTGCGTTCTGTAAATCTATAGAGTGACGCCACTAGAGGTGGCTCTATGTAGCGCCAGATGTCATAGTAGGATCCGTGAAGTGTGTTGACCGCGACTCCTCCATATTTTCGAGCCAAGACGTTTGCTGCCACGCCTGACGTGTAGAAATGGCCGTGGTAGATATCAAACCCGGAGAGATCTGCTGCAAGGCTTGCAAACGGAAATGCGACCTGTCGGGCAAATCTGAGATTCGCAGGATCCCACGTGCGTTTCATAGAGCCTGCAAGGTCAATGTTTTTGACTGATACGTCTTCAATGCGAAACTCAGAGGCTCTGCTGCTTGCCCCGCTTACTATCGTCACTTCGTGTCCGAGTTTTGTGAGCGATTTCGACAGCTCAAGCAGCGCAACTTCAATGCCCCCTAGCAATACCCCTTCCGGC
>PMIN01000147.1 GCA_003158275.1 Methanobacteriota archaeon
ATTTCGTAATATGATTACACGATACCTACTTAATAGTTTTGGAAAAAAAGCGAGTCAAACCGAGATTGGATCTTAGTCCAAAAGCACCCCTAAATCACTTCTCGCCTTGCCGAACCTCCTACTCAGAGGTACCGCACTCGAGGTGCGGGCACCTTCGGCTAACAGCCTTCCCCTAACGGCTAGTCAAACTCGCTGTAGATTTGCTCCATCAAATTGGGAAGGCTTCCTAAGACGTCATTGCACGAGATAATCCCAAGGATTTCTTGTCCGTTGAAGACGGCCAGATGATTTACCGCACCATTTCGAAACATCTTAGCAGCATACAGGATGGGCATTCCCGGAGATACGATGAAGAGTGGCTTGCTGGCTATCTCTCCTACCGTCACTTTGCCAATGTCGACCTCGTCGGCGAACAAATCGACGATATCTCTCTCGGTAATGATGCCGAATGGCTCATCTTTTTCAAGCGGCGCCACAATGAAAGCGTCTGTTGCGTCTTCCATCATGCGCCTTGCCGCATCAAGGAGTGATGCACTCGGATCGATCGTCTGCGCTCCGTGCTTGATAACGTCCCTGACCTTGAGTCGCTTCATGATCTTCACCACGAGTCATTATGTTAATTCCTTACATAAAAGCTCTGGCGCGCTGGATAGTGAGAGAGGGGATAGCAAAAAAAGCAGTTGAGCAAACTTACGGCGCCTTCGTATGGGGCGGCATAAGGTGGTTCTTTCCTTCGGACCTTAAATAGCTCAATGTCACGCAGATTCAGAACTCGCCGCTTTTTTCTTGATTTTTTTGAGCCTGAAAATATTTTCACGTTCCATCTCTTCAAGCCTGAACATGATGAACGCCTCGGCTTCTTTTAAGTCCGGGATAACCCGAAACTCAAGAGCATTTACGCGACGCTTAATCCTTTCAATTTCCATAAGCAGTCGCTTGACTGCGGTTTCGACTTCTGCCGCACGTATGATCTTGTCTAACAGCTCCTCGTATGCGGCTGCGGCCTCGTCAATCGCCGATGATGTCCCTATTATGCCATAACCGCGTTCATCTATACTCTTGCTGATGGTAGCGAAAGATACTTCAGGGACGGTGACCCCCATTAAGCTCCTACTCGTTAAAGTGACCTCTGGCTTGTGCTTCAAAGCAAACGCGGCGGAATACACTTCTATTACGCCTTCGACCATTTCCGCGACATCAATCTTCTCCTTTGCAATTTTGTACGCGTTCGCTAGGTCTATGCTCGCATCTTTCACCTTTTCAAGGACGTCAAAGAATTCCAGCAAGAGCCCGTCCCGCTTCATCTTCAGCAGGTTGTAGCCCGACTCCGACAACCGTATTTTCTTCTTAATTTCGAGCAGTTCCGATCGTGTTGGTTTTACTTCCCTTAAAGCCATGCGCTCTCCTTAGTCGAACGGGGATTCTGGCGCTACGTGTGTACGCCGCCTACCCCTTGTCTAAAGCCACGCTAGGAAGAGACTGCGGGCACGGGCTCCTCAGTCTTATTCACGACGTGTGCCGGATGATATTTCTCAATGAGCTTCCTGTCAATTCTGGTCAGTTGCGCTTCCGGCAACGTTGCAAGCAAGTCCCAGCCGAGTTGGAGCGTTTCTTCTATACCGCGATCTTCCTCGTAACCCTGTCGTACGAATTTGTCCTCGAAGATATCTGCAAACGTGAGCAACGTTTTGTCACGATCGGAGAGTGACTCCTTCCCGACGATCGCCACAAGCCCGCGCAGGTCTTTGCCCTCAGCGTACCCCGCATAAAGCTGGTCCGATACCGCCTTATGGTCTTCACGCGTCTTTCCAACGCCTATGCCCGAATTCATAAGGCGTGAGAGCGAGGGGAGGACGTTCACCGGCGGATATATACCCCTCCTATGCAGCTCACGCGATATCACGAACTGCCCTTCCGTAATATACCCCGTAAGGTCAGGAATTGGGTGGGTGATATCGTCGCCAGGCATGGTGAGAATCGGGATTTGCGTAATCGAACCTGTTTTACCGCGGATTCGCCCGGCGCGTTCATAGATCGACGCAAGGTCAGTATACATGTATCCGGGGTAGCCGCGCCGCCCGGGCACCTCTTCTCGGGCAGCGCCAATCTGCCGCAGCGCCTCGCAATAATTCGTCATGTCGGTGAGTATAACCAGGACGTGCATATCGTGTTCATAGGCGAGGTACTCAGCCGTTGTGAGCGCAAGTCGTGGGGTAATGAGCCGCTCAATTGCAGGATCATCCGCAAGGTTCAAAAACACGACGGCCCGCTCAAGCGCCCCAGTTCTCTCAAAGTCATTCATAAAATGTCGCGCTTCTTCTGCGGTGATGCCCATGGCGACGAAAATGACGGCAAAGGCTTCTTCTGCACCCAATACTTTCGCCTGCCGCGCAATTTGCAGCGCCAAGTCGTTATGGGGGAGACCCGATCCCGAGAAAATGGGCAATTTCTGCCCTCGAACGAGGGTATTCATTCCGTCTATCGTGGAAATGCCGGTTTGGATGAATTCAGATGGGTTATCTCGTGCATAGGGGTTAATCGCCGCGCCCGTTATGTCGAGTCGCTTTTCCGGCACGATTTCTGGACCGCCATCAAGCGGTTCACCTGATCCTGAGAGTATTCGGCCGAGTATTTCGGTCGAGACGGGCATCTTGATGACTTCGCCGGTGAACCGTATTTTCGAGTGTCGGTCAATGCCCGCCGTCGTTTCGAATACTTGAAGTGCTACCAACTTTTCGGACGTATCAAGAACCTGTCCTCTTTTTACAGTTCCGTCTGCGAGGATGACGTTGACAAGCTCCATATACCCAACAGGCTCTGTTTTCTCAACGAAAACGAGGGGCCCCGCAATGGATGTTATTGTTCGATACTCTTTCATTTTTTTCACCCTATGCTAGTTCCGCTCGCAGGGCTGTTTCAATCTCTTCAAGCTTGGTCGCGTATTCTGCTTCAAACTTGATTTGCGCCAGCTCTGACTTTGCTGGGACGTTGATGATCTCATCGACGAGTCTGCCCATATTAAGAGCTTTTCTCGCGAGGTCATCATAAACCATGATGGCTGCGAGGATATCGTGTTGCTTTTGAAGTGGGCAGTAAGTATCTACCTCGTGGTACGCGTTTTGCTGCAAGAAGTACTCACGAATCATCCTCGCAACTTCCAGCGTTAATTGCTCATCGTCAGGGAGCGCATCAGATCCCACCAGTTGCACGACTTCCTGAAGTTCACTTTCTTTCTGGAGTATCGCCATAGCCTGCATTCTGAGTTCTTCCCAATCCCCTGCGACGTGATCGATAAACCATTCCGAGAGGTTTTGCGTGTAAAGGCTGTATGAATCGAGCCAGTTAATAGAGGGGAAATGGCGCCGTTGTGAGAGCTTGCTGTCAAGAGCCCAAAACACTTTGACAATCCTGAGTGTATTTTGGGTCACGGGCTCCGAGAAATCGCCTCCGGGAGGGCTCACTGCCCCGATAACGGTGATAGAACCTTCGTTACCGCCAAGTGTCTTCACACGTCCCGAACGCTCATAGAACTCAGAGAGCCGTGCGGCGAGATAGGCAGGATAGCCCTCCTCGCCGGGCATTTCCTCCAGACGCGAAGAGATCTCACGCATAGCCTCAGCCCATCGTGACGTGGAGTCTGCCATAAGGGAAACGTCATACCCCATATCGCGGAAATACTCAGCGATGGTCACGCCGGTGTAGACTGACGCCTCGCGGGCTGCTACCGGCATATTTGAGGTATTTGCTACGAGTACGGTTCGGTCCATGAGCGGCGCGTTTGTTTGGGGGTCTAGAAGCTCCGGAAATTCCGTGAGCACGTCAGCCATTTCATTGCCGCGCTCTCCGCAGCCGATGTACACCACAATCTGTGTGTCCGACCATTTTGCGAGCTGTTGCTGCGCGACCGTCTTTCCAGAACCAAAAGGTCCAGGAATAGCTGCAGTTCCGCCTTTCGCCACAGGGAAGAGTGCATCCAGAATCCGTTGCCCCGTAACGAGGGGGGTGTCAGGCATTAACTTCTCAACCGATGGTCTCGACACGCGAACCGGCCATTCCTGCATGAGCTTGAGTTCTGTTCCGTCGTTAAGAGTGCAAATAACGTCTTCTACCGTGTGCTCTCCTGACGCTATCGTCTTTATCGTTCCGCCTTTCTCAGGAGGGACCATGATCTTGTGCTGTAAGTGCGGCGTCTCTTGTACATAGCCGATAGCTTGACCCGCGTGGATCTCCTCGCCGGGCTTAACCTCCGCCACGAAGTCCCACTTCTTTGAATGATCGAGCCCCGATGCGGCAACGCCCCTCTCGATGAAGTCACCTAGTTGCGCATTCAACACTGGAAGCGGCCGTTGAATGCCATCATAGATGGAACTCAAGAGCCCGGGCCCCAGCTCAACGGAAAGCGGCAACCCCGTGTTCTCCACAGGCTCACCGGGCCTTAGGCCTGACGTATCCTCGTAAACTTGAATGATGAACTTGTCCCGGTCGATCTCGATGACCTCCCCCATGAGGCCTTCGTCACCGACCTTTACGAGGTCATACATCTTTGCTTCGATCCCGATAACAGTAACGACGGGCCCTGCAACCCGATATATCCTGCCCTTTTGCTCTACTTCCACAAGTCAACACCTACAGATCGCTTTATCTTCTCTCGCAAATGCGTGCGTTCTTCTCCCGCGCCGCCAATTGAGATGACGGTAGGTTCTACCGAGTCATCCAAGGCTATGCGTAGAGGCATCGACACCTTTTCCACATCGTCGCTATTCATGATTAATATGCCAATGTCCTCGTCCTTTAAGGCCCTCTTAAGTGTCGGCTCTAAATCAGCATCGTTGGTGATGAACGTTTTCCGCACGCCTGCTAATAGAAAGCCTGTCACAAAATCAGCGCTGCCGACAACTGCAACCTCCACGTAACTCACCACATTACAAAATGTTTGGCCTAAAATGTATTCTTCTACAGTACCAGATGGGATTTGATGATTTCTTGCGAGAGTCCTGCCTCTTTGCCTCGCACTATCGCTTGGATGTTGTCCACTTCTGCGTCTTTGCTCAACATGTATCCCAGCATGGGCAGCACCGTCAACGGATTGTACGTAGCGATCTTCCACACGTGCTCGTTCAAGTATTTGTCGAGCCTGAGTTCGATCTTGCTTAGTGATTCCATTCGCTCAGTAATGATGCCTGAAATAGCGCCCCAGTACCTGTATTTGCTCAGCATCTCTATGAACTCGTTGAAAGGCGCGTCCGCCAGCTTTTCTATCTCTTTGTCAGTCAGATACAATCCGTTAGGTATAATATATTGGAGGACGCGTGACCCTGAAATGTCTGCGGTTTTCAATCTAAACAGAGTTTTCAAGTTAGCTACGTCGATCTCCATCCGAACAACTTTTAGGTACAGTGAGAAGCCAATAATTCGCGATGCGTCGACCATCCTTGCGTAATAAAACTTGTCGAGTTCGTCCTCGACCCTCATCGAAGACTCTGCGTACTCGATGTCTTTGATGACATTATAGTACACTGTGCCTTTCAGCGCCGCGACGACCTCCCCGACACT
>PMIN01000004.1 GCA_003158275.1 Methanobacteriota archaeon
TACCAGACCGAGGTGTTTAGTTGAAATATGCGAAAAGAAAAGCCCTTAGAATGCTTCTTTTGTTGGCGGCCTCGTCGCTTGTCGCGGGGCTGTTAATCACACCGGCTGCTGCACAGCCGACCCCCACCATATATTATGTCCCCCAAGCGGGATCAACATGGGTCAACAACGGAGCTGCAGGAGCCAGCTATAACGCGTTCGTTAGCACCCCTAGCTTATTTAGAACTCAATCAAACGGACTCCCATATTGGGGTGATATGGGGCAAAATGATTTTATCTCCATCCCAGCCGGCAGTGCAACAAGTAACCAAAACACAGCGTCGTGGGAGATAGGGTTTCACTACACCGGAGTGACAGGCCAACGCTTCCAAAAAATCTGGGACAAAGCGTATGGCGCTTTTATGATTGAAATCGACACCTACAAGGGCCCTGATCAGGGCTACCTTACCATCTACCGTGCTACAACTGGTGGCAGCGGCGCACGGTGGTATATACCAACTGATACCGTTCTTCGCGCGGGCCACAATTATTATGTTCAAATTGCGTGGGACTCACGTGCAGGCCCGGGAAATGAGCCATATCCAGCGATCTGGATCGGTGAGGATGGAAACGCGCCCGTGCATCAAACGCACTGGGACGAGAGCGGTGGCGCTCTTGCCGGAACCGGATCGTGGTACAATGACGCTGCAGGTCCTGCGAACTTAGGGAATACAGCTTCAGGAAATGGCGTCAGCACATCAGCAAAGACCGCCTGGCTCAACGGCGGCTTCTTTGTATACCGACAATACAATTCAATTGTTGATTTTGGCAATGGTGGAAGCTGGAGCACTGATAAGCTGGCGTGGACAGCCACGACGCCAACCGTCAAGCCGACCGCAACACCGGCACCTAAGGTAACGCCAATACCAACGGCAACGCCCACGGTAAAAGCAGCAGTCAAAACAACGGTAAAGGCTACAGCAACGCCCACGGTGGGGCAAGCATATGCCCCCTCTAATGTCTCACACTCTAATTCAGGAATATCTACAGCGCGTGAGAATTCCTCTGTGCCAGGAATATCAGTTCCTTCAGCTCAAACGAGCAGCGTCGCGAGCTTACCTGCCCAACCTGTTTCGGAGTTTTCGCTTCTCGGACTTGGAATACCGGCACTTTTGGCTGGCTTAGTCTATCTACTGATAAGACGGTGAGAGGCCCTTCGAGGCCCCTCTTTTTTATTTCTTTTTTTGATTTACGTGATTCTAGGGCGCGCTCTCGTCGATTACTTTCGCTAAACACTTCGGTTACGCTTGGCGCCCTGGTATCCTCGTTAAATACAATGATCTACTGTGTAAGTTGCGAGCTTTATGATGAGTGTCAGCGATGACAAGACCAGGATCGGACTCCGTTACGTTGCGAATTATGCCACCGATAGCATCGCGAAATACAAGACTTATCCAACTGCATAGGAACCTAGGCGATAAGCGTTGCTTTTTTGAAATAAAGTTACGTTGTGCACGTTGAGCGATGGATTTGACCGCGACCAGAAGAATCACGGGCTCCGACAGCAGCTTCGGATCGAGTCAAGTGGGCGCGTTACAAGCATCTGCTGCCTGAGCACATGCATGACGTATATATGGAGTAATGGAAAGGCGTAGCCCCTAAAACATGTTGACAGAACCTTTCAAGTCTTGTAAATGAAAATCTTGTTTTGGCGTTTGATGAGCTCCATATTTTCTATAGGGTGCCAATAGCTTACGATCCTTGTTTCGCTTCGTGTTTCAGCCTTTATTTTCATCACGATTCTGTTGTTTATCCTTCCTAGGTATTGGAATATGAATATAACATCAGCGTCAGAAATGTCTTGTTTGAAAAGGTTTCCTAGAATGACTTCGGCTTTTCTTGCTCTGAGCTTGGCTATAAACCATCGAATGGGCTCTATCTCAACTCCATTCACATGATCGCATAACTTTGAGGCTTCTATAAGGGCTTCTCCTGTTCCACATCCAAGGTCGTAGAAGACTTCATCTTTCTTAAGGTCTGCCAGTTTAAGAGCCTCAGCTACAATCTCCCTCGGAGTAGGACTAAATGCTGCGCCTCCTGCCAGCATAGGATAGTAAAGCGAAGCTATGATGTATGCTACTACCAGAACATTTATGCTTATTATTACATTCACAAGAATGCTCATCTAAAATTTTCCCTCAGCTTCCGATACCTGTTTCTAACAGTGCATCTCGAGTATAAATATCGTTAAAGATAGCCTTATAAGTCAAACAATAATAGTAGCGAGCTGTAACTTAGGCGTGTAGCTTAATACGTCACAGCATTATTGACTTTACTTATTTTGAAGGGTTGGCCGAAAGCTAGAAATCCTCAGCCAGTCAAACGCGTAAGTAGTCCAAGCTAATCTGCGCTCGATCTTTTTTCGATTTCAAGCACCTAATGGGCTCTGTTCACGATCTGACCCAAGAAGGCAAGGGTGACAGGATAGGAATTGCTAAGCTACCTCCCGCCTCTTGAATAAGCGTATGTAATTTAAAACCAATAACTGCTCAAGCGGAAGTCGGAGGAATATGGTGACGAAAGAGTGGTGCGAAAATTGTCAATTCCAAAACCGCGACGGTGTGCAGTATTACTCTCAATGTGGTGAGGAACTGCAAAATAAGTCACAAAGGACGCCAAATTATGGCCGCTGCGTTAATCTTGATTATTGTAACTGGTTTGATCTAACCGTATGGCGTCCTTTTTAAATCTCGCTTCAATCAATGGAGAGTAGCGTCATATAAATCAACGGCTAACAGTAACTGTTACTCGAAAGTAGTTTACATATTTGCCCAGCATCTGTAGCGTTTTTTTTTGAACATTCTCCTTTCCAACGGAGAGAGGGGTAGATGTTCACGCAAACGCACCAGAGGTAAGTACCGAGTTTGTCAAAAGAGAAAGAGGTAAGATTATGAGTGCAGATTATGTGAAGGTTGCTGAAACGTCAGCGGTTCCAGTCGGCACCATGAAAGAGGTTGAGGTTGAAGGCACACAGATTTTGATAGCAAACGTGAACGGCAACTACTATGCCAGTAGCAATAAGTGCAGCCACATGGGCAACCCCCTTTCGCAAGGCGTTTTAGACGGCAATATTATTACATGTACTGGGCACAATGCACAGTTCGACGTCACTACTGGCAAGGTGGTTACTCGTCCGAAAGTGGCATTTTTACATCCAAAAATAAAGGATGTACCGTCCTACCAACTAAAGGTTGAAGACGAAAACATCATGGTCACACTCTAATGCAAGCAACACGATTGAGGTAGTCCGCATATCAGGGAGAGATATAGCGTGCTTAGTTTTATCTCTCCTTAACTCCTAGCTCGTTATTTCTTTTTTCGATTTAAAGCCAGTAGCGTGCTTCTTTTTTCGAGTACTGCAGCAGTTAGGAGCAATCCCATCACGTGGGGAGATAGCAAAAAGGGCAGCGTACTACAAGGGTAAGGAAGTGGCGGGGAAAAGTATCTGGCACAAACTCTTTTTTTTTAAGCCATAACGGAAAAAGAAGCTATTGAATCGGAGCCGAAAGATTGATAGAAATCACTGGAGAACGAAACAGGGAATTTGACTATGTTAAGCGCAAACTAGCAACATACTCATAATTATTGAGATTATTATCCTCCGGGTTATCAAACATAATTTCAGTTTCCTTGCCAAAATGTTCCGCACCAAGTTTCAAGTGATAAAGACTAATTCCCACATCCATGGGGGGATATTTTTTGATTAAAAGTCCTGGGATGAAGCCTGGTTTACGGTAATATGCATGAATTAAACGTTCATCACCTGTAAAAAACCACTCCTGTGCATTACGTGCAGAAGGAGCCAGACGAGCTGTTTCCAATAAATCATCTGCACCTTTAATGTCACCTATGTCCTGGAGTGATTTTCTCTTGAATTGGGAAGTTTTTGTTCGGTGTAATGTTTCCTGTGGCTTTCCAAAGGGCATTAATATGATAAATTTCAGATGTGAACGTGCCAAACCTTCTTTTTTGAGAGTAGGGATCCCCTGCCAGCAACTACCCAATCCATTAGCAGAAAAAAATAGATCCATCTGCTGTAGCGTGAATCCTACGTTGCTTAGATAACCCTCTTTTACCTCTGAAAAAACAGCTATATAGTGCGGTGCTTTTCTCATCGTCCTTCTTATAACAGCATCGGGGGATACAATCTTAAATTCAATATTAATGTCCTTATGCAACGGTTTTAAGGTTTCAAGATGCTCTCTGATTTCCTTCAACGTATCTTCATCAAGAGAGTCTAAATCGTACTTCCTGATGGACTTCCGTTTGAATATAGTGGCGTACAGGTCTTTTTCTTCCATCTTACCAAGATTTAATGTATTTTCTTTCATTTTTTGTGTATCGCATAATCCCGTGATTCTATTTANNACGAATTTGACACAGTGACCGGAGCCTAATACGGGCTCCGACTCCAGAAGCAATATGTGGGGGCTCTATTGAGACTCCGACAGGGCGGCGTTATTCGTCGTCGTCCGTCAAAACTCCGGCGGCATGTCTAATTCAGCTCTTACTAGATCCATCACCGCCCGCGCCCACAGAATCCTAAAGCGGAGCGTTCCTGTGTATCTATCAGTATCACTGCGTAAAATATCATCTATCTCGCTTATGGCGTCGGATAATACGTCGCTTATGTTTGAATGTTTACCCATGTTTTTTACCCCCGTATTCTTCTTAGACAAATTATGACGCGTATTGATCGCGTCGTCGGAATATGAACTTAAAGAAATCATCGCGCGCCTTTAAACGCTTCACGCAGTCGCCGCAAAACTTAGAAGTAATGTCTATAGTGGTGTGACACGCTGCGCAGCGTTT
>PMIN01000152.1 GCA_003158275.1 Methanobacteriota archaeon
AGAAGTAATCGTCGAGTCTATGCCCGAAAAAGTGGCGTCTGACTTGAAAGAGTACTTCGGATAGGTTACTCCCCAGTGATGACAATCATGTCGTCTAAGGATTTTAATCCGAGCTTTTCAGACGATTTCACGATGCCTAGTTCCCCTTCTATGTAGAAAGCTGGGATCTCTTTCATCCCACGCTTGTGAGCGAGAAATGCCCGGTGATGCCCATCGACGATATGGTAGCAGCGACCCTTTTTTGCTACTACAATGGGGTACACTACGCCGCGTTCAAACTGCTGTTCCCGGAGCAGCAGCTCTCCGGGATCCAAGAGTTTTTGAGTCGGGATCAGAGATTCAACCCCTACTCGCGTATGGCCTATCCTGACACCCGGGTGCAGCGTTTGAAAAAACGTGAAAATACGCTCAACATTCTCAGAAATGATGTTCTCGATGCTCGCGCGCAGCATGTCAGTAGCCGTGACGATTCCGATGACGCGCTCGTCCTCGATGATGGGCAGATGGTGAATGTGGTTATAGGCCATCACGCCGGCAACGCTGACAATATCATCATCCGGTCTTGCGGACGCCGGGTTCGTCGTCATAAGCGCCGCAATTTTCTGACGGTGCTTCGCCAGAATGAGATCCGCGCTCGTGACGATGCCTACTAGTTTCCCATCTGAGACGACGGGAAAACCTTGGTGGCCGGTTTTTGCAATGAGAGCCAACGCTTCAGCAACCGTGGCATTTGGGTGTAAAGGGATAACTGGAGCGGAAATGTACTCTTTGACGTTGACCAATTTGATTGGTGCCTCCAAAAACTTGCGAGTTGGATCTGCCAGCCTTTCTTCTGCGCCGTAACCTGAGAAACGGTCTAGATAGTCTGATTGACTCGCACCTTTGTACCGTACGTCACGCGGTCAATTGCGTTCTCGTAAACTAGCGTGTGCTTCCTAGCGACGTTCTCCCAGACGATATGGTTTGCCACATAGCCTTGTGCGTGTTCGCTGTACGTTTCGAGCATTAAGTCGCTTGTTAGCAGTATTGTGATGGCTTTTCGCAGTTCGTCAAGATCGTCTACTGGGACTGCTATTCCCGCACCACTCGCCTCAATCTCTGCCTTCAGGCCCTCAAGTGACGAGACGATAGCGGGTTTGTTGAGTGCAAAAGAGTGTGCGAGATTGCCGCTTTGTGAGGCGTGCTTGTAGGGGAGAACGACGAAATCCGATGCCGAAATAATGCTATCATAGGTATCAGGGTCAAAAGCGCCTAGTATCGTCTTGATGTTGCCTTTTGCGGGGGACTCTTCAATCTTGCGCAGTAATTGTTCTTTGTACTTGATTCCTGTAATCGAACCTGGTCGAGCGTCGCCGGCGATCAGTAGTATCGCAGCCGTGCCCGCTTCGCGAATGACTTCCGGCCAAATCTCGATTACGTCCTCGAACCGCTTGTTTGGTTCAAACCATCCTATACAAAGTGCGACCTTCTTGCCAGCAAGACCGAAGCGTTCTTTTGCAAGAGGATCGGGTACGACTTCTTTGGCGCCGTGCGATATGACGTGCACGTTGTGCGGGATCCAGTCAAGATTGTAGGGCAGAAATAGCTTTTGAACTTCGGCGTGGACGATTGCAGAGTCTAGCAGTCGCAGACTAACGTCCGTAAATATTGCCTCGGGGCGATCAAGAGATGTATAAATGGAGTGATAGGTCATCACGGAGGGGATCTTCTCCAACTTAAGTCGAAAAAGGAGCGGAAGGATTCGGCCTCCGTAGTCGCCGTGCGTTAAATAAAGTCCATACTCGTGCTGAATATGGACCACATCCGGCTTGATTTGCTCCAATGTAGCATGAACTTTCTCGTCCCATCCGGGGTCGTTAGTGTCGATAACGGGATAAACGTCCTCTTCGCGATGTCCGCCATAGTCCTCGTCTGTGTGACAAATTATGTCTACGTGGTGGCCATTCTTTCGCAAGGCGCCGACGAGTTCCGAGCTGTAGGTAGCGATGCCGCAGTGTCGCGGCGACCAGCTTGTTACCATGACTATGTTCATTTACCGTTTCTCCATGGCAAATGACCGAGTGCAGACGCCATTTTTACGCTCACAGTGCGTATTTAGGCAGCTCCTTAATAAAATTTCGGTTGCTACTAACAGAAGCGGGGCGCAAAAGCCTGAGGCCGCCAAAAAAAGCCATATACATCATTGCCCATCATTCTAGTGGGATTGTTATGAAAGCACTGATCTTGTGTGACGGTTACGGAAAAAAGCAAAGCGTCTCCGAGGGTAGCTCAAACGCGCTAATTTCTTTGAAAGAGGGATTTGCGGTAATCGACAAGCTGCTGCTCGACCTCGCCACTGTTGGACTACGCGAAGCAGTTCTTCTGACCAGCGTTTCTTTTTCCTCGTTGCAGGATGCACTCGGAAGCGAGCGCAAGGGCGTCAAACTCAGCTACGAGCAGACCACCAGGACGTTCAAAAACATTGCATCCGCACTCGGCAAGATGGATGACGATGTCCTCGTTATAGATTGCGGCATTGTTACTGACATCAACTTAAAAAAGATGATTATGAAGTTCAGTCACACGACGGCACCTGTACTCATCTATGCTGCTACCGGCGCAGAGTCGCACGGCACCACTAACCGGGTGTCTGGCGCTTTGTTTGACTGGGAGTCTCGTGCGGTTTATGGCGGGATCTTCTGTGTCCGAAAAGGGTTTGATTTCGGTCAATTTATGCTCGGAGACGAACTAGAAGAGGNNCTGGGGTACTTTTTACACTGAAGATGGGAAAAAAAGGATTCTCGCAGAGTTTCACAATAAAACGGCAAAGCCGTGGGGATATGAGAAGGTTCAGATAATTACTGAGCTCTACTTGCTCAAAGAGCTATATATTCGCGAAGGCTACCAATCGTCATATCACTACCATAAAAACAAAGACGAGACCATGCTCATCGTGCGGGGCACCGGCTATATTGAATTTGACGATCGTAGAGAGTACTTCGAAGTGGGAGACACGATCCACATAAAACCTTACGAAAAGCATACCATCGTCGCAAGCACGGACACGGTTCTGTATGAAGCTTCCACGCCATTTCTAGAAGACACGACACGCGTGAAAGACTTTTATCCTGTTAGGTAGTGGTCGCTTGTGGCATCCGTTTCATCTCGATTTCTCTTTTTACCTTGTTAAGCGTTCTTCCCAGCGAGTCAACTTTCGTACGAAGAGGGCTGTGTGGTTGTGTTTCCAAAAGAAGCCGGATCGAGTTGAGTTC
>PMIN01000252.1 GCA_003158275.1 Methanobacteriota archaeon
CTGCATAGGCGGGAATACGTAGCGGTTGGACTTATGCCTTTGGGTCCGCCGTGTCGAGCTGCATCTGACGATAGATTCGCTCATCATCTCGCTTAACGGCTTTATTCGTCTTGCCCTGCGTCAACCGGTTGCTGACCTAACGTCTCAATCGCGGCAGGTTAGGTTTGATAAAGCTTCTGCAGGGAACCCTCGCAGCCCGTTAGCGTTCCACTCCTAGCAGATTTTAGCCAGAGCAGGCGCCTAACTTTACGTGAGAAAAAGGAACAGGACGCCTAGCACGAAGACTTGGCAGAAGTTGTCTGTCTGGGCTGATTATGTCCGGCCGTCATTCCCAGAAAAGAAGCAGCATCCTTGCACTAGCGTGTTCGCCACCGGAAAAAATCTGTCCTTGTGCCGGCCACGTGTGGACCGCGTCGTTGGGGTGCAGCGTAGCGCCATTTGCACAGCCCTCCATTCGTGGGACAACCGCATTTTTTAAGCTGCATCGTTGCGGCTTGGTAGTCGCCGAGGTTTACATCGAGTCCTAGCGTCGTGCTCAGGGTTAGGGGGACGATCTTATCAGTGAGCTTGATATTCGCTGCAAAGAGCTTGTGATGTTGACGTTGAGCGTGTTGATGTCCCGAATGATCTGACAGTATCCTGCGATGGGACCGTTGATAGACAGATCGTAGCACTGTGCGGTGTCGTTTGCATCGCCTCCAAATACCGTCACCTAATAGCGATACTGATCCTCGAAGCGGTCCGCCTTAAAGGGGTAATTCCTTGTTTATCCGTCGTGGTATTTTTGATTTCAACATATTGAGAATAATTCTTAGGATCGTCGCCGTTATTTGCGTGCAGCGAGATGCGTTTGCCGAGCTAATGCGATCTCGTGAACGCTTTTTTTCAAGGCTTTTTCCTTGCAAACCGGCTCTGCATGGCGCTAAAAAAAGCAGAAGCATGCTCTTTGGAATGCAATCGCAAACGTTATGTCACTATCCATCGTCGTATTACGCAAGATTCGCGCGAGCAGTCGGCTAAGTCGCAGCAGTTTCACGCAATTTGTTTTGCGCTCACTGCGACAAAAAGGGATAGCATGACCAACATTGATTGGCAACGCTTTGACACAGGGTGCATTCCGCTCCGTCGATGTTCGCTGTGCCGTCATCAGACGAAGTTCGATGCCGCCGCTGAGCCGAAGTACTATTGTGCGCGTCTCAAGCAGTGGACCTCTCCGATGTTCGAATGCCCTTTTTGGGACGCACAAGAGGAATGGAAAGAGTGGTATTCCTACTGCACGTCTGCAAAGGTGTAAAGGCCCGGATCCCTCTAAAAGCTGAGGACCCTTCGTGTGGTGCGATCACGATCTGCGTGACCCGATCGCGCTTCGAGATCACGACCGACCATACCGCTTTTCGAGCGAGTTGCGAACGAAACAGCCTATAGTATCCCCTTTGTGCTCCGCACTCCCTCTCTGGGCTGCAGCGCATCATTAAGGGCGATGCCCAGCGCTTTGAAAATAGCCTCTATCGTGTGATGGTCATCGGTGCCGTAAGCGTTCACGTGAATCGTTAGCATGGCGTGAGAAGCGAGTGATTGGATGAAGTGTTTCACCAAGCTGGCATCGATGCCGTCGACGCATGAGGCGATCGTGGTATTAAACACCAGGTAGCTCCGTCCAGCTGCATCGACGGCGATGGTCGCGAGCGAATCGTCCATGGGAATAGAGGCACTTCCGAACCGTTTGATACCTTCCATGTTCGTGATCACACTTTTAAGAGCCATTCCGAGCGCGATGCCGACATCCTCGACGACGTGATGCGGATTTCCGTCGCTTAGTACTGTAAGGCGTACCCCTATGCCGCCGTGCAGGGATAGCGCCTCTAGCACGTGCGTAAAAAATGGCACGCCGGTGTCAATGGCTCTCTCTGAAGCATCATCGAGATTAAGATGAAGGTCGATCTTGGTCTCTTTGGTTGTTCTCGCGATGTCAGCCCTGCGCATATCGATCATACACTCTAGAGGTCACTCACGATGTTAAACGCTTCGTTGAGCGTGAACTTACCGGTGTATATTGCGGAGCCGATCACAACGCCGGCTGCCCCCGTCCGAGCAATCGCTCTGATGTCATCCAGAACGCCGATGCCGCCCGACGCGATGACGGGGATGTCAACGTATTCGACGAGAGCACGTATGACGTCGCCACGTACCCCACTCATCCTCCCCTCCGTTTCCACGTCCGTAAAGAGCAGTGAACCTGCGCCAAGCTCCTGAAAGATTAGGCCAAGCTCCTGCGGCCTCAAGCCGGAGCTTCGGGTCCACCCCTCAATGAGCACCTCCCCGCCTCGCGCGTCAACGGCCACCATGATGGACTCGCTGCCAAACTCGCGACTCATGTTGTGGACAATGGTCGGATCTTGTACAGCGGCGGTGCCAAGAATCACTCTGTTTGCGCCGACCTGAAGTAAATCAGCGACGTCTTCATATGCGCGAATCCCGCCGCCTACCTCGATAAACGCGTCGAGTTTTGCTAGCTTATAGATAAGCTTCAGATTCCGTGGCTTCCCGAATGCACCGTCAAGATCGATGATGTGAAGGTGGTCAGCACCACTGGTAATCCAGTGTTCCGCGACAGCAAGCGGGTCCTCGAGCGAAACGAGGACGTCATCAGGTACCCCTCCGACAAGTTGAACACAGCGACCATCCTTAATGTCAATGGCGGGAATAACCTCGAATGACACGATTTCAGCACATCCCTACGGCAAGACAACCACCCGATCTGTTTTGCATCGTATTAACTGTTTGTAGCTTGCACGCCTGGCACAAGAGTGCGCAACGCACGACCAGGTATCTTCCTATCTGCCACGGAGCTTGCCTCTCACAGGGGTTGACCAGAATATGTGGGAAGCTGCAACGCGATCAGCCAGATGCGACAAGAGCTGCTTTGAGTCGAACACCGGAGGACAGTTCAGAGCTTATCTATTAGAAATGGGGGATACCATCTTTGCAAGCTGTTCCAGCACGACGATTGCGGCCTGCTTGTCGAGTGGCTTGTTGTCATTTCCGCATTTCGGGGAGTAGATACACGCCGGGCATCCGACGTCACAGGAGCACCCTGTGACAAGCTCGTGGGTGACGGTGATAATTTCGGCAATCAGCTCTACGGCTTTTTCGGCCAGACCGATCCCACCCTCAAAACCGTCATAGATGAAGATCGTTGGAGCAGCGGTATCTGGATGGCACGTGGTCGAAACGCCACCGATGTCCCACCTGTCGCACATAACGTGCAGCGGCATCATGGCGATCAGCGCGTGCTCTGCGCCGTGCAGACCGCCGCCGATGTCGAGTTCCTTATTCTCTACCTGCGTGACGGCCTCATCCGGGACGCTGAACCACAGCGCCGTCGTGGTGAAGCGGAGCGGCGGCAAATCAAGGCTCTCGATTCCCACGATTTGATCGTACCGGAGCGTCTTGTATCCAACGTACTGCTCAACGACTTCGACGATGCCGAATGATACCACGAGCGCACCGTCAGGCTTTTTTTCGAGCTCTTTGACGATCCGAAGATCAACGGTTTTCATCGGTACTGTGTGGTAATCTACGTTTTTCTTGCTCACGGAAATGATGCGGTTGGTCAAGTCGAGCTGCTCGACGACATAGGTCTCACCTTCGTGAAGCAGCACGGCCCCCGCGTGAGCCTCTCGATATGCGCGAGTCTTGTCGAGCGTTTCGAGGAGCCGACCCTCGCAGAGAACTTTGAATGTCTGGGGGGAGAGCGCGTTCAGAGGGACCGCCTCTGTGGCCCTGCCCCTGCCTGAGTACACCCACCCATTCGGAGTGTCTTTGGCTAGGCCTTGGCGCTGCAGCTCCTCAAGCGATTCTGAGAGGAGAACGGGAAAGTACGCTGCGTCGCGAGGTAGGCGAAGCGGCAACTCGGCAGCCGCGCACATAACGTGTCCGAGGGCAATATACTCGTTCGCTAGATCGATAATGGCGTGCTCGTGCGACCCTCCGAACAGCGCGCTAGGATGCTTCATAAAGTACTGGTCGAGCGGGTCGTGAAATCCGACCAGGGTCGCGAGCGACTCGCCCTGCCCGCGGCCTGCTCTCCCCGCTTGTTGCCACGTCGAAATGATCGTGCCGGGATACCCTGCCATGATGACAGCGTCTAAGCTACCGATGTCAATGCCGAGCTCCAGTGCATTCGTAGACGTTACGCCTGCCAAGCGACCGCTTCTTAAGTCTTCTTCGATCCGCCGCCTTGTCGATGGCAAGTAGCCGGCCCGATAGGCTGCAATCCGGTCGGCGAGCAACGGTGTCGATTCTTTCGCCTCATTTTTTGCCCAAAGGGCGATGAGTTCTGCCATCTTTCGCGACGGTGCGAAACAGAGTGTCTGCAGCTGGTTGCGGATAAAGAGTAGGAACAAGTCTTTGGCTTCCTGATGGGCGGACCGTTTCCCTATGCCGTCAGCGTACGGGTTATACAGGACGAAATATTTGCGCCCTCTTGGGGATCCATCTTCAGATATGAGGGTGAAGGTTCTTCCGGTGAGGTTCTCGCCAAATTCAACCGGATTTGCAAGGGTCGCAGTGGAGATGACAAACTGCGGCTCGGATCCGTAATACGAGCAAAGTCGCTGTAGGCGCCTTATCAAAAGGGCGACGTTCGATCCAAAGACTCCTCGATACACATGTGCCTCGTCAATGACAATGAACTTCAAGTTCGCCAGAAATCGTTGCCATTTGTAGTGCCAAGGTAAGACGTGATGGAGTTCGTACGGGTTACTGATCACGATCCTCGCACTCGTTCGAATCTTTGGTCGCGTATGCGATGGCGTGTCCCCGTCATAAATGCTCGGATTGACACGAACGGCGCTAATCAGCTCGAGCTCTTGAAGCACCTTTAGCTGATCATTCGAGAGCGCTTTCGTTGGATAGAGGTAGAGCGCAGTCGCGTTATGCTCGCGGTCGAGCTTCTCAAAAATGGGTACGNNTCTCGGGCAGACAACACTTCGGTGTGTGCAACCTTCCGGCTGAACATTGGGTCGCTTTGCAGGATTCGCAGAACAGTCTCGACAGATATACTTACCCCTCACAAATCTTGGAGAAAATGTGCGCCAGCGCGATTAGATCCTGTCTGTTATGGTCGATAATCGCGAGTAACGGTCCGGCGTTTTGAGTGCGTAGATAGGTCTCATAGAACTCCGGCACTAGCGCGCTAGGAATATCTGATTGACGAGCGCATAGCACGTATTTTTCCAACGAGGCCAGCTTGAAGTCAGGGGTCAGTCCTCGCCACCTTCGTCGCGCGAAGTGGAGCATATCGAAGTGAGCCCTCTGTAGATTGCCGTGGATCTGGTAGTAAGCGAGGCGCTGTTCAAGGAAAGGAACGTCAAAAGCCCTCCCGTTGAACGTTACAAGAGCAGTGCTTGAGTTAACGTGCGAAAGCAGCGCTGCCAGTGCCGCCGGTTCTTCGCCTACGTTTCTTGAAACGTACTGGCGGACGGTCAGGGTCTCGTCGACCGCCTCTGCAACTCCTATGATTATGATTGGGCTAGAGAAGAGCCCTAGCGTCTCGAGATCCACAAAAAGCAACTGGTCTGGCGTGTGAAAGCCTGAGGCGTGCAGTGCGAGCGGATCGGATCTCGGAAACCTTCTTCCAACCCATTCGATCAATTCACCCGTGTCGCGCGTTTCGACAAGCTTTAAGAAGCTGAGCGCNNTCTCTAACGCCGTGGAGGAGCTTAAAATCTGCTAATAGGCTCTCTTCGGCTCTCTTTTGAGGTATCGTATGTATACGTACCCTCTCTTCCGTGTCTACGCGGTAACACGTCCCGCGCTCAGTGACGAGTTCGGTTCCAGGAGTCACCTCTTCGAGCGCTTTCCCGTCGTGCTTTTCGATTAAAGCTCGCTTGAGCGCAAGTGCTTGCGCAGAGTCGTCGTGGTCTTTGGCGTAGAATAGTGCGGGAGTGAACTGAGAAGAACCCACTCTCTCTGCGTCAGCAGCATCGCTCGCTTGATTTACGCGAGACTTGATCCGCGCACCGACTCGGCTGAGCTTCTGATTGTCGTGGCCTTCAATTAACACAACAGCGCGTCCACGTCATATTTCTGACCGTGCAAAACACGGCCGGATGACCTATTCAGAAAGGAGTGTCTGCAGACTTAAGCCTTTGTTGCCTCCTCGTCGGAGCTCAACGGTGCACTCAATGACGAAGCTTTTCTTTAATGCCTATCAAGTCTCGCTTCGATGGAACCGGAGTCAAACTCACCAGCTTTCGCGAGAATATCCATCGCTAGTGCAAGCATTATTATACGTGCACGAGAAGCCCTTTTAGGGGTGGCAGTTAATGGAGGAATGCCAGATCGTTATAAGAAGAGATGATGCCGGTTACTACATCGCAACATGTCCGACCTTAAAAGGCTGTCACTCATACGGCACAACACTCGAAGAGGCACTGGATAACATCAAGGAGTGCATTCAGCTCTGCGAGGCGGAGCTTGAGGAGGAGGGACGGAACTGAAGCCGATCCCGAGCTGCGAGCAAAAGGGCGCCGCCGCGGCACACATCGAGAAGTTTCCGTCGGTGAGCGGCAGCGAACTCGTCAAGTTCCTAGAGTCCTTAGGTTATCGCGTCACTCGCACGCGAGGTTCACACGTTCGACTAGTTTCTGAGGGCGGTCCGGCAACCACGATACCGATACACGCTCATCGCGAGCTTCCTAAGGGGTTGCTGCATAGCATCATTCACGAGCTGAAAATTACTAGGACCGATTTTTTCAAGATGTGGGCGTGTTACGAAAAGACGTAATAATCGAGCGCGTAGAGCTACGGTGTGTTTTTGGTTTGGGGCGCTGTGCGGAAAGTCGCGGATGTAGCCGCGAACCGTCATGATAGCGACCTCATTAACTGTGACGCCACACCCAAGACTCTGTTTCAAGTCAGGTTTATATTCTAGCGAGTCAACACGGTACCGATTTTTGTACGCCCTTTAGTCTGGGGGGAAACG
>PMIN01000199.1 GCA_003158275.1 Methanobacteriota archaeon
CAAGCCTCTTGATCACGTCCGTTATCGAGACGGCATTCGCAAAGAAGTCATTCCATGCATCCTCTTTGGGGTAGTTCCTGATGGTGTACGAAGTCGGGCTGATGTTAGGCAGCTCGTCCCAGACAAACGGGCTCGCTATGGGAAGCCCCGGCTCAGATCGAGCTGCGTAGGGCGCCACAGACGTCTGCATCGCGGATATCCTATTGACGTCGATGAAGATTCGTCCTCCCCTTTTCTCCTTGCCAAGCTCAGTAGTCAGCGCTGCGTCACTTCTTGCGAGGGTTTGCGCTATATTTAATGCGAAGCCCCTCACGCCGTCGTTGTCAAGCTCGCGTGTGATAGGTACCGCGACGTGGTACCCCCTGCCCCCGGTCGTCATCACGTACGGTTTAAATCCCAACGCTTCAAGGAATCCTTTCAGTTTGAGTGCGGCTGATCGAAGCGAGGGGAGATCGGGCAGCGACGGATCCAGATCAAATACCATTTTGTCGGGAATTTTCGGTCTGTCAGCTCGCGTTACCATAATATGGGGAACGATGACCTGATTGCCAAGGTAGACGATGCCTGCTTCATCCTTAACGATCGCATAGCACGTCACACTGCCTTTATGCGTGAGACATTTACTCGCAAGCCAATCAGGAAAATAGTCAGGCATATTTTTTTGGAAGAATTTCTCGCCGCGGACCCCATCGGGAAACCTAAACATGGAGATCAGCCGATCCTCTATGTGGGGCAGCATCAGCGGCGCTATGTCTCGATAGTATTCAACAAGCTCAGCTTTCGGAATCCCCGCATCAAGCTCCTTTTGTGGGTTCGTTACGTAGATTCGGTGCCCGCCCACGTCGATTTCGTCGCTAAGGCGATGCTCCTCCCCCTTCTTGACGATTATCCAGTCGTTGTCGAGGCGGGTGAACGCATAGGTCCCGTTCAGTTTGTCGCCTTTCAGGTAGATTACGAAATGGCCCTTTTCAAACGCCTCGTCAAGAGGCTGGACCTTTCCGTTTTTTATTGTAATGTTGACGAATTTTCCCTTATCCCATAGTTCGACCGTCCCTGCGCCGTACTCACCTTCGGGTATCTCGCCTGAAAACTCGGCGTAGGCAACGGGATGATCCTCAGTCCTGATTGCGAGCCTTTTATCACGCGGGTCGTCTGATAGCCCCTTTGGCACCGCCCAGCTCTTAAGAACCCCGTCGTGCTCAAGCCGAAAATCAAAGTGTATCCGCCTCGCGTTATGCTTCTGTATCACGTAAAGGGACTGTTCGCTTTTCAGTTCGTCAGGCGCAGGCTCACCCGTCTTCGCAAAGTCCCGTTTCTTTCTATACTCGTCAAGCAACGCTTTGCACCTGGTCCATCGTACACTCTTCGGCAGGCTTATCGTCCCGCATCCTCACGAAAACTGGTGCCCTCAGTCGATTGTCTTTCGTGTACTGCATGTACCTGACTTCGCACACCTTATCTGGCACAACTGGCTGCACGTTCTTCGGAAGAGCGACGTCGCTGCGTGCACGAACGAGCTGCTTCGCGAGTTCACCAAGGAGTGACTCGCTGAAGCCCGTGCCGACCTGGCCGACGTAGGTGAGGCTGCCTGCGTCATATAACCCGAGCGCCAGCGACGCTATCGTCCTAGTCTTCGTTACGTACCCGACGATAACGCAATCGACGGTCTTCTCATCCTTGATTTTGAGCCAGGCGTGCGACCGTCCGGTAACGTAGAGGCTGTCCTTTCTCTTAGCCATGACGCCTTCCAGGTGACGTACTGTTACGACGTCCCAGAGTCGCTCACCGTCAGCGGTGCCCGGCATTGTCTGCAAGTTTCTGCCCTCTTCGATGATGCCCGCAAGGGTTCGTTTTCTCGTTGACAGCGGCAGCGTTTTTAGGTTCCTGCCTTTCAGTTCCAGTATGTCAAACGCGACGTACGTGGCGGGCTGATCGTGATGCTTCCGTCGTTGCAGAAGCGAGAACGACGGGTTACCCTTTTCATCATAGATCACGATCTCTCCGTCGAGTACGCAATCCGCCTTGATTAGGTCGCCAAACGCGAATTCGGGAAACTCACGCGTGATGTCTCTGTTGTTTCGTGATGTGAAGCGAAGCGTTCCTGCCTTTTTTTCGCAGAGCGCCCTGTAGCCGTCCAGCTTAGGCTCAAAAATATACTCAGTAGATGCAAGAATCGCTTTTGTGCCCGTGGCGGCGAGCATCATTTCAGGCTTGCCTTCAGTGCTTCAACGAGGTTCTCTTCTGTGGTGCGCGCATATTCCCTCTTGTGGATGGCAATCGTTTCTCCGCGTGCTTTTCTCTCGACGAGCTCCTTGAGCTCCTCCTCGAACGTATCGTGAAAT
This sequence comes from Methanobacteriota archaeon, assembly GCA_003158275.1. Classification (GTDB taxonomy): domain Archaea; phylum Halobacteriota; class Bog-38; order Methanoflorentales; family Methanoflorentaceae; genus Methanoflorens; species Methanoflorens stordalenmirensis. Next base: position 2,343 of record PMIN01000199.1, read on the forward strand.
CTGGTCATGTCAAACTCATCGACCGTAATCTGGCTTAATAACTGTCTCGCGAGGTCCATCTCGACCTGAGAGAGATGCGGCGGCTCATCAAGGCCATCGACCTGCGTTATGTCCCGTATCTCATACTCATAGTTCAACGTTGTCAGAAGCAGGCCCTGCCTGTACGCTTCGATCGCACAGACGTGTTCCTTTTCTCGCATGACAAACCTGGCGATCGCGGTCTTGGCGGTCTGGTGGAGCACCTCCCTGAACAGGAAATACGTCTTGTCTTTTGGTCGTTCCGGGCCCGCGTAGTAGTGGGAGTTGAAAAAAATCGGGTCGATTTGATGGGAATGAACAAACTCCACGATTTCTATCCAGGTGGATTTTTCAGGCCTGATTGACTGGAGCTCTTCATCACTGATGATGACATAGTTATCTGGGGAGACTTCGATCCCCCGCACGATCTCGTCCTGTGATACCTCTTGCGTGCACGCGTCGCACCATTTCTTGTATCGTATCGGTGAGAGCTTGTCCTTGTGCAAGAGCCGTGTTTTGAGTGGCTTCTGTTCGACTGCCGAGTAGAGTTTTATCGGAATGTTCACAAGTCCAAACGCTATTGATCCTTTCCACAGTGATTTCATTTTGATACACCGATTTTTAAACGATAAGCAAATCTGCTTGTCATCTTCTTTTAAGTAACGTTCGGTTCCTGCGCGGACTGCGTACCGCTCGAGGATTGCTCCCGGCGATGTGGCTGCACTGCCAACCGTGGCGGGGACTAGCGAACTACGCAGCAGCGCAACGAGTACCGTAGCAGTAAAAAGAACGCTTTTTCAGGAGCTGCCGCCTTTTCGCTCGGCGGCGATCTTCGCAAGCTTTTTCAAACTGCGCGGAGTTCTGTGGTATAGGTGCGCAACTATGGCAACCCCTCTCGACGTCCAGGGAACGATACCACGGAAGATGGCCATGATTATCGGTGTTGTTGTCGTCGTCGGGCTCGTGCTGGCGTTCACGCCTCTCAGGGTGGAGGGGTACGTCCTGTTGACTATGGCCGCCGCCCTTTACGTTTTTGCGAGCATCCGCTCCTTGGTACAGCTGCTCAGGTAACGTCACACCTCGAGCTTTGCGATGGGCTCGTCACAGGCTCTCCCACGAAGGCTATGTTTCAGCGCCTAAAAAAAACCTCAGTAGCGATGTCACGCCCCTGGTCTCTCTCAAGAAAAAAAAGTGCCACGCTATCCTCCGTTTGATAAGGCAAACAAGATCCCGACGCTACCAAACGTCAACGTCAAAATCGAGCCATAAAAAATGAGCAACGTTTTTGAGAGCATTAATTTACTTGGCCTCGGCACTTCTATGCCGGCCTCGTACCGGGCAGTCCTGATATCAAAAAAATCGTCGCCTATGTTGAGTTTATTTTCGACAATCTCTTTGTACAAAGCCCTATACATCTTTTTTTGCTGCAGAAAATAGGCGTCCAGATACCAAAAAACGAGCAAAGCGAAAACAGCGATAAGCGCTTGATATTCAGTGCTGCTCAGCAGCAGGATTATACCGACCACAACCACCGTCCATCCCTTGATAATGAGTGAATTAGTGGCCATACGCCTTGCGATATTTTGGACAGTTCCGCGCACTTCCAGTTCGTATGAAGAAACGTTCCCCTCCTGCTGCATCTTATATCACGCTTTCAATTCAGGAAATGACGACGTAACAGGGAAAAACAGGGTCGTTAAAAGTTAAGTGTTTCTGTTTATGCGCCGAGTACCGCAAGTACGGTTCTGCTTGTAAATTAACTGCTGACAAGAGCGCGCTCATCTGATTCTCAAACGCTTGCATATTTCCTGAGCTGGGCTCTCTGGAAATCGGTTCGCACGCGCATCAAGCTGACAGTGATTTTATCACAGCGCTGCCAGCCGGCAATGAGTTAGATAAAGCGTGGAGGCCGCCCGTGCAGGTAGTCAAGGTTAGAGGTGCGCAAGGCGAAGGTGATCGGGCCTTCGCGTTGGCGCTCTTGGTGAGACCGTTGTCCGGCTACCGCTGGGACAATGGTAGGGAGTGGCTTAGGTATGAAGAGGCGCTTACTGCCGCGTCTCGGAGGTGGCATGGCAGCTGACGCCGGAGGTTGAGTTGGACGTGGGAGTCAACCTCGGTCAGCCGACGGTGATCGTCACTTCGCTACTCTTTGATGCTGCGTACCCGCTGCCGCCGGCGAAGGAGGCGTAGTAGGTGCGTACTCCGGGGGTGGTCCACTTCTGCGCGAAGGCGAGCGTTGAGTACGCAGTGATGTCGTTGTAGCGGACGCCATCGAGGTAGTGGTAGATGGTGATTGGCTCTGAGATGGCCTTGGTGCCGCTCTTGAGGGTAGCAGTGAAGGTGATGGCCTGGTTGACGCCTGGACTGGTGTTTGATGCGGAGAGCGAAAGTTGAGTGGGTTTGCCCTCAAGACTGGCGATCGTGGACCGTAACGTCTGCGCGTTCGTCGGGTACGTCATCGTGAGAGCGACGTTGCCTGCTGGGCTGATCACATACAGAGTCGGCGTGCTCGCGATTTGGTACGCCGAAACTGCGGCGCCTCCTCCGACAGGCCACGTTACCCCCGTCTCCTGGGCATACGTCTGAATGGCCGACGCAGGGCTACCATCGACTTCGACGCCTAAGAACTGAACGCTCGGGTCGTTCTTGTAATAGGTGTTGTACAGGGGCACAAGGGTACCCTTAGCGTCACTTTGACAATATCCACAGTACGCTCCAAAAAACTGAATGACCACGACTTTTCCGCGGTATTCGTTGAGCGTCTGGACGTGTCCGGACTGATCAGTGAACTGAAAATTTGGAGCCGTCTGCCCGTTCGACAGAAGTGCAAGAGCCGGTACTGATGTAGACGCGATCAGCAACGCGGTGATCGCAATCAATAGAACTATTCGCTTTGTTGCCATGTTGTCGGGTCTCCGAGCCTGATAATTACGAGCTTTCGCTCGTAACACATAAAAAAGAGCAGAGTTAATAAGTCTTACTGTTGTCCCCCAAGAGAGTTCTCACGAGAATCGCAATCGATTCTGCTCAAAAAGGCGCACGCGCGATGGTTACCGTGACGACGCCGCTCAGCGCCGTTGTCAAGTTTTTTTGCTGCGTGGCAAAAGCGCCTGTTTGGCCAAAAAACAAACGAAACGGTTAAGGCGCGAAACTGCAATTAGTATTTGGAGCGGTTCTGGTTTATACGCAACCAAGCGCCGCTCCAATATGATCACTTCTTTCTCCGTCTCTTTTGTCGTCTGCCGCAGCATCTGCCCACTTTTGAATAATCCAGCATGATGCGCACTAGGTTATACACAAGCGATTTTCAGCTAAGATACTCCGGCTCAAAAGCGCGGCCACACCCTTTGAGCCTTAGGTTTTCACTCGCGCTAGCGCGCGGGATCCCTCAAACGATAGACCGACGAGGTGCTCTGACGGGCTTAGGGCCTACTCGACTCCGCTGTCCTGGCTCTGGTCTGAGTCGTGCCGTTGATACGAGCGGTCCTGGAATTTACCTAGATCGCGCTCACGAAACTGTGATTTCGAACGGCGGTGCACTTGAAGCTGCGAGGTAGTGCGAGGTGCCGCTGTAGGTGACCTGGAAATAGTAAGTGCCGGACGGCAGAGATCCAGAGAAGGCATAGACACCGTTAGCGTTGGTGACGGAGGGGCTGCTCGAAGCGAGGTAGTATGTTCCACTCGAGGTCGATGACCAGTAGAGGTAAACGTTGCCGCCAGCAACAGGGACTGGGATCGATTCTTTGGTTCTTAGGACGCCAGAGATGACCACGGATTGACCGGCGCTAGGGTTGTGCGGACTGGCGGTTATAGAGAGCTGTGTGGCCAGTTTAGCTGAGGTGGAGGTGACAGTAACCTTAATAATGCTGCTGTAGGACGCAAGGTAATCGTCGGTCGCGTTGTGGTAGAGGCGGAAGTAGTATGTTCCGGGGCTTCCGATGGCGCCGGCGAAGGCGCAGCTTCCGTTTACCGTTTTGGAGGCCAAAGCAGACCCAAGTTCCCAAGTTTTTTGATCGGTTGATGCCTGCAACCAGACTGGCTCACCCGAAAGCGGCGTCTTTGTTGTTGTGGTCTGGAGCCATCCTTGGAATAGGAGTGGTTGGTTGACTGTCGGGGTAGTATTGCTGACCGAGATATAGAGAGTTGTTGCCTGCGGGCCGGTGCAGTTGATTGTTGTTATGCTGCTAGTGCTCCCTAGGTACGTTACGTTCCCGCCGTAGACGCTGCGGAAGTAGTAGAGGCCTTTACCGGCGACAGAGCCAGAGAAGGTGTAAGACCCGTTAGCGAAGGGCGTTCCGTTCCCTGTGGTGGTAGGCGCAGACGCGGTAGACCAGGTCTTCTGATCCAAAGAGTATTGCAGATTGACAGGTGCATTTGGAATGCCCGTACCGCCGGATGTAAGAGAGCCATTGAGGAAAAACGGTTGGCCAGAGGCAAACTTGCCTGAGGTAGAGGCAGGGAAGACGCCCAGCAAGAGTTGACTGCTTGCTCTGTTAGTCACGTTAACAGTGATAGGTGCAGAGTTGCTCGCGCCGTAACTCGCAAAACCGCTAAAGGAGGCTTCGTACTTGTACGTCCCAGTTGCAGACTGCGAATAGGTGAGGTTGCAGGTGCCGTTTGCATCGGTAGTGTTAGAGACGCCGGTGAAAACGTATGCGCCGCCGCTCAATTGGTCGAGGCGAATGGTTTGATGAGGGATTCCTTTGTTAGAGCTGTCGTTCAGCGTTGCGGTGATTGTAAATGGTTCGGTGGTTTTGACCGTAGTCTTGTCTACGGAAGCGGCGATCTGCGTGGTGGTCTGCGTCGCTCCGACGTTGATGGTGACGACTCTGCTTGTCGACGTTAGATAAGAGCTGTTGCCGGCGAATGTGGCGTAGTACGAACGTGTGCCAGAGGAGGGCCAGCTCGTCGTGAAGGTGAACGTTGTAGACTTGGTGGTGTCGTTGTAGCGCACGCCATCGAGGTAGTGGTAGATGGTCACAGGACCTGAGATGGGCGTAGTGCCGCTGAGCAGGGTGGCGGTGAAGGTGACGGACGTGTTGACGGCGGGGGTGGGATTGGTAACAGAGAGGGTGGTCTCCGTCGTCGCTGCGCCGGCTGTTACGACTTTCTGAGTGCCGTTTGATGATGATGAGACGTTCGCGATCGGGGATGCGCTCGGTGTGGCAGTGCCTGTTGTGACATTTCCGTTCAAGGTGCTATTCGTAGTCGCGTTCGTCGCACCAGCGATCGTTGCACACCCGGCGAATAAGACAGTAATAAGGAGCAGGGCGACGAGTGGCGAAATGAGTTTAAGGGTTTTCATGATGTACCTCGCAAACAGCTCGTTTATGGTCAACACCAGGTAGAATGTTTATAAGGATTTCGTTTTTGTCGCGAGGCTTTGGGTAGCCAAGGCTCGTGCCTCTGATGCGTTGGAGAAGCTTAGTTCCACGGGGTGCATAACGATAGAGGGGCCCAACCAAGGCGTCTTTAGATTATTCGACGTTATGCGGACGTGGGGGGTGCGCATCGCGGCGTGCGCCAAATGACTTCGGGTCTTGAGTCTATTACTTTCACAACTTCCTTGCGAAAAACCCACCTTCAAGCAACATCGAGGAGATCGCGATGTTGCTGTGCCTTTCGTGTAAACACTTCTATCAGCTCTGTCCGGTGCCCGAAAAAATGGAGCCCACGCGGAAATTTGCCCGTCACGCATCCTATCGTCCCGAGGGGTGTGCGCAGTTTGAGCCGGTTGAGTTTAAAAGAGAGCGAAGAGGATGATCTGGATAAAGGATTTTCCTTTCGCGATCAGTATGAGGGTTCATCACGGCCCGCAAGCGCTCCTAAGGCACAATGGATCTGGCTAATACTTTATCCCTTACCCGCCCAACTCCGAGCAATCGCCACGTCGACATCAAGCGGGACATTTCGCAGAAACTCAGCCCCCGCCCCCCGCATGTGGTAGGCGACGGTCTCAGCGACCTCGGCAGCGCGCACCTGTGGCGCTTCGACCAGCAACTCGTCGTGCACACAGCAGACGATTTTTGCCCTCGTAGAACCTAATGCTTCGTGGAGAGAGGTTAACGCACGTTTCATAATATCCGCAGCAGTTCCCTGCACTCGGGTGTTCAACAGTTCGGTCAGCTTCGGGTCTTGACCGTCCTCCCACCTGCGTATTCTTCCGCTCAAGGTCCGGATCGAGACCAGCGGTGTGGTGCTCACGCTGCGGTGGAACGCCCGCAGGCCTGAGTACGCATCAAAGAAACGCCGGCGAAACTCGATCGCATCTTCGAGGGTAAAGTGCACCCCATAGATGTAATTCGCATATCGCCGTAAGCTCCGTGCACCCATTCCGTAGATGAGGCCGATGTTCAGCACCTTTGCGATAAGGCGCTCGTCCTTCGTCACCTGGTCAAGGGGCGTGTCGAGCACGAGCGACGCGGTCAACCGATGCAAGTCCTCCCCCCGTTGGAACGCCCGCGTCATGGTCTCATCACCGCTGATGTCAGCGACGACCCGCAGCTCAAATTGCGCGTAGTCGGCGATCACGAGGCGATGGTCGCGTGCCGCTACAAAACACTCCCGCACCGTACCGTCTCGTGGAATCTGCTGCAGGTTGGGATTGCGGCACGCGAATCTCCCATTCACCGTGCCGACTTGAAGAAAGGTGGGATGTATCCTCCCCGTCAACGGATGGACGTGCCGGGGGAGTGCATCCAAAAAGCCGTTTTTGAGCTTTAAGACGTGCTTATAGCGAATATAGCGGGGTATCGCAGGATGGAGCTCCTCATACTTCAGCAACTCGCTCTCTCGCACGTTGCGGACGGGAACGCCTGCGCTTCTGAAGGCGTGCTTCACCTGCTGGGGGCTGCCGAGATTGATGGCGGCGACGTCACCGAGGGTACGCTGTCCCGACGTCGTCAGCTCACGACACACCTCGTACGCGAGGTCCTCCTCCAACTCGTTATAGGTGTCCTGCAACGTTCGCCATTGTCCCATATCCATGAGCATGCCGTTGCGCTCCATTGTCGCAACGGCGGGGAGGCAGTTGCATTCTAAGCGCATGCAGTCAGTGAGGCCTGCACTCTCGATATGCTCCGATAGCGCCGCATGGAGGTTCAAGACCGCGCCGACAGTTTGCCCCGCACACTGAATGTGCCGCTCGGTGAGGGTACCAGCCCGAAAACTGCCGCACGATTCCGGCACGTGCTCGTCAAGATATGCCCTTGCCACGGTTTTCAGATCGTGTTTTGCCTCCAGCCCGCCCTTAAGCAGTTGCGAGGCAAGCATCGTATCGAAATAGGGGCTTGAGAGGTCGAATCCGGCTTGATAGAGGAACTTGAGGGCGAGCTTGCCGTTATGCATTACCTTGACGGCCGGTGTCGTAAAGAGGTCGTGCAGCTTCGCCAACCCCTTCTGGGGCACCTGATCACAATCAATAACGGCCGGAGGATGGCCGTGTACGGCCAATTGGAGCGTCCGTATCCGATCAACAAAGGTGTCTGAACCCGTGGTTCCGAGAGCTAACGCTATAACCGACGAAGGTGCGATACGCTCAATGATGGCAGTAAGATGTTTTTCAGTGGCGATATATTCGTATTGCGGCGAAACGCTTCGCTGGGTCATCTCTGTCTCCGCACGTTCAATACGTGTGTGAATACGCCCTCCGAGCCCCACCGTTGCACGTACTGCCTCGCTATTTTGGACAAATCTCGCGCGTATCTTCAAACGATGCCCTAAACGGTGGGGTAAACGCGAGGGTACTCAGTCTCTTTCTCTGAAACTGTATGTTTTGTCCAAAAGAAGGATGAAAGTATTTGTCGCAAAAAAGCGAGTCTTAGAACAGCGACAAAAAAGGACCTCAGAGCCAAATTAAAGCGCATTGCAACCCGACTAGTTCAAGCTTATATAGCGATCACTATAACAGACCGCGACACGTGAGGTATTAAGCTGCATTAGTACTATAGTGTGACCAACAGCAAGAGATAGGGGAGGTGAAAAATGCTAGATAAAACAATTTCTGAGCACTTTGTCAACAAAACGATAGAAGTGTACTTCGGCGGGCGGCCAAATGAAACCCTGACTGGGAAGGTAGTGGGAAGTGCCGACGGGGTGATCATCATCGAGCATGACAACCGCCGGGATATTATCAACGCTGAGCGAGTGGTCGCTTTTTGGGAAAAATAGACGCAACTGAAACTGCTGATGTCGCACTGATGCACGATGATCTGTCGAAAGTGACGTATCTCATCGATCTCAGCAAAAAAAACGATGTCTGTGGTCAGAGAGAACGTAATCGCGGCGATCCTAATCAAAGGGTCTTTTGCTGTGCTCGCCTTTCCGGGAATCCTCACCCTGTGGCTTGCCGTCGGGGTCGGTGACATGGGGCTAAGCCTCGCCGTCATCCTTAACGCGTTACGAATCGGCAGCAGGGGATAATGGCACGCTATCTGTGGTGTTTTAGGACAACAACAAGTGCAGCGATCAGAAGCCCGGCAACAGCATACAATGCTTCAAATCCTGGGAGGCCGGTTCCATTGCTGGTTTGGTTGGAGGTCACAGCCATGCTCGTGTTCTGAACGTTCGACGAAGCGGGGGAGGCTGTGGAAGTAACGGCACTTGCAAGGATGATGTTACTGTAGCTAGTGACCGNNTCACCGAAGAAGACGAGACAACTAGAGCGGACGGTTGGTCAATGAAGTTATTGAGGTATATCGAGTGGTTGGTCGCGTCGATGAGACGTATGCCCATCTGAACGTTCGCGCGCAGCGTGTTGAAGGTAAACGTGTTGTTGTCCGACTCCCGAAATCTGACGCCGTACCAATCGTTTTGGCTGATATTGTTTCCTGTAATATTGTTGTTTGACGAATAAAACAGCGAAATGCCAAAAACGTGGTTCGCGCTCAGGTCGTTATCACTCACCGTGTTTGAGCCGCTGTAGTACATGTAGATGCCATCGCTGTACGTCGCGTTCCCACCGCCGCCTGTCTCACCAGTTGCCACGTTGTTCGCGATCGTATTGGAGGTGGCATAGTCACAGTAAACACCATAACCGTTGTTGGCTAGATTGTTGTGGCTCACGTCGCTGTTCGTCGCGTTGGCGAGATATACCGCGAAGACGTTGCCATGCGCGGTAATGTTAGTTATGACGCAGGAAGTAACACCGGCAACATGTACACCAGATTCGCCGCCCGTTATGGTCAGGCCGTCAATGTGCACACCTGGACTCGTTAGCAAGAACACATCTTTGCTCGAATCGGCTGCTTTCACTGTGGCGTTTCCTGCTATCGTTAGGGGTTTGTCCACCACGACGTTTTGTGTGTACGTGCCTGGTGCGACGAGCACCGTGTCGCCCGGTTTCGCAGCATCCACCGCTTGCTGAATAGTTTTAAACTGCCCTCCGGCACCAACAGTCAGGTTTGCCGCGCTCACCGGGACCGCCACAGCAGCACACAAAATCAGCGTGATTGCAGCGAACAACAAAATGTTAGGGAGTTTCGCGCGGCGCATGTTTAGAGCAGATCAGGCCAAAAACGAAGCTTGACGCCTTACTTCACTAACGTAAGCATTGATATAAAAGGACGTGTGAGTAGCGCGCTCATGAAGCGTTGCTTTGACGAAGGTCGGCGAGTCAGCACATGCAACGCGTAACAAACCGCCTTTGAGGGCCTGTGCAGTTGGGCCACGGGGCCTCCCTTTAATGGACGCCGGACAACAGNNAGCTGCTCCCTCCCGTAACGTTACGGCACATCAAAGCGCTTACTGATTGTGCAGGCATACTTCAACACGCAAAATATGCGATTCCGAACAGATTTGAAGGTTATTGTGTTGATGACAACGTCAGAGCGCTGCTTGTGACAGCGAAGCACTGCAGTTTGTTTCAAGATGCATCCACGCTCGATTTGTTGACGACCTACATGGCCTTCACTTTTCACGCGCAGAACGACGACGGTACCATGCGCAATTTCATGAGTTACCAAAGGGACTTCCTTGACAACGTAGGTTCCGATGAAGCTTTGGGCAGGACGCTCTGGGCGTGTGGATACACGAGTGGCGCTTTGTATCTCCCTGAGAACGTCCGAGAAGTTGCACACGTCATTTTTGAACGCGCAGCGATACACGCGACCAACAGGTTATCCTTAAGAGGGATTGCCTACTGCCTCCTCGGCTTCTGTTATTCAAAGGAGTCATTTGAAGGCGCGAAAGAAAGAATCAGGGCGCTTGCAGCAGAGATCCTACGCAATTACGAGGACACGAGAGCGCCAGACTGGGAGTGGTTTGAAGACTTCATGTCGTACTCGAACGCTCGGCTGCCCCAGGCGATGCTGCTTGCCTACGATGCAGTTGGCGATGAGCGACTCCTTGCGTGCGGCGAACGAACCCTGAAGTTCCTGTGGGATGAAGTGGTTACCTCACACGGTGTGATAAATGTCATAGGAAGCAACGGCTGGTACGTCCGCGGAAAACATAGAGCGCTCGGCGACGAGCAGGCGATCGACGTCGGGGCACTTGTCGAGGCATTCTTAGACGCTTANNACCGGCAACAATCTGCTCAACCTGCCGATCTATGACGAGGGCACAGGTGGTTGTTTTGATGGTCTCTCGCTCGAAAAAGGAGTTAATCAGAACCTTGGCGCTGAGTCTACAATAGCCTACCTCTTGTGCAGACTGGCATTTGAAGAGGTCGAAAAGCCTGCTCCACGTCGCCGAAAGTCCACGGAAAACGGTTGAGTCAAGGCAGAATTCTCCAAAGCCCGTAAAGCACAAAAAAGCTCAACGAATAGCGAGGACAACAAAAGTCACTGGTGCACCTCTATGCAGAACCCTCCCGCCCAAAAACCCGAAGACTACGTCAAATCAGCGATGAAGGTTATCGCCGCGAATGTGCAGGCCATAGCTGATGAGATAGACTATTCTGAGGTAAAGGCACTTGTCAGCGATATCCTAAGCGCGCATCAGAACCAAAAACGACTGTTTGTCATGGGTGCCGGCAGATCGGGACTCGTCGTTAAGGGCTTTGCCATGCGATTGATGCATTTGGGATTTAACGTTTATGTAGTTGGAGAGACGGTGACCCCGGCCGTTGAAACTGATGATCTTCTTATCGTTATATCGGGCTCCGGAGAGACCAAATCAATAAATGAGATGAGTGCCCTCGCAAAAGCCAAAGGCACACGACTCGCCGCAGTATCGTCAAATAAGGACTCTTCACTCGGGTCTATTTCAGATACTATTGTAGTCGTGAAGGGACGAACTAAAACGAGCGGCATGGATTTTATGGAGCGACAAGTCGTCGGCTCGCACATATCATTTGCTCCACTCGGCACGATGTTTGAAATAAGCACGATGGTATTTTTAGACGGCATCATCGCCGCTCTTATGGAGATAACAAAAAAGAGTGAGGACGACTTGAAGAAAAAGCACGCGACCCTTGAATAAGCCGTTTTTGCACGACGCTAATGAACGGCCCGTCAAAAACGGGTTACTGCTCTGACGCGTGAAGCAAAATGTGCTGGAGCTCGGGCACGATGAGGGCTTTCATCGCGAGCGTCACGGCTTTTGGAGAGCCGGGAAGACAGAAGATGGCCGTGTTTCCTATGATACCGCTTGTAGCTCGTGTGAGCATGGCGGGAGAACCGATTTCATCGTAGCTGATGCTTCTAAATAGCTCGCCAAAACCTGGAATTTCTTTTTGAAACATTTGCTGAACTGCCTCGATAGTTACATCGCGTGGGGCGAGTCCGGTCCCGCCCGTAGTGATGATTACGTCAGTACTACTAAGGAGGGCCCTCACGGATGTGGTTATTAACGCTGCTTCGTCCGATATCAGCGTATACGAATGAACCTTGTGGCCAGCGCTCCTTAAAAAGTCGATAATGATTCGGCCGGATAGGTCTTCGGCCTCTTCCGGTGCCTTGACGCTTCCATATTTCGCAAATCTGGACGTGCTGATCGAGATTACGCCAACTTCAAAGCGCTTGTTCACGGCGGGCTTATGGTGAGGCTGTGACCGCTGGCGTGGCATACACGTGGATTGCATTAGTGCGTATATAGCATTTCTGACGGGAGATTCTGCACAAGACGCAGACGCCANNTACAGGAACCCAAGATGTGCTCCTATACGACACGAGCTTGGTTACAGAGAATAACGTAAAAATGGTAATGCCTTCGCAAACGGCAATAGTCGCCAACCGGATCAAGTCTGTTACAGACCAAGGCCGCAGCTTATTTTTGTGCGGCGAGACGATGGGA
>PMIN01000172.1 GCA_003158275.1 Methanobacteriota archaeon
TTGATAACATCGGATTGTAGCTCCTTTGCGAGTGCACACCAATCACCTCTCCGCACTTCAAGACCTCTGACAACAATAGTTCCATCTTCGGTAATCCCCGCGTAGCGCTTCTTCTTCTCGGTAAAGAAGATAGCTTTGTAGTGCTCATGCACGTCAAGCCGAATTGGATAAATTGCCGAAAGCTCCTCGATAAGTGCGCGGACTCTATCTATCAGCTCAGTTGGCATCAGGCCCCTCCTTATTGCTCATATCAGCCGTGAAAAGTATCGTAGTACGATTAAACGGCACAAATCACTCCTCGACTGCGCGTTCGCGCCTTAGTTGACCGCTAGCTGCAAATCAAGCCTTTTTGAGCTTTACGAATAGACTGTCAGTGTCTCCGTAGATCACCTCGAGACCGTGCTTCTCAGCACGCTCAACCGCGTCCTGTATGATAGTGCGTCCCCACGCTGTCGTCGCTTCAGCACATTCTTTGCGGTACCACTTCGCCGCGTGCCATCCAGTATAGCCGTAGAACGCGTTTGTCAAGATCTTGATTGCGTTCTGGTGAACATCAAGGATGGTATAATCATCTGAACCCTTGTCAGTCTGAGCCATTTGTTCTCTAACCATTTTTCTTCGTTCAATTAAGTTCGTGAGGATNNGCCTCGTAGAATTCCGTATGCTTTTCGTCTGGCGACACGACGGTGTCCGGTGATATGTTATAGCCAATCATTATTGAAGGGTACATAGATGAAAAATCGAGGCTGAGTACTTCTTCGTGCACGCCGGGTTTTGGAAACAGGACGAAGCCTCCAACGTAACTGCCCGTGCCCCCTGCTTTTGCAGGCACAATTTCATTTATCTTGAACGCCTCGGCAACCAGAAGTGACTCGACTTGCCGCCCCCGCCCCATTCGTGATACCTCGTCGAGTGGCTGTCTCACGATCCGCGAAAATTCAAATTGACTGGGAAGTAGCCGCTCCGCGACCCCCCACGTGCTCACCACATCGGCTTTGGAATACTCAAAAAGAACCTTCCTGAGCTCAGGATCGTTCCAATACCGGGCCATATCCCAGCCCGGAACTTGTGCGCGATCCGACTTGCGCATGACCCCCATATAGTCGGCGACGTTGTCCAAAGTCTTGACGCTGAGCTCGCTTAAGTCCCGTTTTACGACCTTGTACAAGTCGACGTTGCTGCGTCCGAAGATCCTGACCTCTTTCACGCCGCCCCCGGCGCTGAACTTGGCAGGACTCCCGTCCCTTCCGATCGTTAAGCGGAGCTTGAATTTTTCTGCTCTCGTTTTCAAGTATTGCCAATCAAACTCGTCAGTGTTGTAGCCGACGATGACGTCGGGGTCATATTCATGGATAAACGAGATGAAGTCGGCGATGGCTTGCCTATCATCGTTATCGTCGCCAACCGAAAGGAAGGTTGTTTCATCGGCTCCGGTCGCTATAGAAATGATTATGATAGGATCCTTGCTCGGAATTGGAACGCCACCGTGGCTTAGCATCTCGCAGTCAAAGGCCATTACTTTGAGATCGGGATTCTTGTGGTGCTGTTCTGCTTCTATGTGGTCGACATCGATGGCAAAGGAAAAATGCGGATCGGCGCGTTCGCGCCCTTCCACCAGAACCTGATCCATAGGTACGAGTTCGCGATCGATTACGTACCGGACGGCGAATAGAATGTCTGCTTCCCTGACACTCACGCCAACTGCAGCTACCTTTTCGCGCAATATCGGCACGTGTTGCGGGTGATCGACGTACACTTTGAGCACAGTGACGGGCTGTCCGAAATCCGTGCGCACGACACGTTCGACGCGATTCGGCCGGATCTCCTCACCAGACCGCATCGACGCTATAGACATTATAGCGTCAGCGTCGTCCGTTACCGCATAAAAATAGGGAGCAAAATTAGGATCGTAAGCGATAATATTGCGACCGAGCTCGTCTTTAAGCCACATGCGAATGACTGCGCGACCGTCCAACGTGATGTAATCAACATCAAGCAAAAAGCATCGAAGCCGCATCAATAAACGAAAGTTTTCGATGCTACATAAACGTGCCGAGGAAGGCGCAAATATTACGGTTTAAAAGAAAGAGTCCATTTCTTTGATATCGAGGTCGTCTTTGCTTATTGCGCCATCGTCTAGAATGGAGCGCCGTATCAGCACTGTAGTTTCTGCTCGAATCGCGAGCGCAATGCAGTCGCTCGGACGGGCGTCAAGTNNATAGTAGATTCCTTCGTCGACGTCATCTATGACTACAGTGACGATGCTCGCGTCAAAGTTCTCGAGTAGCGACATTATTAAATCGTGTGTCATAGGGCGCGATGGCACCTCTCCGTGCAGGGCCGCATTTATTGAGATTGCTTCAGAGATGCCGATATAGATCGGCAGGAAGCGGTGTCCGTCATCGGTCAACAATACCACTGGCGTATGTCCAGTAGTCGTGCTAACCATGTAGATCCCCTTGACCTCCACCGGGGTAACGTCATCTCCCATTATAACGTCATCTCCCATTATAACGTCATCTCCCATTATTTACACCAATACTGTAGCTGTATATTAAACTGACTGCCGCTTAATACACGCGTTAGGGTCTATAACAACGCGAAAGCAGCCCCCAGCAGGTCGCTTTGATTCGGACATGGTACGCTATCGGTCCAGCACGATTCAAAGTTCCTCTACACATGCGCTGGTACATTAGCGTTCGCGCCTTATCCCGATACGCGAAGAACCTAAAGTCCTGCAAGGCTAATATATACATTAGCACACATCACTGAAATAGGCATCACACGAGATATCGATCGCTTCGCTCACGCTTAGGGCTATGAAAAGAATTATTATAATTGATTACGGTCTCGGCAATTTAAGAAGTGTAACGCGCGGCCTCGAGCGTGCAGGGGCACAGGCGGAGATCACTTCGGAANNGGGATGCAGATGTTGCTGACCGCGAGCGATGAAGGTCGGAGTGAAAGCGGGCCGGTCGAGGGCTTAAATCTCCTCACAGGTCACGTCAAGCGGTTCAACTTCGGGGCCACCTCAGAGAAACTTAAAATACCCCACATGGGATGGAATCGCCTGGAGGTGGTTAAAGAGAACGCTTTGGTCCAAGGTGCCAACGGTGCATACGCGTATTTCGTTCACTCGTTTTATGTGGAGCCAGGAGAACACACGGTTGCAACTTCAAACTATGGGGCCACATTTGCCGCTGTCGTTGCGAGCGGAAACGTTTTTGGAACGCAATTCCATCCAGAGAAGTCTTCTTTAGCTGGCTTGCAGATGTTGAAGAACTTCGTGGAGATGTGCTAATGGATCTTGAAGGCTACACGAAAAGAGCCTTGAGGCGAGGCTTAACCAAAGAAGTAATTGAGCGCACGCTCGCAGAGCGAATTCTAGAAGTCCGCGACATTCCTCTCAATTCCGCAGTGCGTATAGCCCAAGCGGTTGTCGAAGAAGCGGAACGCACTCTCTGTGATAGGGAACGCTCTGGGGTCACGATGGGTAATTTCGGGGTCGGCTCACGGGGATCCGGCGATTTCTATGTACACGAAGAGATAGCTAGGATCATCGGAAAAACGAGCGCGATTGTCGGCTCTGATCAGCTTGATGATTCCGGAGTAGTCAGAGCAAAAGGTGAATTGATAGTGGTAACAGTAGACGGCATGCATTCGCGCTTGAGTGACTTCCCATTTCTCGCGGGATTCCACGTCACACGTGCATCCTTGCGGGATATCTATGTCATGGGCGCACAGCCGGTCGCCTTGTTTTCCGACATTCATCTCGCTGACGACGGGGACGTATCGAAGGTGTTTGATTATACGGCAGGCATCGGGGCAGTAGCGGACGTTATGAATGTTCCGTTAGTCACCGGAAGCACGTTGCGGGTTGGCGGCGACGTTGTGATCGGCGATCGACTGACAGGCTGCGTTGGGGCCGTTGGCGTAGCGAGCGATCAAGGCTTGACGGCGCGGATCAATGCACGCGAAGACGACGTTATTCTCATGACCGAAGGCGCTGGCGGCGGAACCATAACAGCTACAGCGCTTTATAATGGCTGTTCAGACGTGGTAAAGCAAACGTTGAACCTGAAGTTTCTTCACGCGTGCGATAGGTTACTACGAGATGGTCTCGTCACCAAGATACATGCGATGACTGATGTCACGAACGGCGGTATACGAGGAGATGCCGAGGAAATATCAAAAACGGCGCATGTAAAACTCGTTTTTGAAGAGGAGAAGATACGGCGGCTCATCGATCCCACGGTTTTGACTATGCTCGACGATTTGCAGATCGATTACATGGGCGTCTCCATTGATTCATTGCTCATAGTTGCTCCGGCTCAGCTCGAAGCGGAAATAAAAAGCACCCTAAATGGCATCATAAAGGTCGATCAAGTAGGCCATGTTGAGTCCGGGACCGGCGCCGAAGCGCTCCGTGATGGTAAGCGGGTCACTATCACGCCGAAGTTCCGCGAATCAGCCTATACACCCGTAAAGAAAGTAGTCGGTGAACATGCAGATGATCAAGAAATACAACAAATGCGTGCCCGGGTCGATCTAGCTGCCGCGCGCGCACTAAGCAAGAAGGAACAAATGATCACCTATCTCCGAACGGGAGACAACCTCCCCGACGTGAGCTGCTAGGCAAAAACTAGCCCGTTGGATGAGGCTTTATTATGGCAATGGTCGCACATCCTTTTCGGCTCAAAATGATCAATTTTTTGGGTGCTTTGACGATTTAAATGGCTAACATTCCGATCGCCATCTAATCACCATAGCGTCATATTCTAGCTGGGCGTTTTCAAAAATGCGATCGTCTTCTACCTCATCATAACACGCCGCGCAAACGGAAAAATGCTCAAATACTACACAAACCGCCGGTTTACCGCAACATAGGCACGGTTCCGGTTCCAATTCCGTCTCATTATTTCGCATATCAATTACCTCCAATACGGGCTTACTATCACCGGGGCGCCATGCCCTTGTGAATCAGACCGCTGAGCGTCCGATACGTTCTCCCGATAAGTCTTCAGCGATTTAGCGATGGGATATGGTGTTTTTGGCCCGTACGTAAGCAGGTGCATACAGCAGTGCCTCCTTTTTGGTGAGCCGGAATCCAGTTAAACGCCGGATGAACTCATCGTCAGAGGCCATTACTAATCACATGCATGTGAGTTAAATGATAGATATAGGTTAACTTCGAAAAAGAGAGGTCAGTTAACACGTTGTTTCAAGCGTTACGGCGTCGAAGTTCAGTACGTTACTAACATCCAGCGTGCAGCATTACGTACGGCGTGAGCGGCCTCTATTGGAAGCGCTGTGAGAATCTGCTGCCTGAGCACGTGTATGACGTTTATATATATAGAATATTGGCAAAATACCCAGCTAGACAACTAAACTGTCGCTAACGGTTTTTGAATCAAATGAACACTGAAGCGTGAGGAGTAAAACCATGGTCAACCTTTTTGTGAGAGCTCTTGTTATCACTACCATCATCGTTGCTGTCACAGATGCTATTGTTTTTTATCGCGTCAGGCGTGGAAAAGCAAAAATAACGCCATTGTTCGTCATCTTGGTTATCATAGTCACGATGGTACCTATGGCGATCAATCTCTGGGTTCACATTTTCAGGCAGCTTGGTAAGGCACCTATATCGCAGCACAAAAAGGTAAGTGTCGAGTAGAGGACCTATCGGCATCCGCTGCCCGAAAACGCCTACAATGTGTACATGCAATATTGGAAGGACGTTGAACTCATCATTTCCTGATTAACCGGTGGAAACTCAAACGTGTTTGGCGCCGCTTATGTGGCTACCTATCCTATCTTTGCAGTCCGATGACGTGCTAACGAGTACGGGCACAGCATAAGGCGCTGTGCTGATGTCGTCAGTTTAATTCACTTCACGTCTCCTTTTCAGATACAGCCCAGGAACTAGCTGCGGAACTTGGTTCTTGTACTCCAAGTACTGCTCACCAAATTGTTCAGCCATAAGTCTCTCCTCGCTTGAGATCTTGCTCAAGAAGATTACGACGCTTATCAGCAAAACCGGCCAGGCACCGGCGAGTATCAAAGATGTTCCCGCTAGCATGCCAAGCATCCCTGTATATATCGGATGTCGCGTAATTCGATAAGGGCCGTCGGTGCGCAACTGATGGTTAGACTTGACAGCTGCCGCAGACGACCACATCGTTCCTAGAACGAGACGCGACCACAGCGTAAAAAGCGTGGCAGCAATCAAAAGAATCGCACCGATGACTTGTAGCTCGGTGGCATTCAATGCAACCTGCGACCAGAGAGCCATGGCATTGGTTGGTGCGTTGATCGCCAACTGGACGAGCAGTATGCCGATTATGCCGATTAGCAGCCATCGCCAGGAATTTGTGCGCCCCCGTATAATCTTAGGCCCCTTGACGAAGTTATAGAGGGCGCCCGTTATCCACGTCAAGAAAAAGGCACCCCAGCAAAAAAGGAATATGATCGGGATTACCGTGGAATAGAGCATGCGTTGCCTCTTATGTAACGCCTCGAAGCGCCAAAATGCTACAAATAATATAGGCGTCTGAATAATAAATAGCTTAAGCAGAACAACTTGTGCGCGTCTTGCAAGCGAAGTATTCCTGCGTGAGCAACTGCAGACCNNTGAAATTATGCGTTGTAAATCGGTTGCGCCATTTTGCTCGACGCTAGAGCCAGATACGGGATTTCTATATGATTTTAACAATAAAAAACGCCCTATACCTCATCCCATGCCGCTTGCTTTCATTAAGCGAAGGGACCACTCACGGAGGCGGCCGCCGAACACATATAGTGTTATTAGAACTAATTAATTAAATAATCAGATTCGATCAATTGAAGGAGCTACATGTATGGAATTTA
>PMIN01000068.1 GCA_003158275.1 Methanobacteriota archaeon
CGATTGCAATTATGATCATCCTGAAATCACGGGGTGGGCGCGCGCCAACATCGCCGATATCGATATGAACCTTAGTATGGACGGCATAAACGAGGTAGGCATTCTGATGTCCATATCGGACACGCACATTTTCGACAAACTTGGCTTGAAAGATCGAGAACAGGCGCGCGACAAGTACGCTGAAGCTCTCCAATATGCCGTCGATCACGGGTTGAAGGTACGATGTCATCTCGAGGATATTACGCGCGCTGATATCCCAAACTTCGTGATCCCTTTCGTCAAGGAATTGTTGGATATTGCCCCTGACGCGATTTTTCGAATCTGCGATACTTTGAACTACGGCGTTCCGTTCGAAGAGACTCCGCTGCCGTTCAGTATACCTAAGATCGTGCGCGCCTTCAAAGAGATCGGAGCGGAGAATCTCGAAATGCACGTTCACGATGACTTTGGACTCGGCGTTGCCAACACATTGGCTGGGTACTGGTACGGGGCGAACTGGTCTAGTTTGACGTTCATGGGCATAGGTGAGCGGGCAGGGAATACCGAGCTTGAAAAGATTCTCACCTTTCTTTTTTGTCGCGTGAAGGGATTCGAAAAGTACAATCCTGCACCAGTTACGGAGCTCACCCGCTATTTGGAACACGAGCTCGCTTTTAGACTCCCGCGAAACAAGGCCATTGTCGGCGAAAACATTTTCGCCCACGAAAGCGGCATACATACTGACGGCGTGTTGAAGAACCCTTTTACGTACGAGCCTTTTCCGCCAGAGGTTGTGGGCGGACAGCGTGTGCTTCTCATCGGAGACTCCTCTGGTAGGGAAGTAGTGCGCTACAAGATGCAGGAAGTCCTGAACGAGCTTCTGGGCGTCGAGGTGAACTTGAGGAAAAACGACCGCAGGATTAAGATGATCTGCAACGACATTCACAAACTTTACGATGAGGAGGCGCGCACCTCCAGCGTTTCAGATGATGAACTCAGGGAGTACGCGATTAAATACTTCCTAACGAGCGAGGAAGCGTACCCGCCCTGGATTGCCCACACTCGTTACGAATAAAAGCCAGGGGAGGAAGCAATACGAAGGAGTGCCGCTACCGCAGGCGTGAGCGTGTCCTGCTCGGATCGGAACGCCTAGATTTTTACTCTTGTGTCCTCGCCGGCGAAGGCATTATGGTTCATGAAGTACAGTGCGATGAGTGCGCCATCGAAACGCTGCGTGAAAGCTTCGATTGTCAGCACATGGCTCCGAAAAAGCGCTTCGTGAGCGGAGGACGTTCTCAAGAGTGCGTGAGCTGCAGCAAGAAAGGTCTCTTGTTAGACCAAAGCCGCAGCGCGTGCGCAGCCTGTTCAGAAAAGGAATAAGGCTTTGGTCGGCCGCGTCAAGGCGCTCGGTCAAAGCCCCCCTCAACTTTTTCGATGAGGCAATCGGTCACTTGGCTCGTTTTGAGAGCGCCTCCGAGGTCGTACGTCGTTTTGCCTTCGGCAACAGTCTCTTGGAGGGCGTTGAATATCATCGCGGATTCGCGTTTCAAGCCCAAGTAATCGAGCATCCACGCTCCAGCAAGTACGGTGGCGGTGGGATTCACCTTGTCAAGGTTTTGATACTTGGGGGCTGAACCGTGGGCGGGTTCAAACATTGCATAAGTGTCGCCGAAATTCGCCGAGTAGATCATTCCAATGCTCCCGACCAGCGCCGCACACTCTTCACTTAGTATGTCCATGAAGAGGTTAGTAGACAGTAATATCGATTTGTTAAATATCTGCGGATTTTTCACGAGTTGTTGTGCGACGTTGTCCACGTGGTACTCCCAGAGTCCAATGTTCGAGAACTCACTTTTTATCTCGCGGACGGCTTGGAGAAAAGCGCCGTCCGTCTGCTTTAGTATGTTACTCTTATGGATAGCGACAACAGTTGTCCAGCTTCGTTTGTATGCCTCGCTAAAAGCGAAGTGAGCTATTCTTCGACTCGCCGATTTCGTGATTTTCCGTAGGGCGACGTACATGTCTCCCGAGAGCTGCACTTCACTGCCCGCGTACATGCCTTCAGTCGCTTCACGTACGCACACAAAGTCGACATCTCCAAGAGGACGAGGGGTATTGGGAAACGTTCGTATCGGACGAACGTTTGCAAATAGGTCCTTTTCCTGTCTAATGGTAACGGCGACACTGCGCGGGGAACCAGGCCCTCCAGGTGTTGTGGTCGGCCCTTTGAAACAGGCTTGAGTTGAGTTGATTACGTCCCAGGTCTCATCGGGAATTAATGAGGTTCCTGCGTGAGACTCGTACCAATCGCTTCCCGCGTGACAAGGGATCATATTTACGGGCGCTCCGGTAGCAGTGACGATTCGCATCATTGCTTTTACCAGTTCAGGTCCAACTCCATCTCCCAATATAACGGCTACTTCTTGCATTGCCTCACCAGAATGATTCAGTTGTCAAAAACGCTGAGTTGGCTAATCCGTGAATCCGCCACGGGCGTCCAAGTATTGCATTAGTCCGCCTTTTGCTAACAATTCTTGCATGAACTGTGGAATGGGCTTGAAGTGATACTCGGCATTTTGATTCTCGCTTCGAATCACCCCTTTACCGAAATCTACGTTAAGCATCTCGCCTCGCGTCACGTTGTTTGACATGCTTTCGCACTCCACCAATGGAAGGCCGATATTGAAGCCATTTCGGTAGAATATACGTGCGAAAGAGTCGGCGATGACGCAGGAGATGCCACAAGCTTTGAGAACCTGTGGCGCTTGCTCTCGTGACGAGCCGCACCCGAAGTTCGCCCCAGCAACCAGAATCGGATCTTTCAAGCGCGTGCAATCATCATAAAAGTGCGTATCGAGTGATTCAAACGTGTGCCGAGCGAGCTTATTCAAGTCGAGCTCATCATATTTGTATTTGCCAGCAATGATCTCGTCTGTGTTAGTATCACTAGGAAATACTCGGACAACTTTCCCCTCAATTTTCATGTTTCCCTCTATCGAGAACAGCCTTCAATGCTCCAAACCTCGCGGATCTGTGATCTTCCCTCCGATCGCACTTGCTGCCGCTGTTGACGGACTTGATAGGTAAATGAACGAAGTGTCGTTACCCATCCTGCCTTTGAAGTTTCTGTTTTGTGTGGAAAGGGCAACTTCTCCATCTCCCAAGGCGACCGTCCTTCCTATGCAAAAGCCGCATCCAGGGGGGCCTATCGAGGCGCCTGCTTTCAGAAGCGTTTCTAGGACCCCCTCTTTAAGGGCTTCTAGAAGGACATCGCGGCTTGCCGGGTAGACCACTAGGCGCGCTTTGCTCCGATGTCCGTCCAGAATGCGTGCTGCGGCGCGGAGATCTTCAATCCGTCCGTTTGTGCACGAGCCGATGCATACTTGGTCTAGCTCCTGACCTTCAAGCTCTGTAACCGGAACGACCTTGTCGACTTTGTGGGGTTTAGCGATCATCGGAACGACAGTCTCGGCGCGAATACGGATCTCATCAACATAAATAGCATCTTTATCGGCGTATAAAGGCGTGAACTCGTCGCCGCGCCCGTAGTGCGCTAGATACGCTTCAACCTTTTCATCTGCTGCGCACATTCCTACCTTTGCGCCGGCTTCAATCGCCATGTTTGACAACGTAGCGCGGGACTCAACGCTCATCGTTTCAACAGTGTCGCCGTAGAATTCAAGAGCCTTATAAGTGGCCCCGTCGGCCGTTATTCGTGAAAGCAGTTCTAAGAATACGTCTTTCGAGTGAACGCTTTTCGGCAGTTTTCCGGAAACCTCCACGTGGACTGTTTCTGGCACTTTCAACCACGTTTTTCCGTAGGCCATGATCGCAGCCACGTCAGTCGAACCCATTCCAGTGGCGAAAGCGCCGAGTGCACCGTGGGTGCACGTGTGACTGTCCCCGCCTACGATTATCTTATAGGGCGACGCGTACCGTTCGAGGACAATTTGATGACAAATCCCATCACCATTTTCATAAAAATCCATACCGTACGTGCGGGCAAACTGTCGCATGAGCGTTTGGACGTTGGACACTTTCTCTGATGGAGATGGTGATGCGTGATCGCAAAAAGCCACGGCGCTTTTTGGAAATTTCACTGAGTGTCTGCCCAGTTCCTGGATCGCAAGCGGTAGTGTGCCATCGTGGGCGAAAACTAAATCAACTGGGACGGTGACGATATCGCCACTCGCGGCGTCAACTCCACTGCGCTTTGATAGAATCTTCTCTGATATCGTTTTCAAGTGAATGACCTCCTGCGATTAGCGCCATCTTCAAAAAGTGTTCGTCCAAGTCGCACAGAATCCTTAAATAACGTCGTGCTCTAAATAGTGGTTACGCTGAGTTAGCTATTATCTTTTCCGGTGTCCATCGTTTGTCTTCTCTGGCTTGTGCTGCCTGATTACTTCGTCTGAATCTTAGAACGAGCACAAGGATAGCGGCTGCCAAGATGGGCAACACCGCCGCAGTGATGCTGCAGTACGTTGACGTTATTGTCTTCCAATTGGCCCCCAAATAGAATCCAGCGAAAGCCAGTACAGCGTTCTACGGAAGTTGGCCTAAGGAAATATATGCGGCGAACTTCTTAAGGTCCATTCGATAGATTCCCGCTGGTATAGACTTGTACACCCGCACCCTAGGACCATTCAGCTGACAAAAACGGAGAGCCCCCCCATATTTGTCAAACCACTCATTTGCGGCAAGCAGCTCTTAATGTGTTATTCTGTTGTACTCGCCGTAGCGTTCGAAGAGATAATTGCCGCCAAAAAACGCGATGAAATACGTAACCAGCGAACCGGTAAGGCAGGAGGAAGTCCCCGCGAAGATCATTCTATCGCGTGCACACATCATGGATTTCAATCACGCTTAGTTTCTGTTTAAGCAATCTTTATGCTTGAACATCTTGCTGTACAACAAGATAGAAAGAACAACTGATTCTAAACGAAAATAGTGGTTCAATTTTGCTTCAGACAGTTTAGTGAAACTGATGCTTTGTCACCAGCGCAATGTCGAAGCAATAAAAGAGTTTTTCGATTTTATCGTAGACTTCCGCTTTTTCCTCGTTATTCTTCTTAGCGACCTATGTGTACATTGAGGAAGAAAAAATAGAGCGTAATCCATGAGGGACTCGCTAAACTCTGGATCATAATCACTCACTTGTCATAGATAGTGTGACCGTCTCAAGGCGTAGAGTGCAATAGGTATGCCGAGAGCCGCACCAAGACTCTGCGATATAGTCGTCGCATATGCGGCACCTAAAGCGCCCATAGCTGGTATCAAAATCAAGTTCAGCCCAACGTTCACCCCCGTCAAATAAGTTGCATTCAGCACATGTACCTTCTGATTGTTCGTTGCGTCCAGCAGGAGGCCGGTTGGGATGGTTACCAAGTTCACGGCAAATCCAATGACAAGGATATTGATGAACACGATAGACTCAGCGAATTTTGGGCCGAAGGCGAAAATCATGAGTTGCCCCCCGAACGCGTACGTTACTCCGAGCATGACAAGTCCTGCTCCAGCGAAGTAGCCGAGGTACTTCGACAGTTCCTTTTTGGAGACCTTCCTCTCGTGCACGGTTCTCGAAACAATAGGAAAGAATGCGCCGGTGAGCGCGAGCACAGCCATGTCCCCTATATTTACGTAGCTGACCGCTGGTGTGTACAGTCCGACCTGCGTCATGTTGGCCAACAATGAGAGCATAATGGTGTCTATTCCTTGCCAGATTGTCCCAAGTACCCCCGCAATGCCAAACCACACCGCCGGCATTAGTATCGCATAATCTAATACGGGTCTAAAGTTCAGCTTGTAGTAGTGAATTCGTCGGCTGATTACGAAATTGAGTATAAGGCTGACAAAAGCGGCTATAATAATCGCAAGTATGACGCCGGGTACGCCAAGTCCTGCGATGAGAAAGACGAACGCAAGCGAGGAAAAAGTAATTCGTTCAGCGATCTGAATGATCGAGATATACTTCATGTCTTGGTAAATGCTGAAAACAGCGCTGAACATACTCCCGATGCCGCCCATCAAGAGCGTAATAGACATTAACACGATCAGCGCCTTCACCTCGAATGTGTAAGGCGTGAAAATATCGAATACGATTACAGCCAGCATCGATGCGAGGGACATGAAAAACTTGATCCCCATCGAGCTAAAAATGAGATGGTGTGTGTTTTCAGGGTTTTTTGCTCCTTCGCGGATTATGACTGTGTTGATCCCGAAATCCGTGAAGATGCCAAATAATGTGACGAACGAGATCACAGTGATGTAAGAGCCAAAGTCTGGGACAGACAGCACTCGCGCGATGTAAACGGTGATGACAAACGAGATTACTGCAGAGATCGCATTTCCACCAAACAAAAGCGCGCTGTTTTTAATGCCGCGCACCAATGACCCGCGCTTCAGCTTAGCTGTTTTTTCGTCATTAGTTGATGCCATCTCTTATGTGCTCACGTC
>PMIN01000109.1 GCA_003158275.1 Methanobacteriota archaeon
TCATCGACCTGCGACAGATTTAGGCTCACGAGGTCGTGATGCGAATGGTCACAAAAAAACTGTTGAAGCAGATCACGCTTTTTGCCGAGAACAAACCTGGCCGGCTTGCAAGCGCGACGAAAATACTCTCTGAAAACGGCATAAACGTGCGCGCCTTTACGATCGCTGATAGCGGCGAATTTGGCATCATTCGGTTCGTCGTTGATGATGCAGACGCGTCTCTGCGCCACCTAAGAAGGGCCGGTTTTTCAGTCTCTGAAACAAAGGTGATCGGCCTTGAAATACCCGACACGCCCGGGGCCTTGTTCGAGATCAGCCGTGCGCTCTCCGACAACGACATAAACATCGATTACGCCTACGCTTACACGAGCGCAACGCCGAATAAGGCGATCTTGATTCTCCAAGCAAGCGACCTAAAGAAAGCGGCCGGATTGCTAACCGAACTCGGGTTTCATCTCATCGAATCCTCACCATAAATGAGCTCCTGAATGACGCTGCACAGCAGTTTCACGGCTTCTTCGCCACACGACGCTGACTCACAATATGAAGGGTTAGCTTGTTACGAAGATAGGCACTCTGGACGACGATCTACCGCATCCTTGTCGTAGCTTGCCTCGCCGCTTGGCTCCGCGATTCGCACAGATTGCCTGCGGTGCCCGATAGTGCCGCGTTAGGTCCGGATTGCCGTTTACAAGGCTATCGGGCGAGCACGATGGGGGGTGTGGCACTGCAACGAGTTTCTCAGAGTGACCAGAAAATGTGATAAACGCAAAGGGCCAAGTAGGTACGAATGCGGCTGAAGACTGTAACGGCCGAGGGGCTGGCTCACAAAAGCTACTTCCTGTCTGACCACAACGAGGCGATGGTCGTCGATCCTCGTCGAGACTGCGCGATCTATGCCGAACTGGCAGCACGTGAGTGCACCGAAATTAAGTACATCTTCGAGACACACTGCAACGAGGATTTTGTCACCGGCTCTCTCGACCTTCAACGGCAGACCGACGCAGAAATCGGGCACAGCAAGGAGACCCATTTTCGATACGGAGACCATAACCTTGCCGAAGGCGAAACATTCTATGTTGGCGACCTTAAGGTTGAAGTCCTCGGCACGCCCGGGCACACGAACGACGGCCTTTGTTTTGTCGTCTACGAGCGGCTTGATAGCCGCGTGCCGCTCATTGTATTTACGGGGGACACGCTCTTTGGGGGCGATGTCGGGCGGATTGATCTCCTCGGAACTGAATCAGCCCGCGCACAATCAAAGAAGCTCCATAGCAGCATCGTTGACAAACTCTTGCCGCTTGGTGATCACGCTCTCGTGTATCCGGCTCACGGCGCAGGAAGCGTCTGCGGAAACCATATGAGTACCAGATCGTACAGCACCGTGGGCTACGAACGCCAATCGAATCCGCTGCTTCAGCTGGACGAAGACGGCTTCGTGCGCTACCTGACCCAGCAGGAGCTCTCGCTGCCGCCTTACTTCAGCAGAACCCAGGAGCTTAATGTTCAAGGCCCACCTCCGATGCCTCGGACGCTCAGTGAGGTAGACTCTAACGAGTTCGAGAAACTCATTGAGGCTCATGCAGCAACCACTGTGGACACGCGGGAGCCAGGGGCATTTGCCGGATCGCACATTCATGGGTCACTCAGCATATGGCTGGACGGCGTCAGCGTCTATCCGGGATGGGTGTTAGCTGATGAGGGGCCCATTGCGCTCGTTACTGAAAGGCCGGGAGACGCCAAGGTGGCTCAGACGTATCTGAATCGGCTTGGCTTTGACAACGTCGCTGCTTATCTCTGTAACGGAATGCCTGACTGGCGGAACCGCGGAAAGCCAATCGCGCGGCTCAAGACGTGTTCGGTCGAGCAGCTGAAAAACGCCGTGGACCGTGCGGCTGTCATCGTGCTCGACGTCCGCGACGATCACGAGTGGAGGGAGAGTCATATTAAGGGGGCACAGCACCTCTTCGTCGGATACCTCAAACAGCAGATTGCGCGTGTGCCGCGGGATGCGCCCCTCGCTGTGTACTGTTCCTGGGGAGGGCGTGCCAGTCTCGCTGCGAGCATTCTAGCGCACCACGGATACGCAAGCGTCTACAACGTTCTCGGCGCGATCAGGGCTTGGAAAAGCCGAGGATACCCGCTCGAAAGAGGATAGCGGCAACGCGCCACTTCGTTTGCTCATCTCCCCTCGACAACGCGGAGCAGCGCCCTTTCTTGAAGGGTGTTGTGTAAAAAACAAAAAGAGAGGAGACGCCCTTTGCGCGAAGGGGCGACCAAAGGCGGTCGCGCACAATGGACTGTTGACGTCAACGCGCGATTATCTGAGCGTTCCTGCAAACACCTGCCACGCCAACGCAGTCTTTGCCACGATACTGAGAATGACGTACACGTACTCGCCGTAGAGGTAATCATTCCACCTTCCGACCTTCTTGTACTGCAAGAACACGTTGAGGGGGAACAGGAGGAAGAAGAACGCCAAGGACGCGAGGATGTAATAGATAAAGGTGGGTACTGATGCGTTTTGCGTCGCCCCGACGAAGTATAGGACGATGACTATCCACGGAATGACGCCGGCAAATGATCCAAATATAAACGCCGTCCAATCCGTTTTTTCCGTCTTTGGTTGTGCAGCTCCATCATCAGGCCGAAAAGGTTCATCGTTGCGTTTAAGCAGGACAACGGGATGCGGGCAGCTATGTCGTAGACGCCGCTAAGCAGGGCGATCACCAGAATAATCACCGATGAGCTCAGCGCATAATCGTACCAGCGCGCGTAGTTTACATGTTTCTTGAGGTTCTTGACGTACCATCGGTTCGCAAACGGTGATGCCACCACCAGATGGTCAATCGTTGAAATCAGTAGGAACGGTACACAGAGGAGCCCCACGCGGACCTGGTAGATCGTGTTCTCGACCGGTGCGAGGACCTGCGTGGAGGCGTTCTTTCATTTATTTAACGATTTTCGTTTATTGCCGCGGAGAGCTGCGACAGCCATTTAACGTTGAGGGAGGCGTTTGATTTGCGCGCTTGCATTCGAAACGCGAACTAAGCGGCGGCGTGCTAAGGCGTTCCCGAAGATCAATGCGAGGCTCCCAGAAAGAGTGGACCGCGTGCTGAGCAATCCGCGCCAAACCAAAGACTCAAACGAGCGATCTGCGTGCGGTATTTTTGGCCTCGCTGGAGGGGTGCACGCTTGGAGAGCGCGGCAATGGAACCGTCAGGCGCCGTTCATCGGTGTGNNTGTTGAAGCTGCCCGAGCGGGATATTCAGGGCGCCGGGCAGCTGCCCCAACTCCCCCTCTAGTTCGTTAGGGTCTCGCACGTCGAGCACCAGCGGTGCCCGGTCTGAACGCAGTCTTCTAGCGAGCTCCTCTGGCGACACGTAGAACAAACCCTCCTGCGACTTATCGCGGGGCAGATCTGTATCGGTCAATGCATCCTCCATTATACACGCGGCTTATCAAGTACTGCTTTCTCCAGGCCTCACGGATGAATATTGCCTCAACCGTAGGAAATCACTCTTCGAGCTCTTTGTAGCAGAGCCACCAATCGTAGTTGTCATACATTTTAGCGCGTTCTTTAGCAGTCTTTTCGTCGGCCGGCGGCGGTATAAGTACCTTGTTTCCGATAAGCTCGTTTTGCGGCCACCCAGCGGGCATAGCGACGCCGTATTTGTCAGCGATTTGGAGAGCTTTCACGGCTCGAAGAATTTCGTCCATATTTCTGCCGACTTCTTGCGGATAATAGATGATCAACCGAACGGTGCTTTTCGGATCGACGATGAACACTGCGCGCACGGTATTCGAGGCCTTGCCAGGGTGAATCATCCCTAGCATCGAGGCTACTTTGCCGGTGTCTGCAATAATAGGGAACGGAATTTCAACGTTCAGGTTCTGCTGGATCCACTCGGTCCACTTCATGTGCGATACTATTTGATCAACGGAGAGTCCGATGAGTTCACAGTCAAGCTGTTGGAACTGGTCGTATCGTTTAGCAAAGGCCACGAACTCCGTCGTGCACACCGGCGTAAAATCTGCAGGGTGACTAAAAAGCACGAACCACTTGCCGCTAAAAACATCCGGCAACGTCATCTTGCCGTGAGTGGTTTGAACTTCTATCTGCGGGAATCTATCCCCGATCAGCGGAATACCTCGCGCGGCTAGTGCATTTGCTGTCGCGCTTGTTGCGGCGCTTGCTGTATCAGATTGCATACCTTTTGGTCTCAAATCGCGCGGATATATACATTGCGCAAGAGGGTGAACAGCCCTCTCGTCCCACGGGAAAAACGCGAGCCGTCCATCTCGCCCTAGACTCTGACACGGTGCTCAAGACCCACGAGGGGAGCACGTCAAAACTGCTCATGGAGGACGCATGCCTAAAGCACTCAAACGCTGATTTGCTCTTAAGGGCCTCATAAGCTCAAAAGGTTCGCTCAGAAATAATATTCTATGCAGAATATATTTATAGCATGGGAAAAAGAGCGACAGACGCAAGGGCATCGAAAGCCCTCAATCAGTAAAACAGGAGAACTAGAATGAAGAAAGTAATTGTATCTCTACTAGCGCTCGTTTTTGTGGCGCTCGCAGCAACAGGCACAGTTTCAGCCCAGTGCGCGGCTAAACCCGCAGCCACTACTAGTACCAGTACATGCGCTGCGACGACGTGCGCTCAGTGTACGAGCTGCCAAAAGACTTCAGCGTGTCCTACGACGACGTCCGCTCAGTGTACGAGCTGCCAAAAAACTTCAGCGTGTCCTACGACGACGATGAAGTGCGCGAATT
>PMIN01000053.1:0-129 GCA_003158275.1 Methanobacteriota archaeon
TTCATCTTCCGCCATAGCCCCTACAGCTGCCGAACCGATCATTTGCTCGCCTAACGCGGCGCCTATTCCTGTGAGGCCGACGGCTAAAGCTGCTGCTATCGCGATCAAGCCTGCTGCTGTTGGATCTAC
>PMIN01000053.1:181-3304 GCA_003158275.1 Methanobacteriota archaeon
TGATAGCTTGTTCACTGCAAGAGCGATGCCTAAAGATGAGACGCCTATCGAGAGTAATCGAGAGTACGAAAGCACGTTTGACAGAAGCGTTGGAAGCTCGGTTATGCCAACTATGCCTTCGCCCCCTAGCAAGAAGACTAAGCCTATCACAACGAGCCCAAAGCCGGCCAACAACGCGGGAGATATGCTGATCGCAGCCGCCTTCGTGAGAGGTGGCAAGATCTCAATAACCACAAGCACGCCACCCCACAGCATGAGGAGCCAGCTCGCTTTCGTGAGCACCGCGTGCTTCAGCCCGTGCTGTCGATATTCGTTGACAAATCCGAGAACATACCCCAGCGTAAGCATCAAGATGCCGATAACTAGCGTAACTACCAGCAACGTAGCAATATTTTCAAAACGGGGAATAGTCGGATAAGCGTAAAAGGAGGGAATTAAACCTCCGGTCCCAAAGAGCGCGACGCCAAAGAACTCATTATAGATAAATCCGAAAACGATGGACAGTACGCCTGCATAGACCAAGATCCGAGCTAAATCGCGAATACCTTTAGATTTCAGTCTGCGTTGGACTACAAGGCCTATTCCGATAATCACGGCCCCGTAGCCAATATCGCCAAGCATCAGGGCGAAGAGAAAAGGATAAATNNGGTCGATCTCGTTATACTTCGGCAGTGCAAAGGCTTTGACGAGCAGCTCAAAAGGTTCTGAAGGCATCGGGTTTTCAAGCGCTATGGGAACTTTTTCTGCGTTGATTGCCTCTGATTCATCAATGGCCACCATAACGTGTCCATCGGTCACGCTATCGACGTCGCGTTGAACGTGTTCGAGATTCTTTGTTGGGATCCAGCCCTCGATGATGAATGCATTCTTCGTCGTGGCGAATCGCAGCGGAGCTTCAGCTTTTTGCGTCGCTATCGATAGGTACTCGTCTGAAGCTAGAATGTAATCGATGTACCTTTCCCGCAGCGTGCTTAGCTCCTCCCGACTCGTTTCTTTTTCGGTTTGAAGTTCGATAAGCTGTACATCGAGATCTGCGAGTATGTCCTTCGGCGTGCCCTGCATTTCAGGGAGGGAAAGAGCTGAATAGCCCTGTTCCTGCAAGCGTTTCAGAACATCATCCTGAAACTCCCTAGGTACAAAAATGGCGATGGCGTACCCCCGCATATAGGGCGCGATTTCGAGCTCATAATCTTTGGTGATATCACTGATCGTCGGCGACCATTTTGCTGTCCCGACAAATACCGCTAACGAGCGATAGCCGCCATACAGGTCAAGTGGCAGGTCAAAGTTCTTCAGAGGGTCAAGCAACCGCTTTTTGTCATTAATGTCTTTGATGCGCGAATCTATATCGCTTATATTGCGTGTTACTTGCGTAACTTCAAAACTGAGGCGCTCGGTTTTCTCATCGATCTCATCCGCAATAGCGTCTTCCGCGTACCTGCTCGGAGTGTCCTCTTTGCCGGTGATGCTGAGATAGCTCGCTATAGAGCGCAGGGATATGGCCCGTTCTGAGAGTTTGGAGGCGCTAGCGTACGGCTTACCGATTCTGAAGTCGTCATCTTCCTTAACGAAGTCGGTAATGTGCATAACGTTATGCTTATGCAAGGCATCTATCGCGAGGCCCATATAGTCTTTCGATCCGGCAACGATAACTTTAGTCATCGCTTGCGGCTCAAACATAGTGAATCTTAAACTCCTCAACCAAATAAGAGAGGGCTTCAGCGTGCTTTTTCTGAGCGCGCTCTTTGATTCTTAAAATATCTGCTTCGCCGGTTTTACGGATTGCTTGCGTAGCTGTGTTTATCTCTAAATCGGCAGTCGCGTTCAAATCGTCTGCTATCTTTTTTGCTTCTTTCTCTGACGCATCAATTATCTCAAACGATTTCTTTTTTGCATCCTCGATTGCCTTTTCTTTTTGGGTCTGAGCTTCATCGATCATTCGCTGGGCTTCCGCTTCAGCGGCCTTGATCTCTAGTAGTATCTCTGGCTTCATTTGACCAAACCCATCCGATATAATAAAAAGGGATGCTATTTAAGCTTTAGCAAAGGTTGCCGACGCGCATATCGAAGCAAAAAAATGACAGGCCATCCTCGTGAACGCGAAAGTGCTACGCTTTCAAGTAGTCTTCAGCATATACGTCTTTGTTCAGCAGCACATCGCACGTTTTTATCGTGTCCAGTAGTTCCTTATCCTCGGTGTTTATAATTGCTGATGACAACCCCGCGCCCATCAGCATTGCCAGAAACGTCCGTTCTATTAATCGCGGATTCTTCGTATCGTGCGAGATGTTGTTTAGGCCGATCGTCGTCTTCAGCGCTGACGTGGGGCTCGTGAGCAGGCCAATTTTTCGAACCGCTTCGACGACGATCGGCGCTTGATCTTGCGCCGTACTCACGGGCAAACAAACAGGGTCGACGTACAGCTTGTCGACATCGATGCCGTACTCGCACGCATTTGCGACAAGCGTCGCCGCCTGTTCCACTCGTTTGTCGACATCGCCAAGGATGAACTTCTCGTCCATCGTCATGCATATGATTTCTGAATCGTGCTCCGCGGCCAATGGAAAAAGCGTGGCCATCTTCTCCTGCTCGGCGGGGATCGAATTGATCATCGACTTTCCTTTGACGTCGTCGATACCCGATTTCATCACGTCGATTTTCGGAGTGTCAATGGAAAGCGTTACGTCTACCACATCTTGCACAGTCGTTACTAGCCATCTCATCAGCTCAACGGCATCACTCCTGCCAAGCCCCGCATTGAGGTCGATAATTTGCGCCCCGGCGTCAACTTGCCGAATTGCAAGTTCCTGAGCAGCTTTCGTATCTCGTCGATCGATTATCGCTTCGACTGACTTTGAGTAGCCGTTGATGTTACCGCCAATGACTATCATGGATAACTCCCTTGCTAAAGTGACAAGTGATTAGGTGTGCGTAACGCTTTAACGCTTTCGCATTCGCGCGTGCGACGCTACCCACCTCGCAACCTATATATAAAAATATAGTATATAAAGACACGTCAATTTTGAACACAATGTGAGGCTTTTGGGGCAATTTGAAGAAAGAATTCAAGGTTGTTTTTAAACCTGACAACAAAACTGTCAAGGTTGAACGAGGCACGACTGT
>PMIN01000053.1:3314-3912 GCA_003158275.1 Methanobacteriota archaeon
CTGAAGAAAAAGCAGGCGGCTACTTTTTGGCGTGTTTGGCTCGAGTCGCAGGCAATTTGAAAGTGACCGTGCCCAAAGAGAGCAGGGTGGAATCACACCAAATACTCATGAAAAGCGTGACCACGCCTCTGCCAGCGATTGACCCCCCCGTGCTGAAGGTCCCGCTTTCTCTGACTCCCCCGTCACTAGCCGACTACGTGAGCGACCTCGATAGAGTCACGCACGCGCTGCGCAATCTCGACATAGGGCACGTCACGATCGGGCTGCCCACATTGAAGAGACTAAGCAGAGTGCTTCGAGAGAACCAATGGAACGTGAACGTCACGCTGATGGACCTCTGGGACAGAAAAGAGATCATCGATATCGGTGCTCCTTCAGATAACGATTTGATCGGAATCGCAGTGGACATAGGTACTACGACGATCGTCGTCGAGTTAGTGGACTTAACAACTGGCAGGGTGATTGACGCTCGGTCTGACTATAACAAGCAAGTCGTGTATGGTGAAGACGTCCTTTCCCGAGTGATGTACACCGAGGAGCACGAAGATGGCATCAGCAAGCTGACAAGTACCATCAGGTATGGTATCAATGACCTCAT
>PMIN01000236.1 GCA_003158275.1 Methanobacteriota archaeon
ATAAGCGAACGGGGCAGTTTTCAAAAGGAATGAAACAGCGATTGGCAATTGCTCAAGCGCTCCTGCACGAACCATCCATACTGATCCTTGACGAGCCTACGTCAGGCCTCGACCCGCGCGGCATGGTCGAAGTGCGGGAGATTATCAAGGGACTGATAAAGACCGATATCACCATACTGATGAGTTCACACCTACTGAACGAAGTGCAAGAGGTATGCGACAAAGTAGCTATCATTGACCGCGGCGTCCTCCTGACCTACGATTCCGTCGCGAACCTCTCTGCAGGGCACGACATCACCGTAACAATCAACACACTCGAGCCGATCACGCCACCCGAGTTTAGAGCTATCAAAGCGCTACACGATATCACGTCCGTGAAACGCTCCGAAACGCTCGCGCTCAAAGTGAGCTTCAGCGGGGGTCCAGAAGCACAGTTCAGAGTGCTGCGGGGGATTCTAAACACGGGCGTCAAAGTCGTTTCCTACACGCCGCAGCGCGCGGCGATAGAAGACGTCTATCTGCAACTCGTGCCTGAAGGAGATGCGTAGCCATGGCACCCAACAGCGTCCGACAAATCGCGACCGTAGCGAAATACGAGCTCCTGAAGTACCTTCGCGGACGACGACTGCTTGCGATCGTTCTGCTGACGATTATCGTCAGCGCCATTTTTCTGATCGTTCCGCCGGCCATCGGCTCCCAATACCCCAAAGACCCGACACAGTTTACGCTGAACGTCCTCTCGTTTCTGGGCATCCTCTCTATACTGAGCGCAACCTTTTTTGGCGCTGACGCGATCGTTTCCGAATACGAATCCAAAACCGGGTACTTCCTGTTTCCAAACCCGATCAGGAAGACGGCGATATTTGTCGGGAAGTTCATTGCAAGCGCGCTCGTTTCTGTAGGCGCTATCGCGCTCTATTACGTGATTGCGGTTGTGTCGGTGCGCGTCATCGATGGCAGCATCCCGGCGAATACCGGGTTGTCATTTGCGTACTCGCTCGTGTACTTGTTCGCCATCCTTGCGATCGCCTACCTCTTCAGCGCCATAATGCGCAGTTCGGTGTACTCGCTCGTCCTGACGTTCTTCACCTTCTTTCTCATACTGCCGATTATCGATGCTGTGGGTTCAGTCGCAAAGTTCAAGCCGTGGTTCTCCATTACCTTCGCAAACGGAATTTCGCAGTACGTGTTCGACAACCCGTACCCGACTGATAAGATCTTCACGACTGCCGCCCCAGGAGCCTCTGGCGTTGGCGTGCAAACGTATTCGCTTGCGCAATACTATCCTGAGGTACGACTGAGCCTCATCGTGATGGCGGTGTACTTTATCGTCGCATTCGTGTTGAGTATTTTCTTAGCTCAGCGAAGGGAGATGTAGAAACACCGAAGGAGGCGAAAACGTGACCAAGAAATTCGTGGTCAAGAAGAATACAGGCATTGACGTGCGGGAGTACCGGTGTAAGCCGAAAAACGCCATAGCCGCAGTAGTTGGCGAAACAGACCTCGCTGATGGAGTGATCTTCAGAACCGAGGATGACAAGTTCGTCGTCGTTTCAGAGGGGGCAAGCGCGGTCTACGACACGTACGACGACCTGCCCATAAGCGTAAAGGAGCAAAAGGCTGAATCGGAGCTATAGAGGACTGACCGCCTTGGGGTGCCATCAGCGGTACGCCCAATCCTGAAGCGTGGTCGGACTGGGGCGTTTTGCCGTTTCCTCCGTATCAACCGCAGATTGGCCGATTCCGAGGAGCTGCATGAGCATTAGCGCATTACGCGGCGCGTTCCCGCGAGGATGGTTGTTGAAGTACACCCAGACTGGCTCTGCGCCAAGGCCGGTTTTTATCTTCGCAATCCGTTCTTTCCACGGCACTAGCTCCTGCTCGGTGTAGCTGTAATCGTAGCGTTGCGACCGGTCGAGATCGTCCCCCTTGTGCCGCTTAAACCACTCTTCCGTGTTTCTGCCGTGCAACCGTACGTACGCACCTGTTTTTACGGCCGAATCCGCAATCACGGTCGGAAACGACGGCCCGTCGACGATGCACGGCTTGACATTGTTGCGTTCGAGCATGGCTTTCGTTCCTGGCTCAAAATCAAGCCGCATGCTGTCAAGCCATGAGGCGTGTCGAAACTCGACGAAATAAGCATATTCGTCTGTATGAAGCGCGGCCAGAAGCGCATCAAGCTTCTCCAAGTTGTCTGTCCTGTAACCATGCTCAATGCGCTTAACGTAGGGCGTAAGCTGGATGAGAATGGCGCCGAGCAGCTGGTTTTGACTAATTGGCGAAACAACGGTGTTCTCAAATTCCGAGGCCAATTCGTGAAGATCTTCAAGCTCATAGAAACGTGGGAACTTGAGCGAGTATTCGAAGCTCTCGTACTTCAGGCCCTTCTCGATCCAGATATCGGTGAGCTTCTGG
This sequence comes from Methanobacteriota archaeon, assembly GCA_003158275.1. GTDB lineage: Archaea > Halobacteriota > Bog-38 > Methanoflorentales > Methanoflorentaceae > Methanoflorens > Methanoflorens stordalenmirensis. The sequence goes on from PMIN01000236.1 coordinate 2,419, forward strand.
TTAGGGATGCGATAGTACGTGCTATTTATCTCCACCGTTGGAAAGAGGTTGGCATAGAAGTCAAGCCATTTCGGCTTTTCGTCGGACTGATAAAAGGGGCCTACCCAGTCGTCGTAGCTCCACCCGCTCGTTCCGACCCTGACCTGGTTAAGCAAGCGACTCGCGCGCGTGAACTCGTGCATATCCGACTCCCACGTCTGTGTTGTAGGCACAACTCACGAGAAGTTATTGCCCCGCGACTTTATGAACCCTGCGGCAAACACCTCATGTATGCCGCATCTGACTGCGGTGCCACGCCTAAAGGATCTCGAAACACGCGCTTCCTTTCAGTCCCCTGCACGCGGTTCCACCTTTTTTCCGCGATCTATTTTTTGGGGGGGTGGCGCCTGACGACGAACGAGCGGTCGCCACGTTGACGTCTTCATAACCCTTAAATAGCAGCCAAATGAAAGGATAGAGCGTGAAGGTTAAGGCTTATACTCTCAGTACGTGTCCGCACTGTCGCATGACCAAGGAATTTCTCGCGGACAACAACGTAGAATTTGAGTATGTTGACGTCGATTTGCTAACTGGCGAAAAGCGCACAGAGGTTTTGCGCGAAGTGTATCGACTAACCGGAGGTTATTCGTTTCCCGTCATCGTCGTAGGCGACACCGTAATCGTCGGGTTCAATCGAGTGCGACTTCAAGAAGTCCTGGAACTCACATAAGCGCTCCAACAAGCTGCTCAAGCGTGCTCGGAGGGCGAGTGTGGATCGCCAGCACTCAGAAGAAGTTGGCTAGTCTATTACATACTCCCTAATCAGGACGGAATTAGACTTACAAAAAGTTCCTTGCATGCAAGGATCGCAAGCTCGGTCGCCGTTCAATTAAAGCATATTTTTGAGGGAAGAAAAGTGGCTGGCTGTATCGAACAAATGGATTATGAGATTTTACTCAAGAATGCGGCGTTCAAAGATACGTTACGCTACATCGCCGAACACGCTCCAAAAGTGTATTACGTCGGACCTGGATTCAAGGTCTATGACCGACGGTTAATCGGAGTTCCACCTGTGCCCGTTGGCGTGGGTCCCAACTACATCATGCTCACGTACGTAAAGCCGTGCCACGGGTCTTTTGTTTTGAAGCTTCCCCGCGACGAGGAAGAAATAGCGCGAATTGTGGCTGAGGACAAGAAGTACAACAACAAGCGTAAGAGCAAAGGCTGACCCGGCATCCGCATCTAATTTTCTTGTCTGATCGTTCTCAACTCACCTTATTGTGATGGGGCGACAACGCCTGCACCTAGCAAATGTTCGGCCGCTCAGTTTGCTCCACAGTCTTCGTGACGAGGCAAGCTTCGCCGGTCTCTTCGTTGATCCGTTCTTGCCAAAAAAGGCACTTCTGGCCCTACAACGTCATCCTGACAGAAGAGAGAGCAAATTGAGTGAACAGGTCAGATATGCCCCACGCGGGCTTTATGCCCCATGTTCTCGATATGGTTTTTCAACCCGCGCAGCAACGCCGTCAAAAGTCGCTGCGTACTGCTGCTAATCACATAGTTGCGATAATCGGAATCAGTCTCAGCAAACACTTCTGTGGCAGATACGATGGTCTTTGGACCAGACGAGGTGAAATTATACGTTATGGTCCCTCTCGAACCGAATACATCGCCACTTAACACAATCCTCCTTCCCGGCAGGACCTGCTGTACGAACGAGCGAGTAATCGCCTGTATCGGCGTGAACTCACTTTTGTATCGCATAACAAAGGCGCCTCCAGGCGCCCATATAGTGCCTCCCGATACGCTAGTCACCTCGATGATGAGCGGATTCCAATCGCTCCAGCGATGTATGTCCGTGAACACCCCCCAAACAAGCTGTGATGTGGCGCTTATTTCGATCGCAGATGAGACACGGATTGGCACGGACGAACATGCTCCGTCAAACGAGATAAGCGTTCGCAAAAGAGACACGCCTCCGTCGTTCTAAGGCCTTAACGTTTGATAAACGGCACCGAAATCGATGGATGATGTTAGGGTGTACTTCTAAAATTACTACAGAATGCACCCCGGTGACGAAGATGCATTCGGACGCCGGCGTTGGTCAAAGCACAGCTGGAGAAATTATTTACGTTCCAACCACAAAAATAGGGAACGGTGATGCTAGTTGGCAAAATGGATTTGCGGTATTTGTGAATGGGTCTACGATGAAGAAGTTGAGGGCGTTCCGTTTGATGAACTTCCCGAGGACTGGGTGTGTCCAGCGTGCGGCGTCGACAAATCCTTTTTTGAAAAGGAAAGTGAATAGGCGTATTGTTTTGGGGACCGATGCGTCCCGCTTTTTTCTGACATAGCGTTGGGTTAACGGTGTGGGTCTCCCGAAATCACCCGCTTCTGTTTTTTTGCTTCTGTGCGTGCGTTGGTCGTTTTATCGCACTACGCGCACTGCACGGTGATAAGGCATATTTATTAACACGTATCCTGCATTGACGGATGATGAAGAGCCTTCTCATCGCCGGAACTCAGAGCGGGATAGGCAAGACCACAATCACGCTCGCCATTCTAAAAGCACTAAAAGAATCAGGATATAGCGTCCAATCGTTCAAGGTCGGCCCGGATTTCATCGATCCTAGTCACCTCGAGAAGGTGACAGACGCCCTGTTACAACCTTGATTCCTTTATGATGGGAGAGAGCGGCATCAAGCGAGAGCTTGCAAAAGGCGACGCCGACTATGCAGTTATAGAAAGCGCAATAGGCCTTTATGACGGGGTATCAAGCTGCGCTGAGATCGCAGACCTCCTCAAGATTCCTATTCTTCTCGTGGTCGATGCGAGCACTTCATCTGAAAGCGTCGCGGCGCAAGCCTTGGGATTTATCAAGTACTCGTCATTCACCCCGTACAAACTGACGATCGCCGGCGTCATAGCGAACCGCGTTGGCAGTAAAAAGCACGCTGAAAGCATTCGCCGGTCATTGAAGGCAATAAAAGTCCCACTGGTAGGGACCATTAAACGGGACGCTTCTGGAATTCCATCACGCCACCTAGGCTTGTACATGGGAGCAGAAACGTCGTTGAGTGCTTCTGCCCTGAAGTCAATTTACGACTCGCGCGATATCGAGTTGATCCAACAAGCATCCGCCGAACTCACGCTCGACAGACCGCCGGAGCTCAAAAGAACGCGCGATGCGGTGATCGGAATCGCGATGGATGCCGCATTCTACTTCTATTATCGCTCAAACATAGAAGCGATACAAAAGCGCGCCCGCGTCGTCTACTTCTCTCCGATTCGCGACGCCCTGCCCGATGTAGACGGGTTATACTTCGGTGGCGGCTATCCCGAACTTCACGCTGCGCAGCTAAGCGCAAATCGTCGCCTTCTCGAGGGCGTAAAAACAAATGCAGACGACGGCATGCCGATATGCGGCGAATGCGGGGGGCTTATGTATCTGTCGCGGTCGCTGTCTACCGTTGAGCACAAGAGAGTTTCGCTGACCAATATCCTCCCCGTGGATATCCAAATGGCCGAGAAAAGACGGGCACTCGCGCACGCGGAGGTGGAAACCGTCCGAGATTGTGCGATCGTACGCCGCGGCGACACATTGCGCGGCCACGAATATCACTACTCGACCGCATCAGTAGAGCGCGACGCGCGATTCGCATATCGCGTAACGAAAGGTGATGGAATCGATGGCCGAGATGGCATCGTGGAGAGCAACGTTTTAGCGTCGTATCTTCACACGCACGTTTACTCGATGCCGCACGAGTTTGACTTATTTGTCGCCAACGCCAATGCTTTTTCCCGATCCTAGCAACGCGTGACGTAGCAAAGCTCCCGCATTCCGAGCTACGTTCAAGCATTCGTTAGCCCGACTTATCCTCAGCGTGAATCGATAACTGACCAGCGATTGCCTACGATATTTCCGTGAGCGCTTCCGTAATATGCTCTTCAGCCGGTTTCTTGTGACGAGGTTGACACGATAACCACTGCAAATGAGACAGGGATCCCGATGAAATGCGGATCGAGCAGGCCTAGAGGGAGGCGCTAAGTTGATTCCGGTTATCTGAGGGGCCGTTTACTGGAAACCAAAATATACCATAACAGCGTTGCGTAAGCCCCCAGCCATGCTGCTGGGCGCCTGCCATCGGGGCCCGTTTTCAGTAGAGCGTTTGTGGCAAACGGAGCAAGAAATGTCGCGCCTAAAGCGCCGGACGAAAAGGTGGCAAAAAACGCAACCGCTCAGGCGGGACTAACGAAAGAGGTAGCATGAACACGGACTGCAAACGCTGCAAACTTGGTGACTGTTGAAGAAGCTGCACCGTCCGCGGCCGTGGGCAGATGCGCGACCAAGCGCTCAAAACTGACTGCCCGGATTTTTCATCAAAATAACCGTAATAAAGCAGAAGCTCTTAGATCAGACTGGTGATAAAAATGGACCTTCTTAAGATCCCTCATATGGAAAAAGAAGAGTACGATAGACTAATCAGCGAGAATTACGTGAGCAGGATCGCCTTCAAGGGCGACGCGTATCCTTATGTGGCACCTTTTCTCTATGTTTTCGACGGGCATTACCTCTATTTTCTCTCGACCAGGTACGGAAAAAAGATTCAGTACTTCAGCCAGAATCCTAACGTCGCGGTCGAGATCGAATGGTTCAGCAAAGACATGTCTTCCTATACCTTCGTCACTCTACTGGGCCGGCTTGCGGAAGTTACCGATCGCACAGATGGTCGGCGTGTCCGACAACAGTTCGTTAATATGATAACGACAAAAGAACTCTCAAGCAACGTCGTTGCTGCCCTCGGCCATTCACCCGCTGAGCCTCTCGAATCTATCGTGAACGAGAACCGAAGCCTTATATGGAAACTTGAAAGCGTAAACGAAATCGTGGCCCTTAAGAACGCGTAGAGCGCTCCTTTCCGTCGATAGGGTCAAGGGTTCACAGCCAGCGCACGAGCGCAGGATTAATATGACGGACTTCATTACTATCGTACACGTGTGATGAAATGACAGCCAAGTACGTTCCCGACACAAGCGTGTTGATCGATGGTAGGATCACGAAGCTCATAGACGACGGCGAACTTCGCGGAGCGACTATCATCATCCCAGAAGCGGTGATCTCCGAGCTCGAAGCCCAGGCGAATCAAGGACGCGAGATCGGCTTCAAAGGACTAAATGAGCTTAAGGCGCTCGACGAGCGAAAACGCTCGGGTCAAGTCGACTTGCTCTATGTCGGAAGGCGACCCACCTCTGATGAGATCAAGCTTGCCTCAGTCGGGGAGATTGACGCGATGATACGAACCGTCGCGGTCGAGAATGGAGCAACGTTCATCACGAGTGATATCGTCCAAAGCGAGGTCGCGCGCGCTAAAGGCTTGGACGTCACGTATCTCTATCCTGAAAAAAAAGCAGAACGGCCGCTGTTGTTGCAGCGGTTCTTCACGCGCGATACTATGTCGGTGTTTTTAAAAGAGGACGTGCCACCGCGAGCAAAACGTGGTTCGATAAGCGACCTCCGATTGGTCAATATACGAAAGACGCGGATGAGTGAAAAGGAGATTCGCGCTATTGCTACAGACGTCATCGAACAAGCCAAGTCACGCTCTGACGGTTTTATTGAACTTGAACGCCGTGGCGCTACGATTGTTCAGCTCGGCTCGCTACGAATCGCCATTGCTCGACCCCCGTTTTCTGATGGAATCGAAATAACCGCGGTGCGCCCGATAGCGACGGTGAAACTCGACGACTACAAATTCGCCGACGAGCTAAAGAGTCGGCTGAGCGAATCGACGAGAGGAATAATGATCGCAGGCCCCCCGGGATCAGGTAAATCGACGTTAGCGCAAAGCGTCGCGGAGTTTCTTGCTGGTCAAGAGTTTATCGTCAAGACGATGGAAAGTCCGCGTGATTTGCAGGTTCCGGACAACATTACGCAGTACTCCGCGCTAGAAGGCGACATGGCCAAGACAGCCGACATTCTGCTGCTAGTGAGGCCCGACTACACGATTTATGACGAGGTTCGCAAGACCAGCGACTTCAGGACGTTCGCCGACATGCGCCTCGCAGGCGTGGGCATGGTAGGCGTCGTACATACAACGCGCGGGATCGATGCGCTTCAGCGCTTGATAGGCCGCGTCGAATTTGGTATTATTCCTCAGGTCGTTGACACGATCATATTCCTGAAGAAAGGTGAGATTGAGTCCGTATATGACGTCCATTTTGCCGTAAAAGTGCCATCGGGAATGACCGAGGCAGATCTTGCACGGCCAGTNNGGAAAGAGGCAAAGCGAAACCAACGTGGAAATTCGCCGCCCGAGAAATTGAGAAGGAGATCGACAGATATGCTAAAGAGCCGGTCAGCGTCGAGATCCTCTCCGACACTCGTGCCAACGTCTATGTGAGCGACAAGGACATATCGCACGTGATCGGCAAAGGAGGCAAAAATATCGAAAAAGTTGAAGACGTGCTGGGAATTGACATTGACGTTCTGCAGACGACGGAAGAGCCACGAAAGAAGGCCAAAAATCGTGAAAAGGGATCCCGCCAAAAAGCTGCGGCACAGGCCGACGTTGAAGTCACCGACCGCCACGTGATTGCGACGTCAGATGCCATGCCGGGCGACATCGTAGATGTGTTGATCGATGATGAGTATCTCTTCACGGCTACTATCGGGCGAGGTGGTGAGATAAAGGTGACAAAGGGGACCAACATCGCTAATCGCATCTTAGACGCGCTTGACTGCGACGCACGGATCACAATGCGAAGTGCGTGAGCTTCGGCTCATGGAGGAAAGAAGCAACAGGGTGAAGTCCATAAAGCTAACTCTGTCGGGCGCTTGCAGCAATCAAAAGAGATTAGTAGAACATCCGGCACAGCTAGTATCAGCCCGCCGTGCGCCAAGGGCGCGGCTGATGAAACTTGTGTGACACGAATGAAAACGCAGAAGTTGATGACGGCTCTGTTGTATATCGGAATCTTTGCCGGAATCCCCTCGGCAATCATCGTCGCCCTGTTCTTTCTGCCCGTCTTGAACAGTGTCGATCCGACCGCAATCGTCATTCTCATTATTTTTACCGTTCTCGTTGTAGCGCTGTGGCTGTTCGTCCCGCTCGAAACGCCGATAACACGACAGCGCAAAGGCCCCAAAGATAGAAAAACGGCGGTCAAGCGCGCCGTTCCCGCACCGATCGAAGCACTTGAAGAGTTCACTGGCGAGGAGAAAAAGCGAAAGGCCCGGTCCAGGCGACCTCTCTTCGAAGAAGGCGAGAAACGCGAACCATTCGTTGACGTCGTCGAAAAATCGACCCAACATCCTGCCGCGCAACCACAAGTGAGGCGAAAAGCCCAGAGCAAAGCCCGTAAGAAGAGCGGCAAGAAGAAAAAGCGCTAACAAGCGCTACACGAACCCGCATTAGCGCCACAGCACACGGAGAATTTATAGGGTCACAGCACGACAGCTGTGGCTACCGAAATCCCGTCGATCTCGCGGATCTCCTCCAAGACCGCATCTTGAATAGGATCGTCGAGCGCGAGCACCATTACCGCGCCGCCCCTAACTTTGTCGCGGCCGACGTTCATGCCGGCGATGTTGATGTTGTTATTACCGAGTAGCGTGCCAACCTCGCCGATGACACCGGGCTTGTCGATGTGAGATGTAATCAGCATACATCCTTGCGTCTCTGCGTCGACGTGATAGTTGCCGATCTTGACTATCCGTGGTTGATCCCCCAGGAAGAGGGTTCCCGACACCGACCAATCCCCTTTGTCGCTGTTTATTTTGACCGTTATCAGGCTCTGAAAGTCTTCGAGCTTTTCGGTCTTCGTCTCGGTAATCCGAATGCCCCGCTTCTTGGCAAATATTTCTGCGTTGACAAGATTGACTGGCGATTGTAGCACGTGGTCAAGGACGCCTTTGAGCACGGCAACAGTTAGCGGGTGAACGTCGCACTGGCCAACCTCGCCGGTATACGTGACGCCAATGCCTTGGATCTGCCCCTCGACGAGCTGAATGCAGAACTTGCCGAGCTGCTCCGAAAGCGGCATATAGCTCCGCACCGCCCCAAACGTCTCCGCACGTATCGGCACGTTAATCGCATTTCGGACGGGTTCGCCCTTGAGCGCGCCGAGCGTCTGCTCTGCAATAGAGACGGCCACATTAATCTGCGCCTCAACGGTCGAAGCGCCGAGGTGCGGCGTCAAGACGCAGTTGTCGAGCGAGAGGAGCGGACTTCCCGTGGGGGGCTCATGTTCAAAGACATCTAGCGCTGCTCCAGCGATCTTGCCGGTTTTAAGGCCCTCGTATAGCGCTTCTTCGTCGATGATGCCACCGCGCGCAACGTTCAAAATACGGACGCCGTCGCGCATTTTCGCGATCTCTTTGGCGCCGATCAAGTGGTGCGTGTGCTTGGTCAATGGCGTATGAACGGTGATAAAATCCGATTTGGCGAGAACTTCATCAAACGATGCCAGGTCAACGCGGAGCTCCTTAGCGCGCTCTACTGTAATAAATGGGTCGTATACAATGACGTTCATGCCGAGCGCACGCATCCGCTTTGCCACTTCGGCCCCGATGCGTCCGAGCCCGAGAACGCCGAGCGTCTTGCCGAAGACTTCGACCCCGAGAAACCGCGAGCGGTTCCACTCGCCCTTCCTGACTGAAGCGTTTGCCTGCGGGATGCTGCGCGAAAGCGCCATCATCATGCTTATAGTATGCTCTGCAGCAGAGATCATGTTGCCTTCAGGCGCGTTTATGACGATAATG
>PMIN01000077.1 GCA_003158275.1 Methanobacteriota archaeon
CGTGAGCTCTTGCGTTCCAAATCGTAGTCCGGAGGGATTCTCTGGAGCATTATGGTCATCCCAGGGTAACAGATTCTTGTTGGTTATGATGTTTGCCTTTTCTAGAGCAAGCGCCATCGCACTCGCGCGTCCCACGTCCATGACGATCTGATGGGACTCTGTGAAGTCTTTTTCAGGACATAGCACCTTGAATCCGCCGTTGTACAGCGCCGCCCCGAGCGTCTTTGCGTTCTTGATCGTCTGCTGTGCGTACGCTTTCCCGAATTCAAGCATCTCCACGAGCGTGACCGCTAACCCGGCGACGTGATGCAGGTGGTGGTTGCTTACGGTACCCGGAAACACTGCCTCATCGATCGCGTCGGCTAGCGCTTTTGTCGAAAAGATGATGCCGTGTTGAGGCCCTGGGAACGTCTTGTGTGTAGAACCAGTCATTACGTCAACACCTTCTCTCAGCGGGTCCTGAAACTGCTCGCCCGCAATGAGACCAAGAACGTGAGCAGAATCGTACACAATTGACGCGCCAACTTCGCGCGCGGCATCATGCGCGTCTCGGATGGGGTGTGGGAAGAGAAATAGACTCGCCCCAAATAGTATGATTTTGGGCTTTTTTTCATAAATCGTAGCGATCATCGCATCGCTGTCGATATTCATCTCTTCGGAATCGAATGGATGTTTTACAATCCTGAGATGACGGATACCCGCAACCGACTTCGTTCCGTGGCTGATGTGGCCACCGTGCGAAGTATCAAGCGCCATGAGTGCATCATTTGGGTTTGAAAGAGCAAAGAATGCGGCAATATTTGCGTTTACGCCAGAGATAGGTTGGACGTTGACGTGCTCAGCCTTGAACAGTTTAAGCGCCAAATCTATGGCGTCCTGTTCCACTTGGTCGATGTACTTGACGCCTTGATAATACCGGTGGCCGACCTTGCCTTCGGCATATCTGTGGCCAAAGTCGGAGGCCAGAAGCTGGCGCACGGCGGGACTGGTGATATTCTCACTGGCGATCAAAGGGAGGGATTCGCTGAACCATTTGTGATGCTCTCTCACCGATCGCGTCACGTCCTCCACCCGCATAGCACCTACAGATTATGCGTGCCTATGATAAACTTTTCTCATACTGCGTAACCCATAGCAAGATCGAATTCGAATTTTAAGACTCGAAAATCGAGTTTTAAGCTTGAAAGGACGTTACTATTTATATTTGGCATTTGACATGTACGTGCAATACGCTGGCCTCTTAATGCTCTATGGTGTTCCCAATTAGACCTCTGCGCAAGTCTCTACTCATTTATGTTGCGGCCACCGTGCTGCTCGTTATCATATATAGCGTAGTCTTCCTCTTCTTGATGGTCTCTGCTGAAGGTCGATCTTATACCGCGGTTGACGCGGTATATTGGGTGATCACGACGATGACGACGCAAGGTGTAGGAGATATCGTCTTTGTGAGCAGTATCGGCAGGATATTTGCCGTGCTCGTGGAGCTTAGCGGAATCGTACTGTTCTTTGCGATCTTGATCCCTATCGTCGTTGCGCCTTTGCTGCAAAGCGTTCGAGCATCGGTGCCGACGAAGTCAAAGGCCCAGGGGCACGTTTTGATTGCTGGCTATAGTTCCATGGTTGACACGATTATCGAAGAGCTTGACGAGCGGGATTTACCATACCTCGTCATTGACGGCGACCGTGACGTCGTGCTGGGATTAGTCGAGCGGAAGATCCCCTGCATCTATGGAGATCCGAGCGATGAGGTGACCCTACAAAACGCTCAGATACAGCGCGCAAAGAAAGTCGTGCTAAATCAGAGTGACGAAAAGAATGCGATTATCGCGCTTGTTGCAAAAAAGCTGACGCGAGCGGACATTATCGGACTTGTTGAGGACATGGCGAACGCGGTGTACTTGCTCTATGCCGGTGCTAACAAAGTCGTATCGCCTAAACAACTCCTTGGCATCGATATTGGCCACAAGGCCGCAATGCCTATAACGCACCAGCTCATTGGCACTACCCCTTTGGTTGGGTCTTTGCGGATTTTTGAGCTCCCGATTCTTGGAGAAAGCGGCCTCAACGGGTCGTCTATTGAAGATGCCAAGATACGTGAGCGAACCGGGGCGACAATAATCGGCATATGGAAGGGTGCCAAACTCACCTTCAATCCACCCGCTTCTGAAATCATCACAGACACAACTGTCCTTTTGCTCATCGGCACAAAAAAGCAACTAAACGCAGCTAAGGAACTCTCAATTTGTCGGCCTGACGGCACATACTGCGCGATCAGGGGACACTATATCGTTGCAGGATACGGCGACGTCGGAAAACGAGTGTCCAAAGTATTGCGGTCGAACGGGATTGAACACATCATCATCGATAAGCATCAAGGCGATGTGGTTGGTAGCTCTACAGATATGGCAATCCTAAAACAAGCGGGGATCGCTGAAGCTTCTACGCTTCTTGTCACGGTCAATAGTGACATGGATGCTATCTATACGACTCTCGTCGCACGAAAACTTAATCCTGAGATGGATATTTTCTGTCGTGCCATACGACCGCAAGCAGTTGAGAAGTTGTATCAAGCGGGGGCTGACTATGTGCTGTCGCAGTCCGTCGTGGCTGGCCAAGTCCTGGTAAAATTTCTCGTACCCAGGCCGCTTGGCACAAAATTGCGGGAGGTCCTCCTCTCAGAGGACATGAAAGTTCTTGAATATCCCCCTGGTCCATCCCTTGCGGGCAGAAGTCTCGAGTATCTGAAGATACGATCGCGCAC
>PMIN01000189.1:0-2877 GCA_003158275.1 Methanobacteriota archaeon
GTTCGACGGCTTCAACGTTGGTAATGCCTTGGAGTCCAACCTCTCGACATCGTATGCAGTTACATTCGCGCCCCAGTTCGCGCAAACGCTTTTTGGCTAGTTGTCGCAAGTTGCCCTTTTTGACGCCGCCGACGATTCGTTGGGCTGGGATATCTCTCTGCACCCTCTGGAGCCTCACCCATTTGGGGAGCTCCGCCTTGACTTGCGCGATCAGTTCAACGGCATCGCGCAGATCAAGGGCATCATACCCCCCCCTTTTCCACAAGTCGTATAACGGGGTACCCTCGGTCACAAGCGTCGGATATATCTTGAGGTAGTCCGGGCAGAATCGTTCGTCGATGAATAAGTCCCTAAACATCTTAAGATCAGAATCAAAATCTGAGCCCGGAAGTCCGGGCATAATGTGGAACCCGACCTTCAATCCGCTATCGCGGCACGCCCTATTTGCTTCAACAGCGTCGGCAACGCTATGTCCTCGCTCCATGGTGGCGAGGATTCGATCGGAGGTACTCTGAACGCCGAGCTCGACTTTAGTTGTTCCAAGGGACAACATTCCATCGACGTGATGCTGCTTTGCAAAATCTGGCCGGGTTTCAAACGTGATGCCAACGTCTCGCGTCGATGCGCGCTCATTTGCAGCGAACACCCGGTCTAATTCGTGAGACCCGCCGAGCGCGAGAGGAAAGTCGTTCATTGCTTGTATGCAGCGTCGCACAAACCACTCTTGATAATCGCTGGGACGTGCAGTAAAGGTGCCACCCATAACGATCAGTTCTGCTTTGTCAGTGGAATGTCCAGTCTGACGCAACTGGTTGAGACGGGCCTTTACCTGCCTGTATGGATCGAATCCGTGTTGGATAGCACGCATTGCAGCGGGCTCAAGACCGGTGTAGCTTTGAGGCACGCTGAATTCAGGGCCACCGGGACATGGCACGCATTTGCCGTGCGGACACGGATAAGGGGAAGTCATCACGGCTATGACAGCAACGCCGGAGGCCGTTCTCATGGGCTTCCGCTGTAGCACGTCGACAACGTCACGCCGAATCGGGGCCTGTGCAGTTCGGTAGATTTGCGCGTTAGTCAGCAACGAGGACAGATGATAGCGTCGTGCTACCGCTATTTTTGCTGCCTGCAAATTCGCGCGCGTGACCTCGCCTGCGAGAATGGCTTCGATGATTTCCACACAGGCGTCAGTAAGTTGCTGCACCATAGACAACCACTGACAGGTAATGCGGCCGGTTAATAAAACTCTCGGTAGTCTGCTGCCTTCAGCTGAAGCGCCGTTGCAAAAAAGTTAGAGGCATTTACGCTCCGAGCGAGCTCCAGAGCTCGTGGTGAGTGAAACGACTAGGCTCCATTCGCACCGTATGCTGAGGCGACTCGTCGGGGTATCCGCTCGGCAGCATCAGCACAGGACGAATGTCGAGCGGTATTTTCAACGCCTGAGAAACACGTTTTTCATCGAACGCACCGATCCAGCACGTCGCTATGCCCAAAGCTTCGGCCGCAAGCTGCAAGTAGCAGGCGGCAATGGTGACGTCTTGGACTGCATAAAGCTCAGCACGCTGTCCATACGCTATGCGCGAGCGCGCAATATTGGCGCAGCCAACGAGCACGATCGGGGCCATCGTGATAAAGAACTGGCCGTACGCCGCCTCAGCGAGTTCGTGTTTCCTGTTAGGGTCACGGACAAGAATGAAGTCCCGTGCTTGCAAGTTGCCAGCGGAAGGCGCGAGCTGGGCTGCCTTAAGAAGCTTGTCCACCAGCGCGTTGTTAATAGTCTCTCGTCCATACCGTCTTACAGAGCGCCGTCTTTGCATGACGCCCATTATGGTGTCGTAGTCAGGGGCGACCATGGAAAAGGGTTATTAGACCAATGCATATTAATATAACCAAGTTTGGAGTCAGAACATGAGAATTTCGATGGATTTGGAGCTAAAAGACACGCCAGGTCAACTTATGCACGTGTTAACTCCTATTTCCGACCTCGGCGGGAACATCACGAGCGTCGTTCACCATCACGACAAAAAAACGTTTCGCAATACCGTTCCTGTTTCTGTGATTCTTGAGATTGACGAACAGACGCTTGGGGAACTTCAGGATGGGCTTGAACAAAACGGCGTTACGATCGTTCGGGTAGGCAAAATGAGGCTTCGGGCCACGACGCACATCTTGCTCATCGGCCACATAATTCATACCGATTTAAGGGATACGATCGACGAAATTGATGCTACAGGTTTTGCGGAGGTTCAAGACCTCAGTCTGTCAATGCCTGCCATCGACGGCCCATCGTCAGCGGTTATCACAATAATGGCGACCGGAGATAAGGAACTGAAGACGTCAATCGGGATTCTCAGACAGATCGCTGAGCGCAAGGACCTGCTCATTATCGAACCGCTAGATGAGCGAGGATCACCGGGAGGCACGAGCAATGGGGAATAGTCTATCTCCCCTCACACTCTCCATCATTGGATTCGGGGCAATAGGGCAAGGAGTCGCCACAATCGTGCAAAACGTGCCTCAGATAAAAGTCGTGGCAATCGCCGATTCAAAAGGGGTTGCCCTCATGCCTGATTTAAAGGACGTTCTTGCGCGTAAACGAGGCGGTCAGCCCATTGCGAACTCTAATCTGACGGCGCTCGACGTGATACGCACTATTGACCACGACGTCGTCGTGGAGGTAACTCCTACGAATATCGACGGCGGTGAACCAGGATTGACACACGTGCGAGAAGCGCTTAAAAACAAGCGAAACGTTGTTACCTCGAACAAAGGGCCTCTGGTAGCCGCCTTTGATGAACTGACGCAACTTGCTTATACGAATGGGGTCGCGCTGCGGTACGAGGCGACCGTCGGCGGCGCAATGCCAATTGTTAA
>PMIN01000189.1:2910-11506 GCA_003158275.1 Methanobacteriota archaeon
ACGCAGGACGCGCTGCAACTAGCCCGGCAGAGAGGCTTTGCCGTGAAACTTGTAGGTGACGTCCAAGAGCTTACGGTCTCGCCCAAGCTGGTTCCGATAGGGCACCCTCTCAACGTCAGCGGCACGTTGAACGCAGCGTCAATTCTAACCGATACCGCCGGCGAAATTACCGTCGCAGGAAAAGGCGCGGGATCGATAGAGACCGCAAGCGCCATACTGAGTGACATTCTGAGTGTTATGCGAGACCGCAGTTAGCAAGTCGCAGATAGGTCGGGCGCTCGTCAAAATCACTTGTCGCTCAGACTGGACAAACTAGGCTGCTCGAGTGATGGCTGTTGCCCTCTTTTTACGAGCGAAGATATACCAATACCAGTTAAGGCTACAACGATAGCGCCGGCAATAGAAAACATGAGCAGCTGGAAGCCAGTGACGATCGGGACGCTCCGTGAAGTCTGTATAATGAGGACGTCAGTGGGATTGAGGACCGGGACTGCCTTCCCTCCTAGGGCTAGGATGAGTATGCTGGCGCTCCACAGGATCAGACCGGTTGAAAAGATGAAGAAAGGGATCTCCAAGTATCGCCACACGTTTTTCGCGTCGTTCAGGTAAGCGTCGATCACCCGGCCTATGCTCGCGATGACCGCTGCGGCCACATACCACCATGCGGTGGTGTTAATAAAGGCCGCTGCGGCGAGAACTCCGCCGTAAGCAGCGACACCCAAACCTAAGGTCGTGATGATACCTTGTGCGGTCGCAATGATCGCTAAAGCGATTGCGACTATATAGGTCACGAACGAGATACTGCCTCCGTAAAACGAAGACTTCACGCTTTGAGCAACGCCTACGAGAACGTCGTCGAGGCCAAGCCCTCGAAAGAGAAGATACACGCCAATGACCGCGCTTATCACAATCAAAGCATATTCGGGGTGCTGAGCAACAGAGAATATCGCAAATAATAATAATATCAGTCCGACAGGTATGAAAATGGCGTTGGCGATCTTTGGATCTTCGAATAGTTTCTTGATGGTGTAGTAGGTACTCTCGAGGCTTTCAGACTGGCGTATGACCACGCGCTTTACGCCATCAAGTTGTATCCGGGATTGAACGATAGGGAGAATAAACTCGTCTTCTGCGCCGTCTGAAACGATGATAACGCTGGTCGCTTTGACCTCTTTGAGCACCAGGTCAAGCTGTTGAGACAGGATCTGATCTGATTTTAAGCCAACGTCTGTGTCGCCGGATATGGACGCGATCTGAGCGTCTATTCCTTGTGACTTCAAATCATCATAAACATGGATGCCTTCAAAAATTGCGTTGATATCGGAATCTTCGGGGTCGGTCAATCCGAGCTGTAACGCGGCATTCAAGTTGTCAGCTCGGCCGATAATCGGACCTGGAAGGTGCGCTTTCGATCCCAGATCGTCGTCACGATCAATGCACAGGACTAGTTTCATTCTTGCCTATATGGTCGTCGCTAAAGTCTACAGCAGCCCGGAGCGCTGGAGCAAGAGGAGATCGTCGGTTTCGAGTTTTTGCCCCTCTTTAAACATTGCGTAGACCTCTTCTGCGCGTTTAAGCACGTCGACCTTCTCGCGCGATTGGCGGGTTTCTTTGGACCGTTTTTTGAGACTTGATATAATTTTGTCGTAGTCTCTTAACTCCTTTTCCATCTGGATATACTTCTGATGCTGTTCGTCGGCGCTCTCTTGCGCACGCACGAACTCCTTATGTGCGGCATCCGCTTCAGCTCGTACCTTGTCTGCTTCCTTGAAGCACTTGAGCATCTTTTCGTGGCATTCCTGCGCACGGTCTGCGTTATCCGTTAGTTCCTTGTGGAATCCACTGGCTTCGTCTCGAAGCTTCCGTGCCTTTTCCAGCGCCTCCTTGAGTTCAGCGTTATTCTCGAGCTCGACTCGCTTCTTTCGATATTCCTCCCAGAGGTGCGCAATACGTTCGACAAGCTCGCGCTCCTTTTCCGTGCTCATGACCTCGGTCTGCTGCCTAAACTCAAGCTGGTCAATTTCGCGCTTGAGCTCGCCTAGCGACATGCCGCCTGCGACTCTGAATTTTCTTTTAATTTGGTCCGCTTTTGCGAGCAGGTTGTTTGCCGTCTCATTGAGGCTATCGCGTTTCTCCTTGTTCTCCGAAACGAGCTTGTTGAACTCATCGCGCTTGTCCTTGCTCTGTTGTGCACTATCTATCAGCGCGCGGGTCTTCGCATTCAACTCGTCACGTTTAGCAGCGAATTGACTTGCTTCTGTGTTGAGCCGGTTTCGCTCAAGCTTCGAGGTGTCGGCTTCTTTTTTTAGCAGCGCTTTCTTCTCTTGTAACTCTTTCAGCATACGCCCCTCCCATGATTACAGGTAATATCAAGCTGAGATCCTTCTTTGTGATTATGACGTCTGCAATATCGTATAGAATTGGATTTGCGTTGAATGCTATCGAAAACCCCGAAGCTTCAAACATTGAGATGTCGTTTGCGCCGTCTCCTATAACGATGCAGTCTTTTGGTCGTATCCCCTCCCTCTTAGCAATCGCTTCCAGCGCGTCTTTTTTTGAATTTTGGCGCACTAGCGGTCCAACAACCTCGCCAGTCAAAACGCCGTCTTCTATGACGAGCTTGTTTGCCACTAGGCAGTCGATTTTGAGTTCTTGAGCTACCCTTTCGGCAACTATCGTAAAGCCTCCGGAAACCATTGCAACCTTATGCTCTTTTTTCAACTCGCGTATGAGCTTTTTAGCCCCTTTCATAAGAGGGATGTTTAAGGCTACCTTGTTAACCTCCTCCACCCTGAGACCTTTCAAGAGCTTTACGCGTTCTCGTAAAGCCTCTTCAAAATCCATCTCTCCCATCATGGCGCGCTTCGTGAGCGCTACCACGAGGTCTCCGACATTGGCCGCTTTCGCTATTTCATCGATTGCCTCAGCATCGACGAGCGTGCCATCCATATCAAAAACGATCAGTATTGCACTTCCGTTGAAAAATAATCTACCACGCGGGGAATNNGGGGAATTGATAAGCTCCGAGCTCATGGCTGAAGCAGTATTCGACCTCCTGGTAGTCATTTTTAAACTCTACCACATCTTTTTTAACCTTTTCGGGTGCCTCGCCGTTCAGCACGCGCGTGATAAGCTTTGCCACGACCCGCATCTCTGCTTCTTTCATTCCGAGTCGCGCAAGCTCTTGCGTCCCAAATCGCAGTCCCGAGGGATTCTCTGGGGCATTATGATCGTCCCAGGGTAACAGATTCTTGTTGACAATGATGTTTGCCTTTTCGAGAGCAATCGCCATCGGACTTGCGCGCCCCACGTCCATTACGATCTGATGGGACTCTGTGAAGTCTTTTTCAGGGCATAATACATTGAATCCGCTGTTGTACAGCGCCTCTCCGAGCGTCTTTGCATTTTTGATCGTCTGCTGTGCGTACGCTTTCCCAAATTCAAGCATTTCCACGAGCGTGACCGCTAACCCAGCGACGTGATGCAGATGGTGGTTGCTTACGGTACCCGGAAACACTGCCTCATCGATCGCGTCGGCTAGCGCGTTTGTCGAAAAGATGATGCCGCCTTGGGGCCCAGGGAACGTCTTGTGGGTAGAACCAGTCATTACGTCGACACCTTCTCTAAGCGGGTCTTGAAACTGCTCGCCCGCAATGAGGCCAAGGACGTGCGCAGAATCGCACACAATTGTCGCACCAACTTCCCGCGCGGCATCGCGCGCGTCTTGGATAGGGTGCGGGAAGAGAAATAGACTCGCCCCAAACAGTATGATCTTTGGTTTTTTTTCATGAATCGTAGCGATCATCGCATCGCTGTCGATGTTCATCTCTTCGTAGTCGAATGGATGTTTCACAATCCTGAGATGACGGATACCCGCAACCGACTTCGTTCCGTGGCTGATGTGGCCACCGTGCGAAGTATCA
Source organism: Methanobacteriota archaeon (assembly GCA_003158275.1). Lineage (GTDB taxonomy): Archaea > Halobacteriota > Bog-38 > Methanoflorentales > Methanoflorentaceae > Methanoflorens > Methanoflorens stordalenmirensis. The sequence continues at coordinate 6,834 of PMIN01000189.1, forward strand.
AGCGCCATGAGTACATCATTTGGGTTTGAAAGGGCAAAAAATGCGGCAATGTTTGCGTTTACGCCAGAGATAGGTTGCACGTTGACGTGCTCAGCCTTGAACAGTTTGAGGGCCAAATCTATGGCATCCTGTTCCACTTCGTCGATATACTTGACGCCTTGATAATACCGGTGGCCGACCGTGCCCTCGGCATATCTGTGAGCAAAGTCAGTGGCCAGAAGTTGGCGCACGGCAGGACTGGTGATATTTTCACTTGCGATCAAAGGGAGGGATTCGCTGAACCATTTGTGATGTTCTCTCACCGATCGCATCACGTCCTCCACGCGCATAGCATCTACAGATTATGCGTGCCTATGATAAACTTTTCTCATACGGCACAACCCATAGCAAGATCGAATTCGAGTTTTAAAGACTTGAGAAGACGTTACTATTTATATTCGGCATTTGATACGTACGTGCAAGACACGGCCTCCTAGTGCTCTAAGGTGTTCGCGATTAAACCTCTGCGCAAATCTCTACTCATTTATGTTGCGGCCACTGCGCTGCTCGTTGTCGTATATAGCTTCGTCTTCATCTTCTTGATGGTCTCTGCTGAAGGTAGGGCTTATACGGCAGTTGACGCGGTATATTGGGTGATCACTACGATGACGACGCAAGGTGCGGGAGATATCGTCTTCGTGAGCAGTATCGGCAAGATATTTTCTATGGTTGTGGAGCTCACCGGAATCGTCCTCTTCTTTGCGATCTTGATCCCCATCGTGGTTGCGCCAGTGCTGCAAAGCGTGCGAGCATCAGTGCCGACGAAGTCAAAGGCCCAGGAGCACGTTTTGATTGTCGGTTATAGTTCTATGGTAGACACGATTATCGGGGAGCTTAACGAGCGTGATTTACCATACCTCGTCATCGACGGCGACCGTGACGTCGTGCAGGCATTAGTCGAGCGGAAGATCCCCTGCATCTGTGGGGATCCGAGCGATGAGGTGACCCTACAAAACGCTCAGATACAGCGCGCAAAGAAAGTCGTGCTTAATCAGAGTGACGAAAAGAATGCCATTATAGCGCTTGTTGCAAAAAAGCTGACGCGGGCGGATATTATCGGACTTGTTGAAGACATGGCGAACGCGGTGTACTTGCTCTATGCGGGTGCTGACAAAGTCGTATCACCTAAGCAACTCCTTGGCATCGATATTGGCCATAAAGCCGCAATGCCTATAACGCACCAGCTCATTGGCACCACTCCCTTGGTTGGGTCTTTGCGGATTTTTGAGCTCCCGATTCTTGGAGAAAGCGGCCTCAACGGGTCGTCTATTGAAGACGCCAAGATACGCGAGCGAACTGGAGCGACAGTAATCGCCATATGGAAGGGCGCCAAACTCAGCTTTAATCCATCTGCTTCTGAAATCATCACAGACACCACAGTCCTTTTGCTCGTCGGCACAAGAAAGCAACTAGACGCGGCAAAGGAACTCTCAATTTGTGGGCCTGATGGCACATACTGCGCGATCAGGGGACACTATATCATTGCAGGATACGGCGACGTCGGAAAACGAGTGTCCAAAGTTTTGCGGTCGAACGGCATCGAACACATCATCATCGATAAGCATCAAGGCGATGTGGTTGGCAGCTCTACAGACAGGGCAATCCTAAAACAAGCCGGGATTACCGAAGCTTCTACACTTCTCGTCACGGTCAATAGTGATATGGATGCTATCTACACGACGCTCGTCGCACGAAAACTTAACCCCCAGATTGATATTATCTGTCGTGCAATACGCCCGCAAGCAGTTGAGACGTTGTATCAAGCGGGGGCAGACTATGTGCTGTCGCAGTCCGTCGTGGCTGGCCAAGTCTTGGTAAAATTTGTGGCGCCCAGGCCGCCTGGCACGCGATTGCGGGAGGTCCTGCTCTCAGAGGACATGAAGGTTCTTGAATACCCTCCTAGTCCATCTGTTGTGGGCAGAAGTCTCGAGCATCTGAAGATACGATCGCGCACCGGGTGCACGGTCGTCGCCATCACTACCGGTGGGGCGACCATACCAAACCCGGATCCCCATGAAGTTATCCCTGAAGACTCTTCTCTTACCGTCATCGGTACAAGGGAACAGATACATGAGTTCAAACGCGTTTTCGGATAACTCTTACGTGGACGATTTAGCAACACTTTCAACTGAAAAAGCCGTTTTGTCGAATCGAGACGTGCATTAACTGCGTCCGCCCGAGACAAAAGAGATCGAGCTAAACTGTTCGCTTGCTCGGCTCCTAGTGACGTCGCAGCCACGCAGCGACGAAAGCTATCACGAACAATATGACAAATATTGCCACTATAAACTCAGCGGCTCCGAATGCGATTATCCCAGCCAGTCCGAGCACGTACGCAACAACTGCGATTATCAGAAAAATAAGTGCCCAATAGACCAAAGTGCCACGCCACGCCATAGTCACAGCCACTACTAGATTGCGAAACTGTATATAAACGTTGCCTTATCACTCTTATGCGAAAGCGCGCACCCAGGAAGCAAAGATTTGTGCAACAGTTCACGGCACAAGCGGTGCGCCATAACTGAACTTCTCAAATTCCAAGACGTACTTCCATAGGAGTTGATCGGTGCAAGCCGCAGTGAACGACGTGCTGTCTTGAGAAAGCGAAAACTCTTTGATTTCTGAGACGACCTGCCGATCGCACTTGCCGCAGTTATGCGGCCCGCGAGCTGTGCCCCCTCCTACGGGATCACAAATGAGGGTAGCCATTTGTTTCACGCGCTTGAGAACTTCCACGGCGGTCCACAGCCAAGGGGGCCTATACAGCCTTTTTTTCCAAAGCGCCTCAACTAAGGTGCCTTTTTGCACGTTGCACAAGTTTAGCGAGATTGTATCTGCGTGCGGGGCAGCGTCATGCGTGGATTGGATGGCGTCTTCCAAGGCTTCCAATTCTGTCAGGAAAGGTGGCTTCAGGAGCAGGTAAGCCTTAACAGTCAGACCTTTAGAGTGCGCGACTTTCGACGCTCTGACGAAGTCACGAAACGTAAATCCCTTGTTGATACAGCTATTCCGGATATCGTCGTTCGACGTTTCAAGACCGATCGCGACTTCAAGGTGTCGATTGGATCTAACGACGTCATCCAAAATCTCAGACGTCACGAATTCCGGTCGGCTCTCAACTATGACCTTCGGCGTATCCGCTAACGCGGACAATATAGCGTCCCGCGCGTCGATCGGCACCTCTTCTTGATCGAGAAAGCTGCCTGAGGTAAAGAGCTTTGCAATCTTAAACCCCGTACCGTAGCGTGCAAGCACTTCGAACAGTTGCTTTTGAATATCCGAGCTTTGAGCGTCAGGATTCGAGTCAGCGATGTAGCCGCACATTGTACAGCCATCACGGCGCGCCCACGAGCAGCCTTTGGTCGTGAGAAGGATGGTGAGAGTGGGTACGATTTCGCCGTTGAGCAGATCCAAGCCGGTCCACGCGAATCGGTCGTGTGTGCGGTGGCCGCTTGTTTCTGATGCAGCCTCACGCGGATAGCGCCTACGCGACGCTCGCCCTGTTTTCATCGTGCATCCACGTGCCGCACAGCGACACCGACACCTCTTTTTGACGCTTGCATCTCCCAACCGCTCATGAGGGCTCTTCCGACTGCAATGACGCGCTCGTTGAGCACGATCACCTCGTCGAAAGGCCGTATTTCCGGATCGGCGTTGAGCACGCCAATCGCAAAAACCGTTCCTTTCGGTACAAAGTCATCGATGTGTACGCAATATCGATTTTCGCTTGCGCGGAGATACCGTCGGGCGCCTTCGATTGTCAGGGCAAGAGTGCAGTAGGTACCTACGATGGTCGCTATGCGCGTTCCGCCGTCTGAGGCGTAGTAAGTCGGGAAAAGACCGCGGACCTTCGTCCTCTCTGCAAAAATAGCCGTCGAAGCGTGCGGGCCAAATTCATAATCGGCGAGATCCTGAAGGTAATCAAACCGCAAATCGCGCCGCTTAGGTGAATCTTCGACTATAAGCTCCTGCACGACCGCGCATAAGCGTTGGAGGGAAGCGGAACCCAGAATATTCTCGTCCTCGACAGTATAGATTAGATCAACTCCGAGTGCAGCCGCCGCTTCGTCGCATACCTTTCGGTAGGGGCCGCTCACGTGTGCTACCACCGTGTCGAAGGCGTTGGCCTCGAGATACTTCGTGAGACGTCCGATCACCCACTCACTCTCGTCGCACGTCCATTTGCCGGTAACCGGTATGTCGTAGTTGCTGGCGGGGTACATAATCTCGAGGCCGCGGGGAACGATGCCGATAGGCGACGTTATTATCGCCTCGTGCAGAAACTGGCGCAGTTTGTCCAAGCGATTAAGAATAATCCTGTGAGATCGGGAGCGCGAGTATGGTTTGCGCGCCGAGCAGGGAAGTAGCAGGAGGATTCCTGCTCTCTTATTAAGCCGCTCGATGACGCGTTCGCCGAATCGGAGTATTTCTGGCCGATTCAGTGATTCTTGCGAACACGCGAGTAACGTGGCCGTTCGTACGATAGGTGATCGGCGCTCAAAGTAACTATGCTCCTCGTCCAGCAACCGCAGCAGCGCTGTTAGCATTGGGGCAGTTCTGCATCGTGCCTCGACGAGCTCTCGCAGAGTCCCGCGCTCGATGTTTTCACGCACAATACAGAGTTCAGCTTTGAG
>PMIN01000139.1 GCA_003158275.1 Methanobacteriota archaeon
GATTTTTCCTCCCATAAGCGAGCCCGCGAGCACTAATATACTTGCGCGATGCGTCCTAGACACTGCATTTACTGCTTTGGCTATATTGTCTTCGTCTACTATTGGCAATGTGTCAATGCTAATTCGCTCTCCGCGTATGTTATGTCTATCAGCTTCCGTAATCGCTCCGAGGGCTACTTGCGCGACCTGAGCGCCACCGCCGATTATAATGATTCTAGAGCCCCAAATCTTTTCGAAGGGCTCATGAAAAGAAACGCTGTCGACCTCAGAGATGGCCTTAAGCTTTTTAGCCAAATCTAGCACGTTTGAGACGTTCACGATCTCCATATAGATTGCAGCCAAGCCCTGATGCTTCCCCTTCGTGAGGATGAACTGCTGCGTATATCGTATATTACCTTCAAAACGGGCAACTGCCGCGGCAACATCTCTCAAAACGCCGGGCTTGTCTTGGCATATTACATTTATCGCTGTTGAGTTCTCCATCGCGGTCAGCTCTGGGTATCAGATCTGTGAAAGATATGTTGAGGGTCCATGATGCCCTCTTCGGTTATTATCCCAGTGATGAATTCGACGGGCGTCGCATCAAACGCGGGGTTTTCCACTTGCACAGCGCTCGGGGCAATTTGTTGTCCACCGCAGAATCTGAGTTCATTGGCGTCTCGCTCTTCAATCTTGACGACGGAGCTTTCGTAATCAAAGGTTGATAATGGCGCGGCGACGTAGAAGGGTATGCCATGGTTCTTGGCGCAGATCGCGAGCATATACGTTCCGACCTTGTTGTAAACTTCCGATCTAGTAATCCGGTCTGCCCCGACTATTACGTGATCGATTTTTCCTTGCCTCATTATCCAAGCCGCCATATTGTCGGCGATTAAGGTGGTTGGAATGTTATCTTCGAGCAACTCAAACGCTGTGATGCGGCTGCCCTGGTTGAGTGGTCTTGTCTCACACGCATAGACGGCGATCCGCTTTCCTTCCTGTACTGCCGAGCGAATGATCCCCAAAGCAGTCCCCCAGCCTACAGTGGCGAGCCTTCCAGCGTTGCAGTAGGTCATGACGACGTCGCCATCTTTCAACAAAGACGCGCCTACGACGCTTAAAGCTTTATTGGTGATCACATCTTCTTCTGCTAAGCGTATCGCTTCGTCGAGCGCTGTTTCTCGGACTTCGTCAGATGTGATGCACGGCTCTATCGCTTCGAGAACGCGATCAACTCCATAAAACAGATTGGCGGCAGTTGGTCGTGTTGCTAGAATTGACCTTGCTGCTGCACGTACGTGGGTCTTTAGTTTAGATACAGTACGCGCTCTCGAGTTGTGCGCCGCAAGAGCAATGCCGTAGGCGCCGGCAGCTCCGAGAGCCGGCGCTCCGCGCACTTTTAATCTATTTATTGCGTTAATGAGCTGATTGATTGTTGTAATTTTGATGAGCTTATAGGCGATTGGAAGCTTCGTTTGATCGACTAACATAATGGCGCCGCTTTCCCAGAAAATCGTTAGTTTTTCGGTAAACTCCCGGTCCATATCCTTTACTAGGAATTCAAGTTTACAAGCTTAACGGTGGCATATTACTCCGGAGCTCGTGCCAACGCCTCAGACGTTCGAGCGAACGGTTCTTTGCCCCCCCTAAAACAGAACCTTTGTGAAAGCCTTTAATGCAAGCCGCGTGTCGAAATCTGGTGCGAAAAATTAATCATTTTCTTTTTTTGTGCAATTCATTATCCTATAACAACCATTAAATAATAGGTGTAGTTAACTGTGTGCAGAAATCGTAATGCTTGCAGATGATCTTATTCGGGCAACGTTTTCATCCGACGAGGAACTCAAGAGCACTCTTTTGCAAGCGATAAAAGAACTCGGGTATACAGTTACTAAGTTTGCTGACATTTCAGGCGTATCATCAAGCACGCTTTACAAAATTATTTCAGGAGAACGCGAACCAAATCTCAAAACACTCAGAGAGATCCTCCGAGCAGTTAGACGACTCGAAGGAGCCTCAAAAAAAGGCGATCTTATTGCCGTCGTCGCTGCCAGGCCTGTGCTTGACAAGATAACGGAAAGGTTCATGATGATAGAAGGGAAAGAAATCGTAATCAGAGAGTATCCAGCAACGTCAATTGAAGAAGCTTTGATAGCAGCTATCCACGCTGAGCGCGACGGCGCGCTCGCATTAGTTTGCGCCCCGATCGTCAGTCCCACAGTTGAAAGAATCTTGCGCATCCCCGTCGCATCTATCATGCCGCAGAATAGTCTGGTCGAAGCGATCAGACTCGCAGCACGGAAAATCGGCTGACTGGTGTAACGCGATAACTTCGTTCAATCGGCAAGCAACGTATTTTTTGGGCGTGTAATCCAATCAGGGTGTCTTCGAGGCCAAAAGTGCCTGGCAGGGTCCTGCGCTCTTGATCGTCGAGCAAATTTCTTGCGCTGGCGCGTAGCTTTGCACGAGGTGGCGTAACCTGCGCGCAATGAAGCGAATGGTTGCGATTTGCAGGACTCAAATCAAGTATGTCGCGATATCGCTATCGATGATGCTCTCGCAGTAGCTGCACCGAAGGACAAACGAATCAAGAACTCTAAACTTAGAATAGATCGGCTCTGCGCTATTTGAAATGCAATTTAGATTCGGGCAGCGAACGACGTGGGTTATCAAATCCGGCAAGACCACTAACTTCTTTTGTACCACTTCGTAGTCCCGTATGATGTTGATCGTCGCCTGCGGGGCTATAAGCGCAATTTTATCTACTTCTGCCGGGACTAGCTCCCGGTCTTCGATCTTGACGATATCTTTTCGTCCGAAGGCCAGCCTCTTGCTTGGCACATTCATGACCACGCTAACTATAGCGGTACTGATCCCAGTTATGCCGAGTATTCTGAGCACGTTAAGAGCGTTTCCGGCGGTGATATGGTCTATGACAGAACCGTTTCGAATCGATCGGACTCTCAGTTCCTCCTTGTCTTTGTCTGGAATCATGTCGCACCATTCAAGAGTATCGCGAGCAACGCCATTCTCACAGGTATCCCATAGAATGCTTGTTTGAAGTATTTCGCGTATTTCGTTTGATCAACTTCTTGAGCTATTTCGTCTACGCGCGGCAGCGGATGCATGATAATCAGATTATCACGCACTCCCTCTAAAACTGGCAGCGTTATCCTATAGCTCTTGGCGACGCGCAAATATTCGTTTGGATCAGGAAATCGTTCTTTTTGTATTCGCGTGACATAGAGCACATCTACGTCCCGAATGACCTCATCAATGTCCTCGGTTAATCTGACGGAACCTAGCGTACTAACGATGTGCTTGGGCATTTGGAGTCCCTCTGGTGCTACAAGCGTGATGTTCGCATCGTACATATTCAAGGCATAGGCCAGGGAGTGGGCAGTCCGTCCGTATTTAAGATCGCCTAGCAAAGCTATGTCGAGGTCGTGTAAATGACTCTCCTTTTTTATCGTAAAGAGATCGAGAAGAGTTTGAGTGGGGTGATGGCCTGCTCCATCGCCTCCGTTAATGATGGGGACGCTTGATATTTCACTAGCCATTCGCGCTGCTCCTTCCCTCGGATGTCGCAGGACGATCGCATCTGCGTATTTACCCACGACTTTTATCGTGTCAGCAAGGGTTTCGCCTTTTAGTACAGAGCTCTCTTCCGAGGTTAAGCTTAAAGTAGAGCCGCCGAGCCGCTTCATCGCTGAGTCGAACGAAAGTTGCGTTCTAGTACTGGGTTCGAAAAAAAGCAGCGCCAATATTCGGCTTTGGAGCAGTCGTACGCCGGCTTTTGCGCACGGCATCATTTTTTCAGCGTAGTCCAGCACAAAGTCCACATCATCGCGCGTTAAATCTCGCATTGAAACGATGTGTTTTTGCTTGAACATCTTGTGAGTATTGTTAACTGAAGCTTTTATAATTTGTCGAGTGTCGTCTTATCCGCCTACAAGTGCCTACGCCGGTGTTGCGGTCGGTACATATGTGTCACAGGCGTTTGATCACAGCCTCTACTTCCCGTCTGTAAGCTTCTTGACTGTAGCCACGTATATAAGCTAGAGTCATGGCCCCCCCTGCCCCCACGCCTTCTTTCACCTCTCCCTGCTCATATTTCTGAAGTGCATCAACTGAGCTTTTTGAGAAGCCAGGATCCGCGCTAAACGCATCTACGTCTAATGCATTAACCAACTTTACAAACCGAGCAGCACGATCGTCAAAGACGTACTTTGTCGTAGCTATTACAAGGTCGGTGGAAACGCCGAGTGCACGCAACGCGGCTGCAACTGCACCCATTTGCGTTCCACCTGCTAAGATAACTTCTTTTCCGGAGCGCAGGAAACCCTCGGTGAGTCCGACCGCACAAGGCATCATTGGATCACCAAATAGTTCAATAGCTCGCATGGGATCGTTTCGTAAGTTTCCTGGATTAATGGAAGCGCGGCGCATCGCCTCTCGTACGACTTTTTCTTTTAAAGCGATCGGATTCGTCGCGAAGCTGCTGCTCACGTTAGCGGTGAAGCCGAGCGCTCGTAGCACGCACAGCGCGGTGGTTGTGCCTCCAGGAATTGTCTCTCCTATTACTGCTAAGTCGCAGTCACAGCACGCAGCGAGCTTTTTGGCAGCCTTTTGGATTGAGTAAGCGTCGGGCACTGCTGGCGCAAATCGGATGTCGCTGCCGTGTTTCGTTCGCAAGTCGTAATAGGGGACTCCGGGCACAATCTTCAAGCCTGAGTTTATTAGAAGATGTGCACTTTGTGACAGATTAAGGCCGGCACGTGTGAGGACGGCAGGAGTGACGGCTCCAGACGGTGCATCAGGCATTACTCCAATCGTTTTCAGTTTTCCGTTGGAGACAATTTCAGCGTCAGCAGCCGGCGTGTATTGGATGTAATCTTCAGTGCTTCCAGCACCTGATATGCCGGGAATCGCTGCCGTATCCGAATTGGAGAGAATCAAAATGAAAAGCGGGCGCTCAACGCCGCTATACCTTTTCCTAATGTCTAAAGGTCGCCCTGAACCGTTGTGGCAGTTAGTTACCCACATAACTCCGAATCTTGTGCGCTCTTTTTGTTACACCAGCGCGGCCGTTTTTCTATTGAAGCCGCGGGAGAGTGAGCGCTCCGTACGGCATGACTGTAATTCGGGCATCTGGCCCATACTTTCGCGCTGTTTCTTGTAAAGCATCGTCCAAATCTCGTGCGCAGAGTAAAAATGCGCGCTCCACAATCTCTTCTTGAAGCTCAGACACGAGATAAACATCGGCTTTTTGGGTGAGCTTAGCCAGAATTCCGGCCTTGTGTCCGCCGATTTCGAATGCGTAGTCGAGCCTGTCAACGAGCTCCTGTTTGCTATGAGCTTCGTTAATCCATCGTTCAAACACTTTTTCACCCAATCCTTCTGGACACTCGGCCGCCAGCACGATCGTGCCACCCACCTTCATCGCGTATTTCGCATTGTCAAGCGCTTTCTGTGCTTGAAAGAGGTTTATATCCTTGGGTGTACCTCCAGCTGAAACGAGCACGACATCAGCAAGTTCGGTAATCGGAATTATGTACATCAAATCGACGACTTTGACGCCTTCGCGGTGCGCTGCAATGGGATCACCTGCCACGGCTTTTACGATCTGCTTTTTTGAGTTAAGCACGACGTTTACGAGAAAGTCGCATCCGATCAACCGGCCCGCCTCCTCTAGGTCTTTTCTGACGGGGCTGTCTAGCCTTCCGGCGGCCGCGTTTGGCTGTAGCATAAGTTTGTGATTTGCTTCTATAGTCTCTCGCGCGCAGATGCCTGGGAGCAGTGATTTGTATCCGCCGCTGTATCCTGCAAAGTAGTGGAGTTCAACCGCCCCTATACAAATTCTCACATCGGAGTCGAGCGCCACCGTGTTGACACGAACCCGCGTGCCTCGCGACGTTGTTCCTACAAAAGCGCACTCATTCGCGTCGTGGTTGACGCAGTGGTAATCGTCAAAGACGTTATCGCCCACGAGCGTTCTCATCTCTCGTTCGGATAACGTTCTGTGAATTCCGAGAGCAAACAAGATCGTCACCGAGTCTTCAGGTATCCCGCCTTTGCGCAGGTCTCTTAAAACATGAGGGAGCAACTTCTTGGTCGGCGTCGGCCTCGTTACGTCACTCACGATGATGACGGCGGTCAAGTCTTTTTTGGAAGCCTTGCGCGTTGACACAATTTCGTGGAGCATGGGTGTCCCGATAGGATGTTGCATCGCGCGGATAATCTCACTTTCTTCATCTCTAGTCTCGATTTCGTTTGGTTGTATTACTTGAATGAGGTTGCTTTTGTTTAGCGTGACAGTGGTTTTTCGGTCTCCGTATTTGAGAGTCACTCGAGATTTGCCCATACAGTGACTGATAAGTATTTTTTAGTATATCAATGTGCGACGCCCCGGAGATGCTGTGCAAAACAAGCAGAAGTAGATTCATATAGAACTATTGTAATAAAAAAGAACGCAGTTGCGTTATATCGCGTTGCGACGAAGTGGAGGATTCTAAAATTGTACAGATCGTACGCTGAGATGCCGAAAATCGAGCTTCCTGGCGATTTGGAGGTCAAGATCAGCGACAGCACCCTGAGAGACGGGTCCCAAATGCCGGGCATCGTATTAAAGAAAGCACAGAAGCTTAAGATATTCGAGTTCTTGCACGAAATGGGCATAGAAAAGCTCGAGTGTTTTGTTTTCAATGAGAGAGACCGCAGCTTGGTCCGCGATATGCTCGATTGCAATTATGATCATCCTGAAATCACGGGGTGGGCGCGCGCCAACATCGCCGATATCGATATGAACCTTAGTATGGACGGCATAAACGAGGTAGGCATTCTGATGTCCATATCGGACACGCACATTTTCGACAAACTTGGCTTGAAAGATCGAGAACAGGCGCGCGACAAGTAC
>PMIN01000057.1 GCA_003158275.1 Methanobacteriota archaeon
GCGTTTTGCCGAACGCGAAACATCCCCATAGAACGGCTCATCGGTTTGAAAAGCTGCGCGACTGGCAAGACGGTGGGACATTTTCAGAACTTGTTGTCTCAAGTCGGCATATTTGTGATTATGTCCGAACGTGAGGTTCCGAACTGAAACTCGTATTTAGGTNNATTAATTGCTCAGCACGCAGAAGTTTCGCGACAGCGCACTTTAATCCACACCTCCTAGGCATCTAGTCATCGAGTGTGCGAAGCAAAGTAATGGCGACAAGACGCTGTCAGACCAAAAGCCTGGCGCAAAAAAAGGGTCTTTAGAACGCTAAACGAGCCTCTCTGGATGTGAATACACCGCAAACTGACGCCCAGTAGCAAAACATATGAGCGTGACCCCAGCTTGAACTGCTGCCTCGACACCAGTGCTAATAGGTGCTGCTTTCGATAGAATCAATGGTATGCCTGCCCGAGCCGCTTTCAATACCATTCCTGCAGGTTGCCTGCCGGATGACAGGAGGAACGTGTTGGAGAAGTCGTTGCCCGCGTATATGCCAATGACCTTATCGATAGCACTGTGTCTTCCAACGTCGACCGCTTGCGCCAGCAGCTTGCCCGTTGCATCAAATAGCGCGGCTACGTGGACGCCGTGCGTCTGTCTGCGCGCTTGAGTGTCGAGGTGCGTCAAGCTCTTTTTGAGGACCACCTTTTCAAACGTTGCTGCAGAATCAACGCGCACGTCTTCGTTTGTCCACCATTTCATCCCGATGCAGCCTGAAGAGCGCACTTCCTGCCAGAGCTCGACCTGATCAAAGGACGATACAACGATAGAGGCCTCGTTCTTATCATCATCAACGTCAATGCTTTGAATCTCTTCAAAACTTGAGACGACTCCCTCAGAGATCAAGTATCCGATGCAAAGTTCTTTGAGCTGTTCTGGCGACGCAATGAGCGTCGCGATCCTGATGTCGTTAACAAACAGTGTGAGGCTGTCCTCAACGGCGACGTCATCATAATCCGGACGCTCGCCGCCATCATAGTCCATCATGACTCTAGGGAACCGTTTGCTGTAACTCATAGCCGCCCTAATTATGTTGATCCGAAACTTAAAGGCAACCGGTGACTGTTGGGTGCCGATTGGCGTTCTTGATGCGTTTAAAGTGCTCACACAGTCGGCTTTGTTGTCTGGGCAGTTGAAGCGGAACTGAACAGCGGACGCAGAGCGATGAGGGCGTCGGTGTGAACGCCGATCGAAGCGAGCCCCTGCAGCGATAATGATCATCGCCTATGGATGGCCGGAGGGCGTTAGGGTGAAGACCGTGATCTCCGGCGGGCAGTTGATCCTCAGACGGATCATGCTCGTCCCTATTCCGCGGTTCGTGTAGTGCGTCATGTCGCCGACGCGATATCGTCCAAGGGGGTACTTTCGGGAGTACAGACCGCGAATTGGAGGCCCTATTCCCGGTACTATCCACTGCCCTCCGTGCGAGTGCCCTGAAATCTGTAAGCTAAATCGCCCAGTACGCGCGCTTACATCCGCGAAATCGGGCTCGTGGGCCAGCAGGATTGCGGGTCCGACGGGCGGGAGCTTCTTTAGCACCTTATCCAACCGTTGTTTATGCGATGCAACGCTATCAACGCCGGCGACGTGCAACGTCGCTTGTCCCTTGTTCACCGTCATTACGTCGTTGCTCAGGTCGATAACGTTGCTTTCCCACAATACGTCGCGAACGGCCGTCGCCCCGACCAAGTGATCGTGATTGCCGAGCACCGCAACACTGCAGTCTTTTGGCCTCAATTTGTTCAATGAGGCGGCCATCTGCTGAGCCAGTCCGTCAACCTCGTACGAGAAGAGATCGCCGACAATTGCTACTAAGTCAGGATGTTGCTGGTTAATGAGGTCGATCACCTCGCCAAAACGCGCAGCGTTGAGCCACTCATCCAAATGAATGTCCGCGATACTTGCAATCCGGTATCCGCGAAACGCGGGATCGAGGTCGGGAATGGTCACGTCAACGTTACCGATCTCAACAGCGCTCGGCTCAAATTCGCCCCGGTGCATCTTCTTTAACAGGCGAATTATCGCGAGCTGCCTTCTGCGCCGGCGCTGAAAGCTTTTCGAGGACGCGAACCTTTCATTAGTCACTCTTTGACCCGAGCAATTTTCAAATCACGGCTATTTTGTACAAATCCGCGTGTCGCAAGAAATGAAAGTTGATATCCTCAAATGGAGGCACGAGCGGATCGGTGCAACTGAGCCAGTACACTAAGTAGCGATATATTTAAACATCTGGCGGTGTGAGCGCGGTCGTAGCTGGAATTTCGCGCTACCTTCTAACGGGCCGTGCCCTCGTCGGTAGACCAGAATTCCCGCTGTCAGTGCATACGCCGGCTTGGTTAGTGTTTTTATTCACTCGGTCGTGCCAGACGCAAGCCGAGATTTTGATTAAGCGATCGATTGCCTAGGCTCCCAAGCTTCGGTCATTGCCCAGCTACGGTTTCAATCAGGCCTTCAGCATGCGAGCCGTGTGAATCAATCGAACAGAGCGAGTACAAGCAAACTTTGTCACGATAAGACGTATTATTACATGTGAACGGCTACACTATAGTGTCGACAATGCCAGCCTGGCGGAATGGCTACGCAGCCGCCTGCAGAGCGGCGTATCCCGGTTCAACTCCGGGGACTGGCTCTCATTTTTTTGTCCCTTCTGACACCCTGTTTGCGTGTATACGTAGGTCAATTCTGATCCTGACACTTCATTTTTCTTTCTTTCGGTCGCATTGAGTGAGTGCCCGCGGGGCTAGCATTTTGTTCTTCTCAGATGATGCACAAGACTAGAGAGTAGTCCCCAGTTGTGCACGCACGGGCAGGGTTTTTGCAAAGGAG
>PMIN01000122.1 GCA_003158275.1 Methanobacteriota archaeon
TGATCAAATAGTAGCGTTTCTCGCACTAAAGATGCGCCCAAAAAAAGTAGGAGTCGGAACAGACGTCGATGGAATAATGTATCAAAACAGAAAACTGAACCATCTTAACCCCGGTGAGCTTGAAAAATACCGTGACGGGATTCTCGGTTCCAGGTCTACGGACGTAACTGGAGGGATGTTGCACAAAGTTGTGGAGNNCAAGATGTGGGTACGACCATCTCCACGGAAAAAGAATGATAACGAACCGAAAGATCGAGCATCTAATGCTCTGTGCTGCTGAAGATGTCGAATCAGGAAGAACTGGCCTTGATGATATCAGATTCGTCCACAACGCAGTTCCTGAATTGACAAAGTCACGGATCGATGCGACTGCCACATTCTTAAAAAGGCAGTTCACCGCTCCCGTCTTTATAGCAGGAATGACAGGCGGGCACGAAGAGACAACTGCTATCAACGCTGCGTTGTCAGAGGCCGCAGAGCGACTCGGCATCGGCATTGGCGTGGGAAGTCAGCGCGCAGCAATTGAACATCCTGACCAGGTCGAGTCGTTCAGCATAGTTCGAGAGCGAGCCCCCAGCGCTTTTGTAGTGGCCAACATTGGGGCCACACAAGTCAAGGAATATGACATGGAGATCATTGAGCGCTTAATCGATATGGTTGAAGCAGATGCGTTGGCAATTCATCTGAATTTCCTGCAAGAGGCGGTGCAACCAGAGGGCAATACAGACGCTGAAGGATGCCTCGACGCGATGAGATCACTTGCCGATTCTCTTCGGGTGCCAATGATCGCCAAGGAGACGGGCGCGGGGATTTCAAGAGAAGCCGCAGCTGAGTTAAAAAAGGCAGGCGCATCTGCAATTGATGTAGGCGGCGCTGGGGGCACGAGCTGGGCAAGAGTCGAATCGTACCGCGCTCAGACGGACCCCCGGCTAGAGAGGTTGGGTGCGCTCTATGGCGACTGGGGCATACCGACCGCAATCTCCATTTTGGAATCCCGCACCTTACCGGTAATCGGAACTGGTGGGATCCGGAACGGCCTCCACGTCGCCAAGTGTATTGCACTCGGAGCGTCGTTGTGCGGCATAGGCTTGCCACTGCTGAAACCCGCATTCAAAGGGACCAAATACGTGCTAAGCGAGATAACGGCGGTCGTTGAAGAATTGAAAGTTGCAATGTTCCTGACTGGATGTAATAGACTCGCTGATCTAAAGCAACGCCCGCTGGTCATTACTGGCGAAACTAGGCAGATACTGCAACAACGGGGATTCAACCTGGACGAGCTTCAGGTGAGGAGGTAGCGTTTTGGAGATAGAAGTTAACGCAATTGGCGGCTACGAAGAAGTCGGACGCAACATGACTGCGATCCGAGTGAACGAAGATATAGTGATTATAGATATGGGCCTTAGACTCGATCGAATCGCAATTCACGAGGATGCAGAAATCGAGAAGATGCATTCTATAGACCTTATCAAGATGGGCGCGATACCAAATGACGCGATGCTGAATGAAGCAAGAGGATCAGTGAAGGCGATAGTCTGCACGCACGGGCATCTCGATCATATAGGCGCCGTCCCCAAGCTTGCGCACAGGTACGAAGCCCCGATAATATCTACGCCGTTTACGGCGGAGCTGATCGCACAACAGATCCGCGTTGAGAAGAAGTTCGGCGTCGAGAACCCCCTTTACACGCTCGAAGCAGGACAGGTTTATCAAATAACTCCCGATATAGCGGTTGAATTTGTGCGAGCAACGCACAGTATACCCGATCCAATATTCGCCGTTCTGCATACGCCGGCCGGTGCCCTAGTCTATGCGAACGATTTTAAGCTTGACCGGACGCCTGTTATTGGCAAACCCCCCGACTTCAGCCGCCTAAAGAGCTTGGGAAAAGACGGAGTGCTCGCGTTGATCGTCGAAAGTACTCGCGTAAAGGAGGCGGGAAAGACCCCGTCAGAACAGATAGCGAAAGACTTGGTGCGTGACGTTCTTCTCGGCACCGAAGAAGAGGGTAATGGGGTGCTCGTAACTACGTTTTCGTCACATATAGCCCGCGTTAAGACGATCTTCGAAGCAGCTCGCGAGATGGACCGGCGCCCGTTGGTCCTCGGTCGCTCTATGGAACGATACTTAGGAACCGCAGAAAGGATGGGGTATGTCGAGCTTCCGAATGACATTGGAGTCTACGGGAATAGAAGATCTGTAGAAAAGGTACTAAGGAGAGTGGCACAAGAAGGAAAAGAAAAGTATCTTCCTATTATAACGGGGCATCAAGGAGAACCGGAAGCGATGCTCACGCGGGTAGCAAACGAGCTGACCCCTTACAAAGTTGCGCCCGGAGACAAAATAGTATTTTCTGCCGAGGTGATACCAACCCCAATAAACGCGGCTAATCGATATTCAGTAGAGACCAAGCTCAAAATGCAAGGGGCACGGCTTTATACCGATGTTCACGTGTCGGGACACGCAGCCCGCGAAGACCACTGGGAGCTGATTAAGATGCTCAAGCCAGACCATATTTTTCCGACGCACGGAGATCTAACCATGACAAGCTCCTACGTAGAACTTGCAGAAGAAGCAGGTTACAGCTTAAGGGACAATATTCATCTTCTAAGAAATGGCCAGAACATTGCGGTGAGATCTTGAACGCGGAGAAAAACCTCAGCCAGAGCCGTATTGCACTCAAAAGGCGGCACTCTCAAGGAGGGGTCANNNGCCGAAGCGGTGCAACCCAAGATCGCTGTTGAGACCATACTTCCAGCAGCCGTTTCAGTAGAGCTCATCCACAATTTCACGCTGATTCACGACGATATTATGGACGAAGACGCGACAAGACGTTCCATAGAGACCGTCCACACAAAATGGGGTATGTCTGAAGCCATCTTGGCAGGCGATGCACTTTATGCTAAAGCCTTTGAGGTGCTTTCCTACACAAAAACAGAACCAGAAAATGCAACAAAATGTCTTAGGCTCCTCTCGAAAGCATGCCTACACATCTGCGAAGGGCAGTGGCTGGATATCAAGTTCGAAAATAACAAAAACATATCGGAGGCAGACTATCTCGAAATGGTCCAAAAAAAGACAGCCGTGCTCTACGCTGCGGGTTTGGCGATGGGGGGGATACTTGGGGGCGGCACCGACAGCGAAGTGAGCGCCCTGTGGGAGTTTGGAATAGCTATGGGTATATGCTTCCAGATCCGCGATGATGTGCTCGACTTGATTACGGCGCGTGAAGTGCTTGGAAAAGATAGGGCCAGTGACCTAATAGAGGGCAAGATGACGCTAGTCATGATCCACGGACTCAAGCACGGCATCAGACTTGACCCGTCACAACTTACAAGCGAAAAAGCAATCGACGTGGCAATTAAAGATTTACAGGATGCAGGATCAATCGATTACGCGATGGAGAAGGCAACTGAGATTCTCGGAGCCGGCAAGTCGCGACTCGCCAAGCTAGCCGATTCAGAGGCAAAACGCAAACTGCTCAAACTTGCCGACTACATG
>PMIN01000217.1 GCA_003158275.1 Methanobacteriota archaeon
TGAACTCTTTGCGTCGGCGATTTGTCGAGCGACCATACGCAAGTTATCTTCTCGCAAGGTGCTCTCCCGCCTTTTGTCCGTCAATACAGAGCCGCCGATTTTAAGCAATATCATGTTGGTCACGCCCGTTATGCCTCTACTTGCAGGCCTAAACTAGAAATCGCAGTGGTCAGCACTAGACCACCCTGTTTCGCGATAGCTTGTATAACGCGGTCGACGTTTCCGTCTGTCGTAATCGCCAATACGCATCCTCCACGGCCAGCGCCGGTGATTTTAGCACCGAGCGCCCCTGCTGCTCTTGCTGCGTAGATTAATTTGCTCAATACAACGTCGCTTACCCCGAGTGACTCGAGGAGTCCTTGGTTGATATTCATAAGCTCGCCTACGCTGACGAGGTCTCCAGCAGCAAGCTTCTGTTCTCCCAAGCGCGTGATATTTCCCATTGAAGACATCACGTCACTCACCACAGAAGGATACTTCCTTTTCAGATCCGATACAAAGGCGATGACGTCGCGTGTTGACCTCTCAACGCCGGTTGCACCGATTATGATTGGCAGGTCGGGCTGTGCGAGATGCGATGTTTTGCCTCTCTCTACTAAGACCACACCGCCGGTTGAAGAAACAAAGGTATCTGCGGGGCTCGCTTTGCCTTGAACTTCGTTTTCGACCTTATGGCCTATATTCGCTACTGTTTCATTATCGAGTTCAATGCCGAGACTCTCAGTCAAAGCTTTTATAGTTGACACTGTAACTGCTGCGGAAGAGCCTAAGCCCTGTCGCGGTGGCACTTCCGACCGGATCTTTATCTCAGCACCAAAGTCCGTTTCAAACAGTTGTTTGATTATCTTGGCGGCACAACAGGCGTACTTAAACTCTTCACTGGAGCAGTTCGCGCGCTTATCCATAGCATCTATCGTGATTTTCCCTGAAGATGCTAGCTCTACTGACACACACACACGCAAGTTTATCGCACACGCTATCGCCGGCTCTCCGTACACAACAGCGTGTTCTCCGAACAGATAGATCTTGCCGGGGGCCGAACAGGTTATCATCTATGTAGATTCTCGTAGCAAACTCCTTTTCAAGCTCGTTTTCGGCATCAGGCCATGATTATCCCTGCATAGCCGACCACCGCAGTTGAATCGCCACAGGTGTCTGCACTCGTAGAATAATCGATAAGCTCTCCTTGTTTGGCGCCTTTATGTTTCGCGAACTCAATGGCAATCGCTATTGGCGCAAAGCCGCACACAGAAGTTGAGCGAGCTCGCGCAAGAAATTCTCGCGACTCCAGTTTTAGAATGGGCTCTATTACCCACTGGTCGGTGGTTCTCGCGACGTGCTCTGGCACGTAATGCGTAAAATCGCTGGAGGCAATAAGCACGCTGTTTTCGTCGGCAACTCTTTCGATTGCCGCGACAACACGCTGTATCGATTCAGGCCCTTGAAGTCCCATGGTGATAGGGACGATTTCAAAGTCGTCGAATAGGAACTGCAGGAAGGGCAACTGAAGTTCTATAGAATTGTCCTCTTTGTTGGCGTCATTATTCACGTCGATATCGAGTGCATCCACAATATCCGTGTTCACGCTCACTTTCCCGAGGGGAGTCAGCCACGGTTCGTTCGAGACCGAAATAACGGGATAGCGGTGATTTGGCCCAATGATTATGTATGTGGCCACCTTGGGAAGTATCGAGAAGACCTTTCCTGCGGTGAAACCTGAACAAGCGTAGCCCGCGTGAGGAACCACCACACTCGTGAGCAGACGCGGCTCTGGCCTCCCAATGAAGCTGCGCAGAAGCTCTTCCAGCGCCCGTGGGTCACTCGGGTACCACGACCCTGCCTTTGCAGGTTCCCTCATAGCTACCCTCTTAGATCTCTATTTCGAAATCTTTAACTCCGTAGCCCGTCTGTTGGCCGCGAAGCTTGGTGATCTCCTTTGCGAGGAGCCAATAGATGAGCGCTAACGCTTTCCGTCCTTTGTTGTTGGTGGGGATGACGATGTCAATGTGTGTTGTCATATTATTCGTATCGCACATGGCAATTACTGGAACGCCGACATCTACAGCTTCCTTAACGGCCTGTGAATCTCCAATAGGATCCGTGACGACAACGACATCTGGTTCAACGAAGTCGCGGTACTCCGGATTTGTCAATGTGCCCGGTATAAAGCGACCCACAACTGATTTCGCTCCCGTTACTTTAGCAAACATTGTTGCGGGAAATTGACCGTATTGCCGTGCTGAAACCACAAGTATGCGGGCCGGGTCGAATTTACTGAGAAATTTGGCTGCAATTCTTATGCGCTCGTCTGTAGCTTTGACGTCCAGCACGTAAAGACCATCTGGTCGAACGCGATAGACAAAGCGCTTCATATCTTCCGTTTTTTGCTGCGTGCCTATGTGCACACCTGCAGCTAGGTATTCGTCAACAGGGATGAGTGATTCGTATTCCGCGGTCTCTTCCATTGATCCACCTCCTCTAAATCGGTTTTTTCGCCATCCTGTAGCTCGATCCGTCAAATAGTTCTTCTTCTATTCGTATAAGTTCATTGATTTTTGCAGTGCTCTGTCTACCCTTGATGCTTAGTTTGACAAAGGGAGCGGACAAAGCAACAGCCAGCTGCGACGGTGATGCGTCGCAGGTCGCAGAATTGTCGGTAAGCAGAGCGCAGCTGCGGCCATTGGTTCTCTCCCGGGAGTACGTTTCGAAAACGCTCGAAACCGTACCTGTGGGCGCAATTAATGCAAGATTGGCCTCCTTACCGCTCTTCGGGGAACGCGCATCCGCAATTCTCGTGTCGAGATCCGCCTGTGACGCTATCAGACACGTCGCTTCCAGCTCATCGGTTAGCTCTCGCTGAAACTCAGACTCTGTTCGGTCGAAGGGATCTTCGATGTAATACAGATCGTACTGACGGGCGAGATCTAGCAGATATCGCAGTCGGCTGGTTCCCGTCGTGGAGGCATGGTCCGCAAAACTAAGCTTGCCCTGCGCGTGCTTCGAAGCTTTGAAATCCACTCCTAGCCTGATCTCGAAGCCAAACCTGCTACTTACATCGCTCGTGATTGCAGTCAACCGATTCAAAATGTCGGCGTGAGCAGAGTCTCCAGGGATATCCAGATTATTGAACTCTCGATGGATGCTTGCTAGCGAAGCAATTGCGCTGGCAAATGAGCCCGCTCCTTTTGGAATACCAAAATAATCAGCGCCGGCGCTAAAGATTTTCAGCAGAGGGTAGGGCATAGCATTCGCAAAGAAGCCGCCGAGGTAGCGATACAACGGCATTCCCAGAGAGGCCGCTGCTGCACTTGCAATTGCAACTGAGAAAGCCATACGTATATTGGGCAATGAAAAGATACTCTCTAGCACTTCGTCGATTTCTGCCTGCTGACTCACCTCCCTGCCGATGAGTGTAGCCACTTGTTCTCGCGCCTTTCTTATTGCCTCGCCTGGCGCGGGAAAAGAGCACCGGCCATAGCTGTTTGTGGTCACTATCTCTACTTCGACCGCGTCCGTCGCGTTTATGTCGAATGCCTTGCTTACAGATACCGCCTCTATCGAGTTCATCGTGGGGTTCCTCGACGTTTTATCGTTATCGGAATGACCCCTTTCTTGAGTTCTTCTAGTGCCATGTCTATAGGATCTGCGGTGCTTGATTCTATCAATGTGGGGGCGCCCATAGAAATCTGCAAAGCTCGCGCCCCGACGATTCTGGCCCTTTCATAACGAGTGAGTTTTTCAGTAACTTCTTTCAATGACTCCCCTCCATTTTAAAGGGCTCGCATGGGGTTGCTGAGATTCGAACTCAGGTTACGGCGTCCCGAACGCCGTAGGATATCCAGGCTACCCCACAACCCCTTGTCATTGATACGGAGCAAAAATATCAACAAGCTCTTTGTGAGTCAAAAGCATTCTGCGACAGCAGTATCGCTTTACGCCAAGATCGTCCAACACCATCTTCGGCTCTTCTCCAGCACTTATACGCTCCTTGTACTGATCCCAGTGTTTCGATATCACTGCGCCACACGTAAAGCATCTTACGGGTATCATCTCTTAGCCTTATTATCTATAGGATTTTTGTCGCCGAGCTCGTGCGCCTCGGCCGCCAAATTTCTTTGGCTCTTTCTGCCGGTAGTCACTCACAAGGAGTGTTCGGTCTTGTTTTAGAAATAGATCTTTGATACTCAGATCGTTCGTCCAGTCAATTAATCCGCGCGCTATGGCTGTTCGGGCTGCGTCGGCCTGTCCGACGACTCCTCCACCTCGGACGGTCACCCTGATATCAAGTCCTTTTGCTAAATCGCCGGCAATGTTCAACGGTTCTTGGATCTTCTCTCGCACAACTGCGGGCTCAAGGACGTTGAGAAGCTTTTTGTTGATCCTCACCACGCCTTGTCCTTCTTTGAAAGAAGCCCGTGCGATTGAGGTTTTGCGTTTGCCGCTTGAGTTGATTGTTTTTTGGGCCATGTGTCTGATCCTATTTCTTAGCCCCAAGTTGTTGGGAGATCTTTCCTACCTCGACAACCTTAATGGTGCTCAATCTTCTTTTTTGCGCGCGTTCAAGCGTTTCAGCATTGACACTGGAAAGCTCGGCTGGCGTTCCAACGTAAACTCGGAGCCGTCCCAATGCAGCCCTGCCGACCGATCTTTTATACGGCAACATCCCTCGAACAGTACGTCGTAGCATCATGTCTGAACGCTTAGGAAAATATGGTCCTTTTTCTTTGGAACCTTTTTTTCGCAGGGTTTGATACTTTGACAGCGTGGTTACTGGTGACCCTGAAACTACTGCTCTTTCCGCGTTAATAACGTCGATCTCTTCACCGGATAACAGTCTTTGAGCTACGATGCTGGCAAGACGCCCGAGTATCAATCCATTAGCGTCAATTACTGTCACAATCTGTCTCTCCTACACTTCAACGTATGATCTTCACGTGACTGCCCGTTGGAGATACGTGGGCGATTTCATCGAGCGACAAGACGATCCCTCCCGCTCTAAGGATTTTTGACCGGGCGCTATCACTAAAACTCGGCGCACCTATAGATATCGGATGGTCGATTGATCCTGCGCCAAGCACTTTACCAGCGACTATAACTACGTCGCCCGAGGTCGTATGTCGGTTGAGCCGGCTCAAATTGACTTTGGCGTAGCTATTTGATGGCGCCTCCAACCTTCTAGCAAGCTCTCTCCAAATATTTGCTTGATGCTGCCGTGCGTGCGCTTTGAAAGCGTCTATCTGTAACATCAACTGAGGATTGGTCTTCCGTATTCCGTGCTTTGCCATGTTATCTCCTGTCACCATTTCGAATGCGGGGGGTGCGATTTGAACGCACGAACTCCTATGAGACTAGGCCCTCAACCTAGCGCCTTTGACCAAGCTTGGCAACCCCCGCCTATCCAAACGTTCCGAGGTACGTAGCTAATTCGCTGGCCCTGTTCATCAAAGACTCAACTGACGTCGTCAGCAGATCTATGCAGCTCATTGACCCGTCTGACTCTGTATAGAACAAAAAGCGCTGCGGGTCGCCGGTGACTGAGATCGCGTGTGTGTCGCAGGCTTCCACGCACAAGTTGCAAAGGGTGCATTGAAGTTCGTCAGCGATGTGCACGGATCCGTTTTCGTACCGGATGATCCCTCGGGGGCAGGCGTCGACACATTCTTTACATCCGTTGCACTCTTGGACAGAAAACTTCGGCAAGTACTTGTAGCTTGTCGCGATTGCAGACTGAAATTTAGCGTGGTTTTTGGCGCTGCCTTTTCGTGCAATTGCTTCAAGCAGCAATTGCTGGCCCTCAAAAAGCTTTATTATGGGTATGTTGCCGTCGGCGGGAACCACTTCGGCATCGGCGGACGCTAAGTCCCTTGAGTAGACAGTGGCGGGTCCCTGCACGTTTAAGGTCATTGACACTTGACATTGAAAGCATCCTTCCCCGTTGCAGGAACACTCAGACGCGGAGAGATAGTGTGTCCCTCCTGTGAGCGGAATGAGTCCTAGACGAAGCGCAAGCATCTCGTCGAACAGGACTGACGTATTGTTGTAAAAGTTGACGTCATCGATCGACATCGTTCGGACGTCAGCCATCATGCTCCGTCTAATGCTGTTCACTAACGCTGGTGCCGTGCCCGAAATTATGAAACGCGCACGTCTATCTGTAAGTTCTAGGAATTCTAAATCCATGTTGTATCAGAAATGTTAGATCCTGCGTCCCCTTCTGCCTCCGGGCGACCGCGTGCCGTCATGAGGGATGGGGGTTACATCTTCTATTCTCCCTATTTTTAATCCAGCTCTTGAAAGTGCCCTTATTGCAGCTTGTGCCCCCGGGCCAGGGCTCCGCTGTCCATTCCCGCCCGGGGCTCTAACCCTTACGTGAACGCCGAGGACGCCTTTATCCAGTGCCTGTTCGGCTGCGCTCGTGGCAAGCTGCATGGCAGCATAAGGCGAACTCTCGTTGCGGTCTTGCTTGACAACCATGCCCCCTGATGATTTTGCTATGGTCTCGGCTCCACTAAGATCTGTAATGGTAATAATCGTATTATTGAACGATGCAAAGATATGGGCAANNCTCGGAACCGTCGACTTCGCGGAGCGGAGATCCGACGTAGTATCCGATGAGCGCTTGCTCACTTGTGGGGAGAACGTAGCTTGGAATGGTTACTCTACGTCCTGCGACTGCGATATGTCCGTGGACAATAAGTTGCCTGGCGTGCTTGGCTGAATTAGCTAAACCTTGCTTGTGGACTTGGGTTTGTAGCCGCCTCTCCATTAAATCCTCACTCGCCAAGGTGAGTACGTCGTCCAGAGATGAGTCATATTTAATCAGACCTATACGTTTTAATCGGTCGAGGAATCGTTGCGTCTCAAACTTCGCGTGTTCACCACGCTCACCAACCTCTTGAATGTCGAAGAGCAATTTCCGCGCCTCACGTCGGTACTTCCTCAACGTCGTGGCGACTTTCCAGACTTCTCTCTTGTTTTTCAAACCGTAACTTCTCACGAGCTCGGCTTCTTCGCCGATCCTTGCTCCCTGCCATGGGTGACTGGGCGTATCAAAAGTTTTTCTGCTTTTGCCAGGATACCCCATCTCTCACACCTTCTTTAATTACCGCTTTTTGCGTTGTACGCCTACCGTCGCACCCCTACGTCCTGTCGATTTGGTCCTCTGACCGCGGACTTTGTGTCCTCTCTCGTGGCGAATCCCTGCGTAGCTTCGGGTCTTTTTCATTCGATTAAGATCTTCGCGAAGCGCAATATCTAGTTGAGAGCCTAACAGGTGTTGGTCTTCGCCGGTGACGGGGCTTTTCTTGTAGTTAAACATCCAAGCCGGAACGTGCTGATCAAAACTAGCGACAGAATCCCTCAGCCTTTCTATTTGCTCGTCGTCCAGATAGCCCATCGTGTCTCTAGGGTTTACGTTGGCGCTTTGAGTCAGAATTCGCGCCGTTCGTATACCAACGCCTTTCAAACCTGTGAGTGCGTACTGGACTGCTTTTTTTCCGTCCAGATCCGTTTGGGCGATTCGTACTATATACTTGATCTCGTCGTGTTCTGGCTGTTCCTTGTCACCATTGGGCACGTCAATACCTCGCGTGTGTGGCATTTTAACCAATCATCGTATTTATAACTGGCACCCCGAATACGCTTTTTTTTGCGATACCTCGAAGGATCGGCGCAGCTTCACGGAAACTGAGCCGACAGAAAGCGCTGGGGGTGGGATT
>PMIN01000129.1 GCA_003158275.1 Methanobacteriota archaeon
TAACGTGGTGAGGAAAGAAGAGCATACTAGCAGCCGATTCCCCGATCCCGTTTGAAGAACGGAGCCGTCGGAAGCGTCTCGCATCAGTCAGCCGATAGAAAAGCTACACCCGGCCACCAACTCCAAAAGACGGGAAGGCGTCTTTGCCCACCCTGGGGGGGTTATAGAAACAATCGTTCAGGTACTTATCGTTCTACGTAAGATCTCTCAATACAAAAGCACGGCCCCCCAAACAAATAAACACATTTTTCGAGAATCTGTCGTTGCTTTCTGCTCACTGTGCAATGGCAACGCACTTACATGCACACCGTTCTACTGGCGCGTAAAAAAAAGAAAAGGCGGGTACTCGCCCCGCCTGCAATGCCGCGCTAAACAGCGCCAGGACCGCGCTCGCCTGTTCTGATGCGGATCACGTCGTCTACCGAGGAGATGAATATTTTGCCATCTCCTATGTTTCCTGTTTTCGCAATTTCCAAGATCGTCTGGACAATACGCTCCGCGTCTTCTGTCTTGACGACCATATCAATCTGCGTCTTAGGCAAGAGATCGAGGCAGTACTCGCTGCCTCGGTAGACCTCCTTAACACCCTTCTGCCTGCCCTGGCCTTTGACGTCCGTAACCGTCATTCCAGGGCCGAGCTCTCGCATCGCGTGCTTTACTGCATCGAGTTTTTCCCGTCTTATAATCGCCGTGATTCTTTTCATACGCGCACCTCCAAGCCGTTTCTTAAGCTCCCCGCCCACGCG
The DNA here is from genome assembly GCA_003158275.1 of Methanobacteriota archaeon. Taxonomy (GTDB): domain Archaea; phylum Halobacteriota; class Bog-38; order Methanoflorentales; family Methanoflorentaceae; genus Methanoflorens; species Methanoflorens stordalenmirensis. The sequence goes on from PMIN01000129.1 coordinate 747, forward strand.
GACGTGGTGCGGGCACATACGTTTGGCCCGGGATAAAACGGGCTGCTTCTTTTTCGAAGCTGCCTGCGCAGCTCAGAGCCCGTAGCCGCCATCGTACCCTCCTACCCCCATTTCTGGGACGTCGAGGCCGTCTACTTCGGTCTGTGATCCGACCCTCATTCCGACAACTTTGTCTATGAACGTGAAGATCGCAAGTGAGATCGCCGCTGTATAAACGAAGCATGTCGCCACTCCGATGCACTGTGCAGCCAACTGACTGGGATTTCCGTAAAGAAGACCGGTTACCGCGCCTGAAACGCCGTTCCAGCCCGCGCCGTACGTGCCATCTGCGAAGAGTCCTAGACTGAGACACCCCCACGCGCCGCACACGCCGTGCACGGCCACCGCTCCGACCGGGTCATCAACTTTTAGCCTTTTGTCAATGAAAAGCGCGGCTTCAACTACGAGAACCCCAGCGACCGATCCGATGAGGACAGCGCTTTGCGAGTTAACGAACGCACAAGGGCCTGTTATTGCAACGAGTCCGGCAAGCATCCCGTTGCACATGAAGCTTACATCGGGTTTGTTGCCGCGCACGCGCCACATCCAGAGCGTTGCGGCGGCCATGCCCGCAACCGACGCAAGCATCGTGTTGACGGCGACGACGCTGATACGAAGATCGGTTCCTGCGAGCGTGGAGCCCGGATTAAACCCGAACCATCCGAAAGCGAGAATGAGCGTTCCGAGCACGGCCATAGGGATGCTGTGCGGCGGAATGGCGCGGACCTTCCCGTTGACGTACTTACCGATACGAGGGCCGAGCATCCAAGCGCCGACAAAGCCTATTGTGCCACCTACCATGTGAACGACGGTCGAACCCGCAAAGTCGACATACCCGTTGCCTAAACCAAAGTTCGTGCCGAGTTGCGAAAGCCATCCACCGCCCCAAACCCAGTTGCCAAAGAGCGGGTAAATGATCGTCCCGATGAAAAGACCGTAGATGCAAAATGCCGCGAATTTCCATCGTTCAGCCATAGCTCCGGTCGGAATCGTGGCAGCGGTATCCATGAAGACGACTTCGAAGAGGAACAGCGCAAACACGCCGACGTCATAAGCACCGGTCAGGGCAAAACCGTGAGTGCCGAACAGTCCGAACGGATGTCCCAGTATACTGATTGCCACCTCGCTGTTAAGTCCGGTAAACCCGCCCAAGGTGGGAAGCGACGTCAATCCGCCGAACATGATGGCGAATCCGCAGAAATACCACCCGAGCACGCCAAGCGCGTAGATCAATATGTTCATTCCCATCGTGTGAGCCACGTTCTTTGAGCGCGTGAAGCCGGTTTCAACGAGCGCAAACCCTGCCTGCATAAAGAAAACGAGGAAGCCGGCCATGAGCGTCCACACGAAGTTGATGGCCGTTGTATTATGGCCGACAGCATTGGCGAGCTCAGATAACGTCGGTTGGCCAGTTACGTTAGCCGCAACGTTGGCCGAGCCAATGCTGCTGCCCGTTGAGTCGGGCTGACTTCTGTCAGGCAACGCCTGCGTAGAGGCAATTGGCGTTGAGGCGTTCAGCGCTGAGTTTGTAGGCTGTTGGGCAATTCCTGTGATGTACCCCGATTTTGCCATCATCAAACTCACGAATACGAGTATCAAAAGGCAATTTATTACCAATTTTTTACTTGGTTTCCATGTCATTTTGAAACCTCACTTTGTCGGAAATGCGGGCCAGTTTTTGGCCTGTTTGACGTAAACGAGCGGGGAGCGCACACGGAGGATCGAGGCGCTCCCGTTGGCACAGTTCCGCGCTGCGCCCTGTTAGTAGGAAGTTATATGTACAGGAAGTAGGTTTCCGGCTTCCTACTAACAAAATGCGTAAAGCGATTATCATATTTAAAATTTTTGCGAAGCAAGCAAAATAAAATCAAACAATATTGCAATTCAGTCGCGACGTAACTAAACTACCATCGCGTGTTCATACTAATCGCCTATTTTAGTGACAGATGGAGAAACAGTAACTAGCGATTACTACTTATTGTTCCACTTCAAAGTGTTCGACGTCAATCCAAGGCCGGAGGAGACTAGTCGTTGAAGCCCAACGAAATCGATATGCGCGGGAAGATCGCTGTCGCCCTGGGTCTCGTGGAGGGATGCAAGGAGTTTGCAGCCTTGATTCCCGAGGTCAGGACCAACCTCGTGTACGCTCGACCAAATTCTAGAAGCAGAGATGATGTATTAGGAATAGACGGACGCATAACCGTCGTGAGCGGCGTACCTCACGCTGCAGGCAAGCCCAGATTCGGCGCGTCGAGCCACATGGCCCGACTGATGGTAGAGCTGGGCAAAGCCGATTCGGCGTTTAGGGCAGGCGTGAACTTCGCCAACAATCCATCTCTGACGAAATGGCTCGAGGAGTATTGCAAAGCAAAAGGGTGGGTTTTCAGCGTGATCGATCGCAGTAACGAACCGGAAGAAATCAAGGAAGCGGAAGGCGCATCGATGCCCTGGAAAGTTCAGCAAGCGATAGATGCCGCCGGTGGCCGGGTCCCCAAGATCTTCTACGAAACGGGTGCTATCGGTAAAGAGCCTGTGTCGGTGCTTGTCGGACGGGATCCCATAGAAGTCGCAGAGCAGATCTGTGAAATCGCAAGGCGCTATCATGAGCGATAAGATAGGAAAGATAGACCTCGACGCCTTCACCTCCTTTCTGCTCCCGCGGCTCGGAAAAAAGGATGATTCAGTAATCGTGCCGCCGAGAACGGGTATCGATGCCGCAGTTATCGACATCGGCAACGACAGGGTGCTTATAATAGCGGAGGACCCGATCTTCGCTATCCCGCACCAGCCCCTAGAGATGTTTGGCTGGTATACCGTCCACATTGGCGCGAGCGACGTGGCGGTCATGGGCGTCAAGCCTAGATACATGACCTATTCCCTGTTGATGCCTCCCGAGACTAGTGAAGAGGACTTCCACACCATCGTGGATGCCATCCACAGGGCTGCCGTGGAGCTTGGGATAACGATCGTCGGCGGGCATACGGGGTACTACCCAGGGTTTGCATCACCCACCATAGGCGGAGTTACCGTCTTTGCCATCGCAGACAAGCACGGTTACGTTACGTCAGCAGGCGCGAAGGCGGGCGACGATGTGATTCTGACCAAGGGGCCGGCAATAGAGACAGCAGGAATCCTCGCCGTGATCAGGGAAACGGAGCTCTTAGAGAAATATCCCTCGCCCCTGGTCGAGAAAGCCAAGGCCCTCTGCATGCAAATGACC
>PMIN01000114.1 GCA_003158275.1 Methanobacteriota archaeon
TTATCATCGGCGTGCACGTGACCGCAATCAAAGATGATGATGCGAAGAACTTCGTCGATACGGTAGATATAACGACCGGATGTGCATCACGAGCTATAAGGGGAGTGGTGGCGGATAAAGCCCTCGCTCAGGTTGGAACGAGCGTGCCGCTTTTCGGGTTGTCTCAAAAAGGAAAGGACCTGTTGCTCGAGCGAGCGAAGGAAGTCACGACGCCGATACTCATTAACACTATGAAACTGCCCGTGTTGCCGGAAGATAAGCAACCAAGGCCACTCGTATGAGGTAGAGTCCGCGATATTTAACGTTACCCAGGTATTAGTAGCGCGTGCGCCTTAGAGGCATGAGATGAGCCATTTCCTGCAAGAGTGGTTGGTAAGGCACGTAGCCCGTCACACGCTGTTTTCCTTTTTCCTTGCGAGAGTGACCAAACCTTGAGAGCATCCAGCATGAAAGCATTAGCGTGACCAAAACGGGATCCAAAAAATGACGGGGACAAGTAGCACAATCTCTCGAATTAAACAAGGAAGTTAGACGCGTTCAAGAGCTCGACAGCTAAAGTGCGACACATGAGCGCGATTGCCTCACAGCTTCCATTCTTTTCAAAACCATTTGATGCTAGCCCAGCCTCAAGCTCATGGCGGCTATGCCTTCTGTACTAATCTCTTTGGGTCACGAGTGAAGTTTGTTAGGAGCAATCGTCGTGGCGCGCTCGGTAGCTTACACTTGCGCCGGCATACTGGTTCCGCCAGTTATTGCCGCGAAAGAAACTATCATATTGTTGTGCGTACTACTCCCACTGAGCAAACCCTGAGGGTTTGCACGTTTCAAGTTGCATTTTTTGAGTTACTCATGAAAGGAGATCAGTGTACGAACCTGCAGGAGCTGACAAAAGTTGTTGCAGGTCACGCCATCTACCCGGATGACAAGATGCTGGACAAGCGCAAGGCGTTCGCCGAACATGTCGCCGCGTTTCATAATGATGCTCAGATCCCGCTTCGCGCGGATTACGAAGGAATTGTACTGATGTCGGCCCACCAGCCAAATCTCTTTCCGTACAGTGGCGTCGTGCGAAAGGCAGTGCTCGTTCACGCGGTGGCCGAGCAATTGCGAAACGAGCTCGACTGTCCAGTCGCCGAGCTCTTTTGTTTTGCGGATCAAGACTTTGCTGAAGAACGGTGGTTCCGAGAGGCACAACTCCCGAGTGTCAGAAGTCGAAACGGTACGCTCAGCCTGCGTTTGTCGGTCGCACCAACGTACAACAATAAGATCATGCGCGCCGTGCCAAAGCCAGACAATAACGAAGTAGAGAAGATAAAAAGCGAGATTCAACGCTGGACGATCGAATCAAGAGATTCAATCATGAAGCACTCTAAGCATTTGGGACTACAGCCCCCGGATGTAGATCTCTGCACCCATGAGTTGTTTGATGTGATCGATCGAGCCAACGAAAGAAGCACCAATGCGGCTGATTTTAATGCCTTTTTCTTCGCGTACCTCATTCAGGAATGTGGGTATGAAACTGCTTTCGCGCGGTTTTCACAATGCCAACAGGTGTTCAAGGACGAAATCGCGTTCATGTTGGAACACTTCGATCAGTACGCAAAATTGATGGTCGATTCGCAGAAAAATCCAGTTACGAAGATCGCCACCCCTGTTTGGTATCATTGCCCCTGCAATGGTAAAGCTGACGTCAAGGTGGTACGCTCACCTGATCACAAGCTCGTCGCGACGTGCCGTGCGTGCAATACAACCGTAGAGTTCAAAGGAGGCATGCGTCAAGCGCTAGAACAGATGTTGCCAAACGTATCGCTGAGGGCGGAGTCTATGCTGATCGCTTTCAGTGGCATCGGCATCACATTTTATGTTGGGGGCAAAGGCGGCGCCGAATACCTCAGCCGAGCGAGCAGGATAGCCAAAGAGCTCGGCATGCAGTTTCCCGTCGTTTCCACTTGGAGACCGAGAGATATATACGGAGGCGTTGGACAGTTGGATGCGATTTTGGAGCTATTAAGGGTAAGATCGGAATACTATCTTATGAGGAATGCGGTAACGTGCGACGCAGCAATCATCGGCAACGAATTGGATCTCATTCTCGCGGACATCGACCAGGCAATATCAGCATTAGACAATCTAAAGCGTGCGATCGCAACGAGGAAAGCTGCTGGTTTTAAGGAGCAGATAGCGTTTGTCATCGACACGCAAAATGATCTGAAAACACGATTTGAACGAAACAAAATCGCGAGAGACAGCTCAATAGTGACACACACAAAAAACACGGTCGGAATGATTCCCTCTATAATCGACCACGCAATAAACGTCGGAATGCGTTCGACCGCTTCCCAGTGGTCTACGGCGCTTGAGGAAAACATACATTTTGATGAAGATGTGCCCCTAAAGACGAATACTTCGATGGACGCTCTGTTCGATACGATAAAACAGTTATGCACGAGTGATTTGTTTGAGTAGCCGGTTCTACGGACCGGTGGTTGCCCTTGATCACGAACTCGATCGCCACCAGCTGGTGTATCTAAAGAAAGGGCTGTGCACACCATCGCGATCGCCCCGATCCAACAAGCAAGTTCTGCTTGATAAGCTGGCTCCTATTGGAGATGTCGCTATGAGACGACAATAAGGGTCAGGCACTGCGATGAAAGAAGGAGCAGCCCTCGTTTGTCGTTGAGACTTACACGAATACGCTCTCAATAAATGCTGACGCCGCAGCACGATTTCTCATAGCGAGCAAAGACAAGACGAGCGGCATCCCTTTTCTGCTTCAGGGTTGTTCACCGAGCGACTTAGTCGATGGCCGCTCCTTTGCAAAAACCCTGCCCGT
>PMIN01000230.1 GCA_003158275.1 Methanobacteriota archaeon
ACATCGAAGTGCAGCAGTTCGAGAGTCAAATCTGTCACGGTTTTAGCAAACGACTGCACGTGAGTGGCTCGGTTTCCCTCAGCCATGATACGGTTGAGTGCCTCTATCGTGTGCGTGCGTTCTTTGACCCCCTCTTCTGCCCGCTTTCGCTCGGTATTATCGACGGCGATACCGCGTACGCCGACGACCGCTCCGTCGCGCCTGATCGGCGCGCCAAGGGCTGAAACAGGAAACGTGCTCCCGTCCTTCCGCAGTCCGGTGTATTCCATGCGGCCGGCATCTTCCCCATCCATTCTCCGATGAAACACCGCGCGTGCTCGCTCTTTGTCGGCGGGCGCGATCAGTTGAAAAATAGACATCCCCGCTTCGAACTCTTCTTTCGTGNNAAAGGCCGTCGCATTCGCGAAGGTCATACGACCAGTTGCGTCTGTTTCATACACGACTACAGGGAGCGCATCGGTGATCTCACGGAGGCGACTGTCAGCGACCCGCGCTTGTCGTTCTTTTCGATACTTTCGTGTTGCCACATCAATGGCAGCGAGGAGCTCAAGCTCATCTAACGGCTTGATGAGAAAACCGTCGGGTTCAGCCGCAATTGCCCGCCGCACCGTCGCCTCGTCAGCGTTGGCGGCAATGAAGATGATCGGAATGTCGTGGAGACTCTTGATTTGTTGTGCAACTTCGATCCCGTCCGCCCCTCCCGTTAACCTGACATCCATGAGGATGACGTCGGGTCGTAACTTATCTGCGCGCGTGAGCACTTCGTCGGCGGTCGCCGTGACGACGTCGTAGCACATCCGCTGCAATCGGTTCTGGATATCCTGCGCACTATTTGGATCATCGACAACGAGTATTATGCGTATCATAACGGTGCTTGTCTTTAAAGTGCGCAGAAAGAAGATATATCTTATCCCGCGGTGCTCTCTCGCGTCTGTGTTGTGGCTTGAGCTAATGCGCTCACGCTGAGTGTGGTGAAGCACGCAGATACCATGCCGAATCGAATCTCGACAGGTGCGCGGCACGCTGCATTGAGGGGATTCCACCCCCCCTTTTTTGCATCGACGTTTGAACGGACGTTATGACAAGCCCCGTTTGCCTCAATTCGCTGAGCTGCTTCTGTTTGAGAACCGAGGCCACAGCACGGTGTTTTAGTCCTCAAATTGCTACTAGAAAGGTCAGTCGTAGCTCTTTCGTATACCACTTGAATGCAGACAGAGTCAAATAGAGAGGATTTCAGCAAAAAAGTGCGCATACTGCTCCGAACTTCTAAACACGGAAAATCCCGCACGTTCTTTTTTATGGGAGACCACGCCACCATCTTGACTCACATTCGTTGTCATTTGGAACACATGGCGAACAGCCCTCTTTTGTCCCTCCAAGATTCCCTAAAATTGCTGCTCTTCTTCGGTATTGAGCCATTATCTAGGGGGGGCGGCGAAATCCATCCATCACCAGAGTAGTTATTTTTTGGACACTTCACACGATAGTTAGTTAGCTGCGGTTCACCTGTTTTTCGTGAATCGTTTCTTCGAACGCGCGATCGGGCTTTCAGGATGCGTTGCGCTCTCGCTGTGCATATGGTGCACCGTGGCGGCCAGATCGTACCACACGTGCAGCGTAACACGGTCATTATCGGCTAAGGCTGCGACGTCAGAGAGATGAAACAAGAAGGGACAACGGGGCTCGGCCAGTCTCTTTGCTTATCTCCATTAACAGCAGAACGGTTCGTTCGTGCGGTACAAGGCTGAGCGTCTCGCGATAACAAAGACTAAATGCTATCGAGGTGAATGCATAGGCGATGCCCGCTCGTAGGGAGTTAGATACACGGATATGAAAGAAACCTTAGACGTAGACAAGGTCATCCGTCTCGCCGTTTGCTCTGACCAACGAAAAGACATCCTCCTCTTGATGAATGAAGGGATGAAATCGCTTCGCGAGCTGCGGGACGAGCTCAAGCTCTCCTCTCCAGCGATCGTACACGCGTTGCGAGAGCTTGAAACGAGTCATATCATTCGACAAGATACAAACAGAAACTACATGGTGACCCCCCTCGGCAGGAGCGCTGCACGCAAAGTCATCGATTTTCAAGGTGCAATGGCGGTGCTAATGAGGGATGAAGCATTCTGGTTCGAGCACGACATGGGTGGGATCCCCGATCATCTATTTGACAAGATCGGGTCGTTACGCGATGCTACACTTATCGTAGGCACCCCCACTGATATTTTTAAAGCTTTGCGCCACTTTGTCGAGCTGTTTCGAGACAGTAAAGTCGTAAAACTGGTTTCCCCGTTCTACATTCAGGACATTGGNNATTGACGAGATCGGTCGTGAACGTTTGAGCAAGGCACGCAGCGAGAACCTTGAGCTCTATGAGACCAGAGACAATCCCAAACTTGTCTTGGTCGTCGCTGACGCGTTCATGGCGCTTGCGCTCTATCGTTTAGACGGTGCGTTTGATTATTCCTATACGTTAACAAGCCAAAATACAGAGGCGATTGCGTGGGGGCAAGAATTGTTTGAGTATCACGTCGCCTCATCAGAGAGCGTGGTCCTGTAGGGGCTACACTCATGAAACGGGAGCCAGACAAAGCAAAAACGAAGAGGTGAACTCGTGGGAAAACTGACCATATTGGTAGTCGACGATGACCGAGAGATATTGACCGGTTTTATGCACATCTTAAGTGAGCACGGGTACAACGTGGAAACTGCAGAAACCGGTCACGAGGCGATTGAGAAATGCAAAAGTGGCTCGCACGAGCTTGCGCTTTTGGACATTAACCTCCCCGATATGGATGGCACGCAACTGCTCGAGCAATTGCGGGAAATCGACCCCAAGATGAGAACGATCATGGTCACAGGCGACGCCAGTTTGGACGGTGCTCTGAGATCCCTGATTTTGCAAGCAAACGCCTACGTTCTGAAACCCGTCGATCCTGATGAGCTTTTGAAGGTTGTGAGCGCAACCCTAAATGAGTGACGAATGCTTGCCTCACAGGCTGCTGCAACCGCTCTTGGGGATAACAGCGTTTATCGCTCGAAGGCGTAAACTAACAAGCTTAAAAAACGGTGGTGGATACGCGCACTACCATCAAACGAAAAGGAGGTGAAAACGTATGAATCGCCAATTCTTAGCCTTTTTAATGATTTCGATCATGGCGCTGACCATATGTAGCGCAGTCTCCGTATCGGCGGCACCAGCATCCGCCCAGCCGCAGCAACAGACGAACACAGTTCAGACCTCGCCGTCCGCCTACTGCACCGTGCACGTCGGCACGAACGAGCTGTGGACTGGTTGGCAGTACAACTACCACGAGGCATATGGCTTCATAGAGGCCGGAACCGGGACCCACACGGAGAGATCGGTCTTCAACGCGCTCTCGACGAATCTGGCGTGGCAGGCATCAAGCGTTTACTCCGAAACGAGCGTTGCTTCTGTTGGCGTTCAGTTCCGCCTCGCTGGAAAGATAACGCCGCAACAGTGGCAGAACCTCTCGCAGACTCCCGTCATCATCCGGACGACCGTCCCTTACTGCTTAACAACGACCAGTGGTGGGGCAGCGCGCCTAGTGTTAGAACCAGCCGATTGGTACTACAACCTCCTCACGATAGCATCCGTGCACGGGCGGACCAGTTGCGGCGTCGGCACGACCGAGACGCGGATGCCGCTGGGAGCCGTCGTGAAAGAGACCTCCGCCGGTTCGGGCGTTTACGCGGGAGTGATACAGGTATTCCTGCAGAGCTACCCATCGGCGTACCCAATGTCGGCAACCGGCAGGGCCTCCGGAGTTGCAGTCGTCTCGGACATTCAACTCGTGTGGCCAAAAACAGCTTCGTAGTGGTGAGGGGGGCCCCTTCCCTTCTTTCCTCTTTTTTGCACGCTCGTTCCGCGCGCGGCTACGTAGCGCTCGTCTGCTTCTAAGCGTTTGGCTTGAACCCAGAGCGTTGGCATCTCTCCCGGATGATCCTGTCAGCATCGTAGTAAGTCTTATTATCACCTGCGTGGCTCAGTTTACGACGTAGAGGGCATCGTCACGCTCTGCCGCCTCCTTGGCGCAGTTAGACATCCTAAGACGCAGATGCTCTTGTGAGGAAGCACGTTGCATATCGAGGTTAGAACCGGCAGAAAAGCGATCTTTTGGGCGATCGCAAGGCCTCGCTTGACTGCTGGACAGGAGGTGACGCGTGCTCGCTGTCACCATTAACATCTTTGAGACGCTCAGCAACTTCGTCATCGCCGTCATCGAGCAGCTCGGCTATGGAGGCGTTTTCGTCGGGATGACGCTTGAGAGCACCGGCTTGCCACTACCGAGCGAGGTCATTATGGCCTTCGCCGGGTACGTCGTCTGGGAGGGGCACCTTACCCTTCTGGGCATCACTCTTGCCGGTACGCTCGGCTGCCTAACTGGCTCCCTTATTGCCTACGGAATCGGGGCGTACGGTGGTAGGCCGCTGCTCGAACGCTACGGCAAATACGTGCTCATACGCAAGAATGAGCTTGATCGTGGTGAGCAGTGGTTTGCAAAGCACGGGGAAAGTGCCGTCTTCATCAGTAGGCTGCTTCCCGTCGTCCGCACGTATATCTCATTTCCTGCCGGCATCGTCCGGATGGACGTGAGGAGATTCTCCGTCTATACCTTCCTGGGGTCGCTTCCGTTCTGTTTTGCCTTCGCGTACGCGGGCGTCGCGCTCGGGCCTCACTGGCACAGTATCACGCGCCTATCCAGGTACTTCAACGTCGCGGTCATCGTGGCGCTCGCGGTGCTTGTCGGCTATCTCATCTACCGCAGGGCGTGGGTGATGGAACGGTTGCGTGACAGAGGTAACCAATAGGAGGTTCGGGTAGGGCAAGCGTCTGCGAGCACTGACGATCGTTGGCATCCTTTTAAGAAGCTCATTAAATGCTCCAATCTTAAAAAGAATCCTATAAATTGCGGATTATCCAGTTCGAAGCTGCCGAGCCGATTGGTCCCTCAGGTGCGTGTGGCGGCAAGAGCTATCTAGGGAACTTTAAGAGGAAGTGACCTGTAGAAATTTACCAACTGAAGCGCGCGTCTCTCTCCAGATACCGATCGTAATTGTCGTAGACGCTCGGCTGCGTGCGGTAGTAGAGCAGTTCCCAGCTGAGGTCGTACGTCACGAGACACAACGAGTATATCCCTAATTGCTGTGCGACCTGCAAGCCGTAATCGGCGCCCTCACCAAAGGTGGTACCGACTTGAAAACGTCGAGTTCTGCTTGGAGTAGGGGACAGTTGAGGATGGCAAACATCTCCATCAGAAGAGCGAAGTTCTCGTAAGAATCCTCAAGCTTTGAGAACGTTTAGGGCACCGTATCGGTGGGTAGCTGTAATCTGCTTCGGCACGGTGACGAGATTTTGCTGTGACGAATCTCGAGGAGCTCGTGGGTTGGCATGGCAACATCACGATGAAGATCTGGGTAAGGATCTGCGGCTAACATAGTGCGTGCATAGCGGTTGCACACTGAACCATACGATGCGGCTTCCCCGACTAAGCATAAATTACAGAATTTGAGCGAAAGAGCTTGCCAAGGAGGCATCAGTCAAGCGGCTGTAACGACGGCGGTGGAAAAAAGAAAGCGATCGAACGCCGTCTGATCGTTCGAACGCGTTCATTTTTTTTCGATCATTTGAACACCGCCATAGCACAGTTTCGTCTGTCAACGTAAACCGGAGTCTTTATCGTATCCTCTGACACGTTGTTGGGCGTCTAACGTGTTATGGGGCAATTATGCAGGTAAACAAAATCCTCTCGTTTTCTGTAGTAATTCTTCTGATTACAGTGGTATTCGCAGGCGCTGTAACCGTTCCTGCAGCAGCACACACCGACGCGATGCAATACCGCTACAACGCGGCGCACACGGGCGATTACAGCCCCTAACGATAATAAAGAGGTAGGTGAACAAATGCAATTACGATCAAAATGGGGTGCACTTGCCCTGGTGATCCTTATGCTAGGCTCTGTCGGATCGGCGGGGTTGGTGCTCGCGAGGAGTGGCGGCAGCGCTCCTGCTGTGCAAACAAGCGCGTCTTCTTCGCTTCCGGCAGCGCTGCAGACTGCGCCGCTAAACCCTGCCTATGTGCAATATCAGCAGAACAAGTCGGCCGGAAAAGTGGCGACGCAAACGGCCGACGGACTCGGTCTCGGATGGGTGCCGCCACCTTATGAACTTTCGAAAACGCCCACCGCTTCGAGCATTACGGCGGCGCAGGCGCAAACATACCCCGCGACGTACGACCTTCGCACCCTGAACAAGGTGAGTCCGGTGGAGAATCAGGGCCAGTGCGGAAGCTGCTGGACGTTTGCCACGTTCGGCTCGCTCGAGTCGTATCTGTTGCCAGGGTTGACCACGCAATACTCAGAGAACAATCTAAAGAACTTGGCCGACTTCGACTACACGTGCTGTGCCGGCGGCGATTCAGCGATGTCAACCGCCTACCTCGCCCGGTGGGGCACCACCATGACGGATGCCACTGGCGCTACGATCNNGAAGCAGTCACCACTGGACAACAACGCCATAAAGTCTGCGCTGATGACGTATGGTGGTGTGTTTACCGGCTTCGAGTGGAATGTGACTGCAGGCCTCGCCCCCTCCGCTTATTATAATCCAACTACAGCGGCGTACTACGATGGTAACATAGCTGATAAAAACACGGCCAACCACGCTGTGACTATAGTGGGCTGGGATGATAACTACTCCAAGATGAACTTCTCTACAACCCCGCCTGGAAACGGGGCATGGATCGTAAAGAACAGCTGGGGCACGTCGTTTGGTCAGTCCGGGTACTTCTACGTTTCGTACTACGACCTAAACATGGGCTACCAGGAAAACTCCGTCTTCACCGCTGAACCCACGACGAACTACACGACGAACTACCAGTACGACCCCTTTGGAATGGAAGGGGGCGTTGGATCGGGCAATTCTTCGACCGCCTACGGAGCCAACGTCTTTACAGCTGACTCCACCGGGACGCTTAATGCGGTAAGCTTCTGGGCACCCGTTGAGGACACCCAGTATACGGCACAGGTCTACGTTACCCCCACAAACTCCAGCAACCCAACAAGCGGTACCCTTATGTCGACCATCTCGGGCACGGCCTCCAATGCGGGGTACGCCTACGCGGGGTACTACACCGAGAGCCTGAGCACGACTGTGCCACTGACGAAGGGTGAGAAGTTCGCTGTGGTGGTAAAGTTCACCACGCCAGGAGACAACGATCCGGTTCCCGTACAGTACAAGGAATCTGGCTACGATGACAACGCGCCAAACGCTATACCCGGCCAGAGCTTCTATAGTCTAAACGGCACCACGTGGAACGACTTAGCAGTGACGTACGGCGCAGAAAACTCCTATGCCGCCAACATTCACGCGTTTGAGGTGGTGAGCAAGGCGAGCGTCCTCGCCGACATCAACGCCCTCAAGAACACCATTAACCACCTCCCTAACTCAGCGTTCATACCCGGCACCAAGACCGCCCTTCTTTCTCTGGTGAGCGTTACTGAGCTTCAGGTGAAATTCAACCTTTACGGGGGGGCTGCTACGACGCTGCAAAAGACAGTGCTGCCGCGGATGGACGGCTGTGCCAAGACCGGAAAGCCGGACAGCGACGACTGGGTGCGGACGTGTGCCGCGCAGGGTCAGCTCTATCCGCAGGTGCAGAATCTGATACAGGAGTTACAGGCGTTGCAGGGGTCGTGAAGGGGGTAACTACCTCCTACTCCCTTTTTTCTTTTTTTTCACTTTCAGCAGGCCTTGCAATCGGGTTATCGCCAGCTGCACAAATTGAACCCCTTGTGTAAGCAGTTCCAAATCGTTTTATTAGAAGCGGCTGCCTGCGGAGTCGTGCTAAGCCCGCGCTGCCATTTAACCGTTATGATTCGCCTTCCGCGACTAAGCATAAATTACACGCAAAACACCAAACATCCTCGAAACGCTACTGCTAGATGCAGTGACTTGGCGCTTAGGAGGCAAGTTTGCCTTAACCGTCGGCAGCGCTCCAAGAACTGGCTGCGCAGCACCCCGAAAGAAGAAAAACCCGCCAAGAAGATTAGGGCCTATTTCAACCTCAGTGATCTCAGAAAATTTTGTGAGCAGTATGGCGTACAGTAGGACGAATCTAACCGGGTGTACATTCTCACGCACGGGGTTTCAGGAGCTGCCTGGTCGCATACAAGCATCTGCCTGAGCTATGATGTCAGTACTGGAAAGATGTCGACATTACAGGTTGAGTGCCCCATCAGTTCGATAGCGTAAATGACACCTTCTTCTTGCTTGTTCAAGCGCGTGACCGTTCGCTGCAAAAGCAGTTCACGTGGTTATGCCGTTCGGAGACTACTTTGAAGACCACATAAGCCCCCATTCTTATGCCGAGAAAGACTGCCGAGGTTAGACGTTAGGGAGGTTGGTGAAGTGTGGCTTTGCTAGCATACCCCCCCCGCGCAAGCGATTAACGGGGTCGAAAGCACGTCGCACGACCGGGCTCAGGAGGAGCCTGCGTCAATGTGCCGGATCGGCCTACAACATCATTGCCGACGTCACGCCACGCGTGATAAGGAAGATGCCGACGAGGAAGAACACGACGGCAATCACCTGACTGCCGTGTTTCTTCAAGAAACGGATGATAGGATCGAAGATGCGGTCGAAATTTCGGGGCGTCACGGCATAAACGGCGAGTGGCCCCCAACACCAGCATAGCGCTATGGCCATTACCAGGAAAAAGGCGATCGCTTTGTCGTGAACGGATAGCACGACGACACCGATATCTTTGCTTGCGGCGAGAGCCGGAAGCGATGAGAAGATGTTGCCGAAGCCGAAGACGATGCCCATAGAGAGCAATGCTCCTGAGCCCATTGCCGTCGCGTCAAAAGTTTTTGATTCCTGTTTCTTGAGGAGCGAACGCGCGCTTGCGTAGAGGAGGAGGAGACCGAGGATGAAGTCGATCGTCACCGTAGTCAACGACGGCTTGCCACCGGTC
>PMIN01000062.1 GCA_003158275.1 Methanobacteriota archaeon
GGAACCCACAGTAGCCGCACGCGTTGCGACAGATGTTGGTCACAGGAACAAAGACGTTGCGCGAGAACGTGACGCGTGCCGGAAGGGCAAACACGAGCGTCTCCAAAGGCGCACTAATGATATCTGCGGTGCTCAGGTGAAGCGACATAAAAAGCGAGGCCGTTTTACCACTACATGGCCGCGGTAATATATAAATAACGGGGACGCTTACGCCCCCGGTGAGGCGACCATGAACGCGGCAAAAGCGGTCGTGCCGTTTAAGACGCGCGGAGCGAAGACGCGGCTCGCGCCATTTCTCTCCCCTGAAGAACGCATGGCCTTTTCAAAGGCGATGCTACGCGACGTGCTCCGCGGCTTGAAGGGNNGACCGAGGACTTCGATCCCGAGTGCGACTGGGCGCACGTGGAGCTTAACCGCCGCGACCTGAACATCGCCATAAACGCTTACATCAGGCACGTGCGAGAGCCCACTCTCATCGTGATGTCAGACATCCCGCTTATCCAAGAGTGGCATGTGCGCGAGATGTACTCGGAGGGCGTGACGCTCGTCCCGGGGCGCGGCGGTGGCACCAACGCGATCTTCATGCGCGACCCGTCCCGTTTCAAGGTCGATTTTTACGAAGTGAGCTTCCTAAAGCACGTGGCAATCGCCAAAGAGCGCGGGCTTCCGTTAAAGGTTCTCGACTCGTTCTTCATGAGTACCGATATCGACAAGCCTGATGATTTGGCCGAGGTGCTCATCCACTGCCCCGGCGACTCGTGCGCGTACCTGCGCTCAATCGGTGTGCGGCTGAGCTACAGCAAGAGCCGTATCGGCGTGGAGCGAGGCTAACGGCGCCGAGACAAGGCTCTGCAGCCGAAAAAAGCGCACGACTAGAAAGCGGGCGTCAGCCACTGCGAGTAGCGCGGCTCATTGCCGCGCGCCGCGTTAAAGTACGCCTCCTTTAGCTCGTGCGTTATCGCGCCGACCGCGCCGTCGCCGATGACGATGCCGTCGACGCTCGTTATGGGGGCCACCTCTCCAGCAGTCCCGGTGAAGAAGAGCTCATCTGTGGAGTAGAGCTCAGATCGGCTTATCGTTCGCTCTACTACCTTGTAGCCACGATCCACGCAGAGCGTTATGATTGCATCGCGGGTAATCCCCTCGAGGATGTCATCTGAAACCGGAGGCGTCAGAACGGTGCCGTTGCGCACGAGAAAAACGTTTTCCCCGCTCCCCTCAGAGACGAAGCCGTCTTTAGTTAGCAGTATAGCTTCATCGTATCCGTTTTGAACCGCTTCGACCTTTGCGAGTACGCTGTTTACATATGCTCCGGCGAACTTGCCCGTCGGAGGAAGCGAATTGTCTGAAAGGCGGGCCCACGAGCTTACACAGACNNGTACTTGCCCATCGGTTCAACGTAGATAGCATAATCGTTTGACCTGCCGTACGGGTACAGGCCGACGGTGCCGGCCCCCCAATAGACGATCGGTCGTATATAGACGTCCTCTAGGAGCGCGTTTTGGCGCACCACGTCAACGATGGCATTAGCGAATTCCTGCTTGTTGAGGGGAATACTGAGCCTGAGCACGCGCATGTTGCGGTAGAGCCGCTCCACGTGCTCCGTCAGTCGAACGATGAAGCTTTGCCGTTTCTCATCGTTGTGATAGCCCCGTATTCCCTCGAATACGGCGGTGCCATAGTGGAGGGCGTGCGTGCTTATGTGGACGGTGGCTTCGCTCCACGCCACGTACGCCCCGTTCATCAGAACTTTGCGACTCATTCAAGACTCCTTTTGCAAACGATCGTCGGCATTTGGCTTGGTGCTTCCCCAATGCGCAACTATCCATTTAAACCTTTTTTTTCTCGTGCGCGACTATCAGATCAGTTAAATACATGCCACACAACTAATAGTGCACGGGCCTGTAGTATAGTCTGGATAGCACAGCGGCCTCCGGAGCCTCAAACCCGGGTTCAAATCCCGGCAGGCCCGCTCTTGCTCGCGGCGCCACCGATTTTGGCCATGCGGGCCGGACAGCGCCCGAATTTTTCGTCCGAGTTCGTCACGCGGAGCTACTCTCACTTAGTCGAACCGTTGCTCTGTCTAATGCCTTCGAGGGCGCGACGCCTCGCTTCAAGCTTCAGCATGTTAAACGGGACGTTGCAGAAGGGAAACAGTCGGATCTCAGTTATGTCGCGCGTTTTACGGTCGACGACGAATGGGAATTCCGCGCAGACTGCGGGTCGATCAGCATAGACCCGACATCGGCCGTCCTCTTCGAGAAACGCGCACGGCTGAGTTTTTTTTAGCGCGTGCGTATAACGGCGGTCGTGATCATCGACGTACGATACGCAGTGCTGCGCGACAAACTCGTCGAGCGACAGTTTAAGGTGTGCGCGCAAGCGCTCCACATCATCAGACGTCAGCCTGATGATATCAAAGTAGCAACAGCCCGGCAACGAACAGTCAGCACACAAGTGTCGCGACGAATGATCGTTCGCACGAAGATCGCAGAGCAGTCTTTCGGGTGACAACGAAAAGTGCCACCCCCCTTTACGTTCGCTGAGGGTCTCATCAACGACGCCAAGTATACCTTCGCTGGCGGGCCCCTCTGGCACGTTAAGCCCCTCTACCACCTTTGCCGTGAGCGTGCGCCGCAGGTCGTCCTTTCGTCCCGGCTCAAAAAGACTGCCGTACGACTCATTCGCCGCAGCTCCGCGAAACGCGCGGTATTTGGCCCCCCGACCTCTGTCATCTACTCGTTGCCGAATCTTCACCACGCTGATCGCCCCGCGATATCTTCGCTCTTTCACAGCACCCATATAGAGCTTCCGACGCAGCCACGGGTCACCAGGGAGGGCTGAATGCGTGCCTCGCGCAGAGTCCCCTCAACGAAGGCTGGCTGAAGCCCCTTTTTCGTAAGAAACCTATTAATGCTAGGATGCGCTCTTGTAGAATGATGTCAGACACGTTAGACGGTTTGCGGAACTTGCTTGAGGAGCTGTCAAATGCCCACGGCGTTTCCGGGCACGAAGGGAGCTCCCGCGACATACTCACGCATGAACTTACTCCCTACGTCGATGAG
Organism: Methanobacteriota archaeon; assembly: GCA_003158275.1. Classification (GTDB taxonomy): domain Archaea; phylum Halobacteriota; class Bog-38; order Methanoflorentales; family Methanoflorentaceae; genus Methanoflorens; species Methanoflorens stordalenmirensis. The sequence continues at coordinate 3,066 of PMIN01000062.1, forward strand.
ATCAGGATTGACGCGTTCGGCAATCTGATCGCCACAAAATCAGGAAAAGGACCTTCCGTAATGCTCTCTGCGCACATGGATGAGGTGGGCCTTTCCGCCAAGTACATCGACGAAAACGGGTTTATCTACTTCATCGGTATCGGCGGTTGGTTCGACCAAACGCTGCTAAACCAGAGCGTGCGACTACATGGAACAAAGGGCGATATTCCGGGAGTGAT
>PMIN01000091.1 GCA_003158275.1 Methanobacteriota archaeon
CGCACCTACTACGCCACCTTCGCCGGCGACAGTTCGTATAACGCATCAGCAAGCAGCGGCGTCCCAATCAGCGTCGGAGCGACCCAGCTCACCCTCACCGCGTCAAACACCACTCCCGCCGTCAACCAGTCCGTCACCTTCACCGCCACCCTCAGGAGCGGCGGCACGCCCATCCCCAAGCTCATCACCGTCTACTATTACCTCAACGGTGTCCGCTACAACTACGCCACAGCCTACACCACGCTCACCTTCGCAACGAAGTGGACCACCCCTGGAGTACGCACCTACTACGCCACCTTCGCTGGCGACAGCTCCCATCAACCGTCGACGAGCAGCGGCTTGACGATCACCGTTAGTTAATCCAGAAACGCGAACGAGTGTGTTGTACGCAGACTGCACGAGGCGACCTGCGAAGACCGCGGCCATTAGTGGTATTCGCTCGCCGCGTGCGCCCTGGGGCATATTGCGCTCTCTCGCTATCAGCTTCAGACCGGAGCCTTTATTATCGTCCGACATGTTTTTAGGCGTCGGAGAACGTTTTATGAGCCATGAGCGTATCCAAAATCGTCCCATTTTCTATTCTTCCTCTAACACTCTCATTTGCAGGTGCAGCTTTTTTCGCCAGAGATAGCCATGAACAAGCTGATCCCTCATAGAAAAACACGAGTCCGCATACACGGCTGGGCTCAGCGTTTCGAAACGTTCGCGACTCTCTTACTTCTGGCAGCGGTGTTGATCTCGCTCACTGCCGCGACGGCAAACGTTGCGGGAGCAGTGAACGAGGCCCCAGTAGGCGCGACAACGCATCCGATACAGTATTGGATTGGCTGCGCTCCTTCGATGGTAAACAACGCCACGTTGAACTATTTCAAGCAAGAAGGATTCACCGCTGTCGTTGTGGTCGTTCAAGACAATCAGACCTATCAAACGCAGCTCAACACAATCAAGTCGCTCAATATGCTTCCGATTATTGATGTCGAAGTGCTCCTTTGGGGCGGCGGACTGAATAAGAGCATACCGATAACCAATTTTTCCGGCTATTTCCAGTCACTCGAAACCGCCGGATGGCAATACGTCGCGTCGGAAGCAGGCAGCAGCGGCGATCTCGCGTACATGGGGCACTACTTCAAGGGCTATGTGAACTTCAACTGTGATCAGGACGGCCTGTGGGACGGCATGTACGCAAACCCACTTACGGTCGCGAACAGCTGGGAGAGTTATTACCCTTCTGAGTGGCCATACATTCAAAATGGATCGAAGCAGGCCGCCGCGCTTGGCATCCAGAACGGGATTTGTGCCGGTGCGTGGGCTAACAATAACGGTGACAACCAGATATATGCAAACTCACTGAGCGGCAGCGGCTCACCGTCGTATCTCTCAATGCTCAACTGGTCGTATGCCAATGGAATCGGCTTCGCCAGCTTCCACGTTTATTGTGGCGACAATCCCGACGGGCTAAGCCAGTACCAAGCATTGGGTTTTGACAAGATAGTCGCGGCCTTGCAAGTGTATTACCCCGCGACGACGTCGGCGTCACTTGGTGCCGGCAGGCAGCCCTCACAACTCTCCCTTATCGCCTCGAACACGAAGCCCGCCGTCAAGCAGTCTGTCACGTTCACCGCTACCCTGAGCAACGGCACCACGCCCCTCTCAGGAAAGAGCGTTACGATCTACCACAACCTCAACGGCATCCGCTACAATGACACCAGGACGGCCACCAACGCCACCGGCCAGGTCACCCTCACCACGAGCTTTGGCTCTACCGGCACACGTACCTACTACGCCACCTTCGCCGGCGACAGCTCCTACCAAGCGTCGACGAGCAACGCCGTCACCATCAACGTAGGATCGACCCAGCTCACCCTCATCGCCTCAAACACCACCCCCGTCGTCACCCAGTCTGTCACCTTCAAAGCCAGCCTGACGTCCGGTGGAACGCCCATCTCAAAGCGCGTTACGATTTACTACTACTTCAACGGCGTCCGCTACAACGACATGAGTGCGTACACAACGCTCACCTTCGCAACGAAGTGGACCACCTCTGGGGTGCGCACGTACTACGCCTCATTCGCCGGCGACAGCTCCTATCAAGCATCGACGAGCACGGTCCTGACGATCACCGTTCACTAGGCCAGACACGCAAGCGATGGCGCTGTTTGCGCACAAAGCACGAGGCCGCCGCGAAGACCAACAATACCAGCCGGGAATGAGCGCATTGAGAGCTGCCTCTCGCTCCGGTTTCAGACCGTAGCCTTATCGTATCTTTGGTGCTCGTATGCGTCACTGTCTACTCGTTTGCTCTTCCGAATAATATTCTAGGGAGCAAGCGGCGGTGTATTTCGAGCTCATGCGCTCGTTCCTGCACGTCTCCGAACGAATGTGCCACTAACCTCAAGGTGCTTCTGGAGTATGACCGTAAACCACTCGGTTCGCTCGCATGATCAACGTGGGAACGTTCGTAGTGCGCTGTGCTGCTGCGTGTTTGTACAACAACGAATGAGAATTGAAACGTGAAGCGGAGGCTTTAAATCTGTTTGTCGCGATAAAAAATGAACTCGCTTATGCGAATTGCACGGACTACGTCGCCGAAATATGGTCGCTGTTTTTTTGGTAGTACGTTTAAGCCTATTGAAAAAACAAAAATGAGGCATAAAAGAGCGTTTGTTGAAGTTCTTAAACGAACGGAGTGGCACCTCCCTCAGACCTACAATTATGGAGACGAGTTACAGGCGGAGAAATTGAGTGGGGACGGTATTGCAGAGCCCGTCGATGGCACCGTTCCTCAACGACCGCACAACTACATAGAATTGTCAAGCAGGCGATCTAACATGCTATTAGTGACATTCCTAGAAGATCGTGACGGCTATGTATAGCGAGTCTCAATACTACAACGGGCATGACGCGTGCTTATTGATCAGTCAGTTCATCGCCATCGATGCTGCGGCAGGCGCCTATGGAAAAATATTGTGAATAACGATTAAATTTTGGTTTATCTTTGTTTATCGGAAAATATATTGAATTCAAATCCCTTTTATTTCAGATAACATACCAACTAATCCAAAAAATGAATATCCAACAATTTTTGAAAAATATTCGATCTAAAAAAAATGATATACCATTATACAAACCAATAAAAAAAGAAAAACCTAATAATATTATTGAAGTTACTTCAGCTTGGAAAGGACATGAATCAATAATCAAGGATATAATTGATAGATTCAATATTAGCCGCAAGAGTTGCATAGAATTTGGAGTTGAATTCGGGTATTCGACAGTAGTATTTTCAAATTACTTTGAAAGAGTAATTGGGATAGACACATTTCAAGGAGACGTCAATACTGTCAATAAAGAAGGGCACTTTGAAGATACAAAGCAAAGACTTTCTAGATTTTCAAATATTAAGCTAATAAAATCTGATTATAGAGATTGGATAATTCAGGATAAAAATAGATATGACTTTGCTCATGTCGATATAGTTCATAAGTATGCTGAGACATTCGAGTGCGGACTTTGGGCAGCTCAGCACAGTGATTGTGCAACTTTTCACGATACGGAAAGTTTTCTTGAAGTTAGGAATGCTGTGAAAGATATTGCTAAAATTACAGGACAAGAATTGTATAATTATCCTTTTTATCACGGGTTAGGAATATTAGTTGATAGAAATATTAATTATAGAAGGTAATAGCAAAAAATAGCTGATAAGATAAATGAAGGCTGAGCGAACCTGACGAGGCCACTACGATAGTGACATAGAACGTGGTTTTTTTTGCGAGCGGCGCGTGCTTGCTCACCAAAAAGGGAGTAATACTTGCGCTTTCAGGTGAGAGTTTTGACCCCTATCTTTTGCATTCAGCGCTGAGATGATTTGTCTGGAAGGCGCGAATGATGGGTTTCAGAATCATCTACTGCCCACCGTCCGTATGCTATGATAAGGGCGCGCCACGTTTCGAGGACAAAGTTCTGACATCGGCTGCTTGCTGATCAAAATCGGTTCAGAGTGATGATAAAGAACTACTCGCTCAGAAGTCCTTATCTTCATTCTGGTCCTTACAATCCTGTTGAGGCCCGTTTTGTCATCTGCGGGCACTATGGCGACATGATCTTAGAGATCTTTGGGGATTCGTGAAAGCGCTCTCGCGGAACGTGCTAGCTGTGAGAGCGACGCTCAACCTCGGAAGTATCCTGTTAAAGCGCATAATGGGCGATGCTGAAATCATGGCGCGCGTCATCCCTGATTGTTTGGAGCTACGTCGACTGGTCCAGAACTGCAGACGCTGACACCGTTAAGTCACAGATGGATAGTTTCCGCTGCCTTACATCGCAGCGAATGCGCGCGCTCCCGCCTCTTTCGCAACAGCGAACAAGAATAGAAACGTGAAGCGGAGGCTTTAAATCTGTTTGTCGTGATAAAAAAATGAACTCGCTGGTGCGAATTGCACGGCCTATGTCGCCGGAATACACGCAGATTTATGCCTGAGCGCGCGCTCAGCAGCAAACGGCGTAAAGCTGAACACGACGACGGTGCATTCCTAGGCGATTGAGGAGGCCCTCATGATAAGTTGCGACGGGGCACTCTAGAGCCTTGGTGCAATCACCGAAACCGAAACGTTGTGGGGCTGGCCGCGCGTGGTTCTTAACCAGGTGTTTGTTGTACCTTGAGGTAACGTGAGTGACTACGAGCTTTTCGTCAAACGAATCGGGCTGACAGGACTAGCCAGCCTTGTGGTCTCGCTCAGTCCTGTCCTCTTACTGCCGATCCTGACGAAGATCCTGACAATTCAGGATTACGGGATTTGGACCCTTATCGTCGTTACAGCCAGCTTTGTGCCAATGGTGGTGCTTTTAGGCCTACCGAATTCGATGGTACGGTTTCTNNTAATCACGTTTGTGGCCGCGTACAACTACGTGCCACAGACCTATTTCAGGACATTTCAACAGGCGAAACGATACTCGATCGTTTCGGTGCTTCAAGCCGCCCTCTACGTTATACTCATCGCAGCGTTCGTGGTGGGTGGTCTCGGACTCGCCGGGGCTGTTTTCGCGTACCTCATCGACTTGCTGCTCATAGCCCTGATCTCGACCTATTACGTGGTGAGAGATATCGGGGTGACCATGCCGAGGTTCTCTGAGCTAAAGGCGTATCTAAAATACGGCCTGCCTTTTGTGCCCAGCAGCGTGTCGAGTTGGGCGTTAGGCGTAAGCGACCGGTACATCATTACGTTCTTCTTAGGTGTCGCGTGGGTCGGGTACTACTCCCCGGGGTACCAGCTTGGCTGGACGATCAGTCTTTTAGCAACGCCCTTTACGATTCTGGTTCCGACGGCCCTCTACGAGCATTATGACGCAAACAGAATAGAGGAAGTGAAGATGATTATCAGGTACTCGGTAAAATACTTCCTCGCCGTTGCCGTGCCTGCAGCGTTCGTGTTTTCAGTTCTGTCGAAGCCCATACTGCTGGTACTAACTACCCCTGCAATAGCTGCGAACGGCTATCTGATTACGCCGTTTACCGCGTTGAGCTCGCTGCTTTTTGGAGTGTGGTCCATAATCATGATCGTGCTCACCTTTGAAAAAAGGACGGCGGTTATCGGCACGATGTGGATCCTAGGTGCGACATTAAACATCGGACTTAATCTGGTCCTCGTTCCCTATTTTGGGATCATGGCTGCGGCCCTGACGACGGTGCTGGGCTACGCCTTTGTTTTCGGGGTTACGGCGATTTATTCTGTCCGACACATGACGCTCGGTGTGGACTTTGGCTTCATTCTAAAAAGTATTTTTGCATCGATCGTGGTGTCGTCGTTTGTTCTGGTATGGCACGCCTCCGGATTGTTGAGCGTTGCCGCGCTGATCGTGAGCTGCGCCGCCGCCTACACCGCGATTCTGTTTGCCCTCAAAGGATTTACGGCGAGCGAGATACGATTCTTTAGCGGTTTTCTCGCAAGACAGCGATAAAGCATGTGCAAAACGATAAGGTAGTTGAGCGAGCACTGAGGAATCGAGGTGTGCGGTTATGCTGAGGCATCTATGAAGCTCAAGTTTGGAGGGCAGTTCATCGAACCTGACATCCGCCGGCTCCACGACATTCGGAACGTCGCGTACGATACGGCTTGGTTCGAGGCGGCGCCAGACCGCGACGCCTATTACATGTACCGCGACCTCTCTCTCACGCCTACTGACCGTGAGGCCATTGCCCGCCATCAACTGCGCTACGACATCACGATCATTCCACCGTTTAACATGGGGCTTGAGTTCGTCAAGACGTACGGGCACTACCACCCCCGTGTGAACGCAAAGCTCCGTTACACGTATCCGGAAATCTACGAGCTGCTCGAAGGAGATGCGCACTACATGTTGCAGCGCGCGCAGAACGAACAGAACGTTGATGAGGTCATCTTGGTCAAAGCGACGCGCGGAGACAAGGTGATCGTGCCGCCGAACTATGGCCATGTGACCATAAACCCGTCGCAACGAACGCTCAAGATGGCAAACTGGGTTTGCCGGTCGTTCGATTCGGTGTATGAGCCTTATGCAAAACTTCACGGGGCGGCGTACTATGAACTCATCAACGGCAGATTGCTGCACAACAGAGCGTATCATAACGTGCCGGAGCTTAGGGTTCTCTACCCGCGCGAGGTGCCCGACCAGGGGCTGGTGAAGCGAAAACCCATGTACGAGCTGATCGAGGAGCCGCACCTCTTGGAGTTCCTTACAAGGCCCGAGAAGCATACCGAACTCTTTCAGAAACTCTATGATCGATAAGCGTTTGCGGCGAGCGTGATGCCTTCTTGCATTCACTCTATCACGTTTCGGGGCGAGCGTACGAGTACTCAGCGCTTGAGCATAACGCAAACTATTCGGCAAGCAGTTCAATCAACGTGAGAAAATTTGCAGTGGCCTTGCGCTCCTGCGTCTTTGCACAACAAAATAAGAAGAAAACATGGCTGGAAACGGAGGCTTCAAATCTGCTTGTCTAAGCTAAAAAAAATGAACTCGCTTTTGCTAATGCACGGCCTACTTCACCGACATGTCTTCATCATGAGCAGCGCGCCCAGCAGCAAATGGTTAAAGATGAAGCACGACGTTGGGCATTCCAAGGCGATTAAGAAGATGCTACGATAAGTCGCGACGACACTCCTTGCATTAATTTCGAAACGCGAATTGCCGAGAATTCGTTGCTGGTATCGATATTCTCCCTCGTCCACAAAAAGATTGCTAAGCCACATTAATCTTTTTTTCGGCATTGCCGCATGCTGACACCTAAAAAAAACTGAATCGAGTGTTGTAAGCGTAGCAACAATACTGAGTATGGGATTTGTCGAATAGGCCTACGGAAGTTCCATTGTTTTGTTCATTGTGTGCCAAGCTGCCCGCTCTTTTGAAGCGTAACCGTCTAAGCTTGTTGTGGCGCCGGTCCGATGTTGTCGTGGCAAATCAAGCTGGCCTAGACCGCTAGTGGCTATCGATGAGTTCGTCCGTAATCCACGCGTGCATCTTTGGTCACTTTCATTGCTCACAATCCTGAGTTGAGCAAATTCACCCATTACACGCTCACGCATGTTTTCTACTATTCATTCTAGGTCTTACTCGCCAGCCTTTTCTACTTCGCACCATATTTCGGGGTGGAAGGTTTTCGATGAGAAGATCTTAGAAAGAACAAAGTCCAAAGCTTTCGGTATTCGACTATTCCACAAAGACGTGCCCATTGTCGCATTGATCTCGGACACGTTTTTGTAACTTCGTATCTCCCCTGCACTTAAACTTACGATATTACTGACCTCTTCGTTTGAAAAACCGCAATGTTGGTGCGTCTTGTCAAGCTGATGGTATTCAACAATTCCGTGTTCCCAAAGTTCCTGGTTTCTCTTTGGTACATTAAAAAGGACATTCTCTTGGCAACTCTCGACAGATTTGCTCAATAAAACACACGGATCTTCTACGTGTTCTAACACGTTATACAAAACCACAGTGTCTGTTTTTGGAAAGGTAAGCGTGGATGCATCGCCTACAATGAGCTCGGCGCCATTCGGGTAAGGATAACCGCCGTACCGTCGCGCATCAATGCCCACGTATCTGCCTGTCCATCCGTGTTGACTCAAAAAGCTGTATAGTCGGCACGTACCGCAGCCCACGTCAAGGATATCCCCTTTTTGGTACTCTAAAGTCAGTAAGTCAGTTGGGTGCACAGATCCATCTGCTTTCCACCCAAAATCAAATTCTCTTTTGACTATTTCTGAACGTGCGTTTCTGACCATTTCTTGGTGCCAGTTTTCGACTGTGCTATGCTGTTAGTGGAAAAGTTCACAACTCTATTTAACGTTGGTGTGGGAAGTTTGTTATTCGATGATTGAGATTGCCTCTCCGTACTTTGCTGCAGAATCTCCCGGCTGCTTCTTAGAGTGTATAAAAGAACCCAAACGTGCGATGAACGGCGGCGCATCTGTTACAGCGCGTAGCAGGACGAACGAATTATGCCGCATCCGTCATTCTTTGTAGCGACGCACATTGCTCAACGGAAACTAGGCCCTCCCGACACCGTTAGGCCACAGGTGGATATTTCCACGCCTCACATCGGAGCGAATGCGCGCTCGGCCGCGTTTTTTTGACAACAACGAATAAGAATAGAAAAAAAATGTGGCACAAGTGGAGGCTTTGAATCTGTATGTCGAGATAAGAAAAATGAACTCGCGTATGCGATGCTGCCTATGTCGTCGAAATTCATGCGGGTACGTATTCACGCGTGAGCAGCGCGTTTAGCAGCAAACGGCGCATTGCTAAGCGATTCGGAGATCGGTATCCCGGACGCATCTCTTCGCCAGTTGTTTCTTTCGGCGATGCTTTTGTCCGCGTAACGTCTAGGAGTGTTACGCGACACTTATCCAGTTTGAAGAATTCAGCACACGGCGTTACACGGATGCAAATCTTTCGGGCGTTGCGTAAACATTGATAAACTCCATAAGGCTAATAGCGACACGACATTTTTGGCGCACGCATTTTAAGAATAAATAAAGCAACACTCGTTTTTTTGACCTTCAACTAAACGCGTTAGTCGTAGCCTCTATAAATGTTATATATGAGCTTAATTTCACGTATGGTGAAACCCCTGAGCACAAGCAGAATACTCAAATAGATTGCTGCGGCAACTGCGATCGATAACACTATGCTGAAAAGCCCAGACGGATTCCATACGCGCAGAAACAGGGCGATAATACTCGAGCTGCAGACACTCTTGACGACGAATCCAGCGCTTACGTCGAACTTGAAATATCTAGATGAATAGATTGCAGTCAACGTGAAAGCGAGCAGGAACGCGAGGAATGTTGTCAGTGCAGCACCTACAAGGCCCAGGTAAGGGATAAGTACTAAGTTCAAACCGAAATTCAGTGCGGCGGCGAGCATCCATATCGTGCCAATGGTGGCGGTCTTCTTTTCTAATGCGATAATGGTAACAATCACTGAGTATGCCCCAACGAGTGCAGTTCCTGCGGCAACAAACGGCGTAACTTGATAGCCGTTTGCTGCAATCTGCGGCGTGGAGAGCACAAGTAAAATCGGCTTTGATAAGACCGACAAGGCAAATACGCAGGGGAGAACCATTCCGATAAAATACTTCAGTGAGTATGTCAGGATCGTGCGTATCTCCGCTATGTTGTTTTCATCGTAGTATTTTGATAGAACCGCAGGAAGCAGCACCGCTAAAGGTGCCGAGATCATGCCGATAGTAGTCCCCGCAGTGTACCCCGGCGAATAATAGCCTACGGCCGCGGTACCTAAAAAAAGTGCAATAAGATAACGATCGCTTGAATTTACGAGCCAACTCGATAGGCTGCCAGGGACTAACGGGAGGCCATAATTCAGATATTGCCTTATGTTCGTTAGCCTGGGGACAGCAAAACCAATCTACGCGACGATGAGATACATCATGACGAAGAACACTGTAAGCTGCTGGATTAAGAGTGCGATCACGGCGCCCTCTAATCCGTCACCTGAAAGGACGAAATAGGCTACAAGGGCCGTATTCAAGTACGCGTTAAAAAGATTTAACCAGGTGTACCTTTTGATCTGTTGGAATGTCACAAAATATTGTAAGACAAACCAATTCAGGCAGGCGATTAAGATGTTCGGTACAAGCAGCAGGGCTGTGGTGAGATTGTTTTGAAATAAGCTCCCCGCTATTTGCGGCGCAAACAAAAGAAACAGCCCGGAAACAACCAAGCTCGCGATCAAAACGATGAATCCCGTGGAGTAGAACAGCTCTTGGATGTCGCGTTTGTCCTTGGCTGCGGCGCCAAACCGAATCAGGGAACTTTGGAGTCCTAAAGTCGCGAGCGTGGGCACCAAGCTGAGAGTAATTATAATCAAAGCAAATGTTCCGTAATCAGCTATAACAAGGTTCCTTGTTAGAATAGGAAGCAGAATGACATTGCTGAGAAAGACGAGCGGAGTTATTACTGCGCTCAATCCTATTCGCCTAACAGTGAGTGTGTATTTTCCCATTACGTGCTTCCTGTACGATTCATCTATCTGGACTGTTGGAAGGCGTGCTTTGATCTGCAATTACCGTGTAACGCTTAGCCCAAATGGTAGGTTGACGTTCGAACTGCAGTATCATCTCAGTTTTGCGCAGCATTTCTTCGTGAAGTTGTCGTAGACTCTCGCGGCTGGCCTGAGAACGGAACTGAGATGGAGGAGACATTCACGGCTTAGTCACGAAAGACATCGGCATTTGATCTTCATTCTCACAATCAGTCAATTTAAGAAATACTCATTGGTTCGCACCAGCATAGCTATACAAAATACCGGCTGAACATGATTCTTCCGAGCTGCCCCGTCTCCATTTGGAAAAGTCCCATGCTTTAGCGAGTGAGGTAGTACGCCGGTTCTGATCATCTATTGCGCCCGCATAAATAAGCCTGCACCGAAGGTGCTCAAACAGCGATCGGCCCGTCTCATCATTCGAACGTTCTCGTTAAATGAAGCCCGCGTATTTAGCTTCAAAAAACGGCGAAATTGTTTCTAGTGGCGACTCGCAAAGCATAAGTGGTGCCGCACTCGCGAAACACCTGGTACGGCCCAGATTGTAAATTGTATTGGCAAAAGAGGTCACCAGAAGAAGATCGTTACAGTTCAGCGTACGAGGAACTCTCTACGAGGAAAAATGGCCCTGCGCTCCAAGTTCTGTTTTTTCTTGTGGATTTAACGGCCATGAGCTCTCTTGTACTCTCACAAAGCTTGTCTTCGTATCGTTCTTGTTCTAGATGCTGCTTTCAGTGGTCGACGAAAGTTGGCGAAAAAAGATCCAACTTGTCTCTAACGCTGCTAAAGATAAACAACGTATGATGCTGGTGGATCGTCCGATGCAGCTAGGCATTGATTTAAATCAGGCCTTTACTAATCAAGATCACAAGATCGAATTTAGGGTCTGCAGTGCTATAATTCGTGAAGGTTTTGCCGCACTAATCGTTTATGAAAGCATCTCCAGGAAGAAGCGGAATTGCTTTGGCGACTCTCCGAGTTTTCGAGAGACTGAACGATTTTACCCTCATATTGCTTGATTGGAACAACAGTCTATTCTATTCGAAAATACGGCGACAAAATTCTTCTACGCACCCGTAACGCCAGTCCTTTCTGAAGTTCGACGCCAGGCACTTCACGTAGGCATTCAGCGTTTTTTTCGCACATATTTCGTTTTCCGCTGTCAATTTCACGGATAACACACAGAGTGAGTAAACAAACGCGATTGCAAATTGCCATCGTGATAAGCTTTCAGTGAGAAAATAGAGCCACGAAAAGGTCAGTGAGGATCTATTCTTCGCACAACAGTGCTCACCGCGACTGGTATTGGTTACGTAACCTAAATGTTCTGGACGAAGCCTATTGATAACCGCCCCGGGCTTTGATTCATCTCTTGGCCGAAGTGGGGACTCTTGCATAACTTTTTTGCGCCGAAGGTCTGGGTGTCGGACTTCGGCCGCATCGACAGGTATAATGGCTAATTTTGCTCGCAACGCGCGGCGCGCGTAATCATAATCTTCAAAACCGACAAAGAAGTGGCAAGCATCATAATATCCGATCGAGTCCATAACTTTCTTTGAAATAAGAACCCCGTGCGTACCAAAAGCGTCGATTTCGTACTTGTTTGCACCCGAACGAACCGGACACAGATGTCCAAAGAAGTTCTTTTTCAACTTTGTAACGGCGACCCAGGGCTTGTCTATATCGACCTTTTTGGGACAAAGAATGTCACCGTCGTGAGCGCGATTCAGCAATTGCGCGAGACAGCGATCTGATGCAACTCCGTCCTGATCTAAGGGCCATATCCAGTCGAAATCGTTCTCGTGGGCAATCTTCATTGCGTGGCAAAAGCCGCCGGCAGAGCCCACGTTGTTTTTGGTCTTTTGATACTGGGCAAATGGATATTTTTTAGAGTAGGTGTCGAATATTTTTCTGTTTTCCTCCAAGTATCTTCGATCTGAGTTATCGATAACAATGAGTCCACTTAAAGCGTGCCCTTGATTTGCGAGTGACGAGAGAAGACGCGCGAGTTCTTTTGGATCGTTGTAGGCGACTGTTGCTGCGCAAACCCGCACTTTCTTTTCCCTCGTCGTTTTATGATCGACTGCAATTCATGTGTGTTTCGCGCCGATGACCTTTGTTGAGGCAGTCCCGTGAAGGTTACGGTCTTCAATGTTGAGGCTCTCGCAAACTGTTGTCATACAAAAAGCCGTTTGATTTTGCGAAGTAGGTCAAGGTTTAATCGGCATTGAGGGGCTCTTTCGACGTTCTGCACCGCGCGTTGCATTGCGCTTTTTGACAAACAGCATCAGCTATCTTTTCCGCCATTAATCTCGCCGTTGTTAGCTTTCCCCCAATAATGTGGAACACGTTGCTCGGATCTTCGAGCACCTTAAAATCGCGAGACTTCAAGCGTCCGTCGGCTGCTTGCCTCCCCCCCTCGACCGTTCCGTCATCGGCTTCTGCGAGTGCCCGTACACCTGTAAATGTGCGCAGCGTAGGCCGGCGCTTTACATTTGGAAGAATGCGAGCGAGTTCATTTGTTAGATACGTGTTAGCCCACGGTTCAGGATATGCATCTTCTGGTCGCTGGATTGTTGTGGAGGTCGTGCCCAACCAGCCGTATCCATTGTGCACGATGTACGCATCTGCATCTGACGGCTCTCGCAAATGCTGGATACCTCGTGAACAGAGCGCATTTTGGACTATAATCGTTCCTTGGCTGTAGGTTAGTGGAATGCTAGCGTTAACTTTACTAGCCACAGTATTTACCCACGGACCGGTCGCGTTAATTAGGTAGTCAGTCGTCAATGTGCCCAGGCTAGTAGATATCACGAATTCCTCTTCAATTTCTCGTATCGATCGAAGCTCCTGGTTTTCGAAAAGACTGCCGCCATTTTGCTTTGCAGAATAACAGTTCAGCCAACAAAATCGCTGCGCATTTATGTTTTTGTCGGCCGTTTCCACCGCAACGTTTAGATCTCTATTCAATTCAGGAATCTCCTGAAATACTTCATCAATATCAACTTCTCTCGCTCGAATGTGTAGCTTTTTGGCTGCCTGCAGCGCAGAGAGTGCATATTCACTGGTTACACCGACGAAGTAATTCAGAATATCTCCGACTACTTCTGAAGCGATATTAGAAACAATTTCGTTCTCTTTGGCGCATTCTTGCGCAACTATAGGATCTTTCAAAACGTACCGCATCCCACCCAGTAAGTTTTGATGAGAAGACGAAGTTGTGCCACCCGCGATAGTTCGTTTTTCGATGAGAGCTACAGAGAAGCCCCTCATCGATAAATCCCGGAAAGTCGAGGTGCCTGTAGCGCCACCACCGAATATAACGACATCATATCTCATGCGTTCCTCGCTCGAGCATTGATTTTTTTTCGGAGGGTTCGTGCTCGAAGCAGATCATCGTACGTGTCTATTTCGCAGCGAAGCAGCCCGTTCGTGAAGACTACGTGCATCGCTGATGGATGTTTGAGCAGAAGCCTATTTAACGGTTCGGAGTACCACTCCGGTTTCACTCGCGGCTCTTTTAGCATGTGCGTGAACTCGCTTAAGAGTGGACCGCTCAGCCTAATCATGCTCGTATATGCTGCATTGCCCTGAACGGATTTTCCAATGCTCGCAGCGAAGCCATTTTTCACCAGCACTTTGCAGTCTTCTGGTTCTATTTTTTTTTCGTTGTCTACGATGCAGACATTGTCGTGCGGTGATTGGACAAGCTTCCGCAATAGACCAAATTCGAACAATATGTCTCCGTCTAAAATGAGTATGGAGTCAGTCTCGGGATCGATGTGTTCGAAGGCTAGCGACAAACTATACGCGTTATCGGTCTCGTGAAAAACTTTATTGTGGACAATAGTAATAGGTATACCATATTCCGACCTTGCGATATGCTCTACGATCAAATCACGTTTGTAGCCTACGACTATTAGCTCGCGCTCGATGTTCAGTTTTGCCAAATGGCGGATCTGGTAATCGAGGATAGTCTCGTCACCGAGGGATAGCAAGCACTTTGGTATATCTTCTGTCAGCGGCCTTAGCCTCGTAGACCTGCCAGCTGCGAGAATTATCGCTTTTGCCTTGTCCTTGCTTCTTTCTCTCATAGATTATCACGCGACCTGGCGACTGTCAACAGCTCGAATTCTTTGGCGAATACATTAGCAAAATGCGGATGCAGGCGGGAACAGATGGTTTCTGGATCACGTTCGTTAATCCAACCCTCGGACGATAAGAGTCACAAGAAAAACCTACTAATAAAACTATTGATGTAGTCTTTGGTTTAGAGACGAGGGCATTACCTTCATCCAAAAGTCCGTTCCCCCGCCACTGAGGGACACCTTTCTCGGCGCCGGGGTCTAAAGGAGAAATATGATAGAGGGGGGGCTATACATGTAGTTATAGTTCCCTGACAACGTTTCTTAATAATAAGTACCACCCTGAAAAATCACAAATGGAAGGTCCCACATGGAAATGCTGAGCCGCCCTACGCAAAACTTGATGGCGTTCGTTAGAGCGAATCACACAGCTTGGCTTATTTTGAGTTTTTTTGGGGATCTCTTGTGGTTAGCGACGACGATTCTACCTAAGGATAAGACTTTGTGGATTTTCGGCGCGTGGTGGGGCGATGCATATGCGGATAACAGCAAGTACCTGTTTGATTACGTGAACAGCAATCAAGACGTGATTAGAGCCGTATGGTTGACAAAAAACAAGGCGGCTTATGATTTGGTGAAAAGCCACGGCTATGAAGTTTATTTGTTGAACAGCGTCCGCGGGTTCTTGTTACGTGTGAGGTCGGGTGTTTGGGTGATGTCGTCGGGGATATTTGACTTTAACTCTTATCATATGTGGCCTGTAGGGCGGGTGAAAATCGTTCAGCTTTGGCACGGCACTCCGCTAAAGACGCTAGGATATGACGAGCACCACCACGTCAGTCTAAGCCGTGGCGCAAACCTTGCGCGATTGCACGTGCTCCCATTTAACAAACGAGTGAGGCATGACGATCTATACATCGCTCCTTCAGAAGAGGTGCGATCCAAAATAGCGATGGTTTTTGGAGTTTTGCCAGAAAAAGTAAAAATAACGGGCTACCCCCGGACCGACGCATTGTTTGCTCGCGATAAACCAAAAGTTCCAATGACGGTTTTGCTGCACAAGTTAAAGGCCACATCTACGTTGGCGATATACATGCCGACTCAGCGCCACGAAGGAGAAGAAGGCCTTGGTTTTCTCCTGAGCGACTTGAAGTCTGTCAACTCAAGATTAGCTGAATTGAACATCATCTTGTTAGTTAAGTTGCATTTTTGCCATTTGGGTGAGCTTCATTCGTTAGATCGGTCTCTTAGCAATGTGCTTTTTGTGAAAGATGAGGACATCGATCAAGACATCTACACTATTCTGTCCGAAACAGATTTGTTGATCACGGATTACTCAAGCATCTATTTTGATTACTTGCTTCTCAACAAGCCGATCATATTTGCTCCATTTGACCTTGAAACGTTTATCGCGAACGACAGGCCGCTGTTCTATAACTACGCTGACGTAACTCCTGGGCCCAAAGCCCGAAACTGGACCGAAGTCATCGAATGCATGGAAGATATCGCGCGCAAAGGCGACGCGTACGAAAAGCTGAGGCTCAAAGTAGACAGCATATTTAATGCCTACCACGACGGGAACAGCAGCCAGCGAGTCTTCCAAGCAATCACGGCAGAATTGCTTCGCGTATAGGTTGCCTACCACTAGCGGTCCGAGCTGGGCTCTCTCGGAAGAATTTGCGGGGAGATTAAGCAATCGTAGGAAACTACTCAGCCGATTGTTAAGTCATTAGAGCTCCAAAAAACAAGGGCTGACGTAGATGCGGCTATATAAGCGCCTAAACAGAACAAACGAGAAGAAAGCCATGAGTAACCCGCGCCAAAGATGATCTGCTTAGAAAATGAGCGAGGCGGACCGGCTATTCTAGAGGACCTAGCGCCCAAACTACTGATGTCATCAGCGCTTCATACAACGGGACCAAACCCGCGAGGTATGAAAAAGTTGAGGTCGGCGAGGCCGATGGGGATTGACTGCCTACGGTGCCCAGCGTGCTCCCGGTCTACGAACGCTCTATCGGAGATTGCTTGCTCGTACCCCCGAAAGGGTTTTTGCCCAAAAGTTACCTTGCCACGCGTCTGTCTCTTCTTAAGGTCAAATGATTAGTTAGCAAGGTCCTGTTGCTGCATTGTTGAGCTTGTAGATTGACGCTTTTCCATCCCTCACGTTGAGATTCTCCGAAACCTTCTTTCACGGAGATGCTGCTGCGACATTGAGAGGGCCAAACGTATGATTATGCAGCACCAATATTGCGGTGCAGAGGTCCTTAGCAACTTGGCCGAAAAAATATTAGCTGTGACGATTTACGAATTCAATCAAGCGTCGCGTGCTTTTCTCCCACGTGAACGCTGCGATTCGGTCTCTCCCAGCAAGTGCAATTTTCACCCTCAGCTCTTCGTCTGACAGGAGTCGAAGAACGTTGTTCGCCAAGGACGCAAAGTCATCGGGATCTGATACCAAAGCAGTCCTTTCATGCTCAGCATAATCGCGGTTTCCTCCACAATCGGTTGTTGCAACGGCACATCCGCATGCCATCGCTTCGGCTGGCGGTAGGGCAAAACCTTCTGCGGCGCTGCTGCAAAGGCATATCGATGCTGCGTTGTAGAGTTTAATAAGCTCGCTCTCACTTACATAGCCGTGGTATTCGCTCCACGAAGGTGGCGCCACAAGCTGCTGTTGTAAGGGGCCGAAGAGACTTGCTTTGAGGTCCGGGACGGCGTCTTTGCATTTCAATAGTACGGATAACCCAAATTGGGATCGCTTATACGGCTTTGGAGAATACAACATAACAACCCTTTTCGCTCGTCTGCGAACACTATTTGTGACGCGAAAGCGGTCATGATCGACGGCTATCGGTATCACTTCAACGTTCTCTTCAGGTACGCCAGATTGCAAAACTAGTTCAGCCAGCCAGCCAGAAATTGCAATTTTTTTCAGTGGCAACCGCCAGGTTTGTTCTAACTCGTGTTGATTAGCCATCCACGGTGCAAAATCCATGACAAGGTAAAACTTGGCCCCTTTATCGACATGGCACTCACTTACCCGTGAAGCAGTACGCCACCACGTGGCAAAAATGGCATCTGCGTTAGGAACGCGACGTGCGTCAAGATCTGTTGCTTTCACCAGCTTTACGTCCTTATGTAAACTGTACCAGCTGATCTTGGGTTTTCTGCTCTTGTAAACGAGTCGTGCTCGGCGGCTATCTAGCCACGAAAACTGTGCAAGTGGGAAGCGGTAAGGAGAACGCTTCCGGGGTTCCTGCAGATAAACGATTGTCGCTTCATGCCCATTGCGAACTAGGCAGTTGGCGTATTCGTACGCCACTTTAAACCCCCCTACGGGATAATTCCTGTAGTCTGGCAGCACAAACGTGATCTTCACAATGCACCTCTGCGACGCTGCGCATTGCAGCGTTCTTGAACAAAAATTGGGTTATCAAGAGGCGACGTGATAAGCTTCTCGCGGAGCGCCTTCTCGCCAATTATGATGTGGCAGAGCTTTTCTTTGCTTCCATGAGATGCCTCGGTGTCGTTCTCGGCATTAACTGCGCCTCGACAATTGCACTGCTCACTTTCGGTGATCACGAGTCGTATTCCTCTAGGTTTGTGGCCGCTTTTAACAGATTAATGGTGTTGGCGAGAGCTAAAGGCGCCTCTTCTTGAGATATTCTGCGTCATTGGCCATTCAAGCATCAGGATCTTGCTAGATGCTGCTACTTCTTTGTTCGGCTTGGCGTTCCTTGTCCCGATCTGTGAAGCCATTACAAGAAACGAAATCCGTATATTTCATCTTGTCGTAAGGCGAGACCCCGATTATTACGTGATGCTTCAGTCGCTCGGCGACCAGAATGTTTATTTCTTCTCAAAGTGTCCAATAGCCCTTGGGATCACGCGGAAGGATTGGCACAAATGATGTAAGAAGAGACTGAGTCGCAGCGTTCACGTGGGAGAAAAGCACGCGACAGATATTGAATGCATCAACCTGTTGACTCGTTTGGGGTTTTTATGAACTGATAACGCACTTGCAATCATGGATATGAATTAATTCTGTTGTTCAGCATAGCTGTATTAATCTAACTCTTGCGATTGAAGCTAGAAGAGGTTGGGACATCAGCTGCTTAACGAAACTCCGAAATAACGATGAGAGGTGAAGAAGCGGCTCGCGGCGGGCTATAATCGTTCTCTCTAGCCATTCTAATGCCAAATAACTATGCGTCAGTTGAGCCGTAGTCAATGTGAATGTTGCCGTGTCTCTCTTGACTGTGACCCGTGAAGAGAACAATTCCCTTAGGTGTGTTGATCCGTCGTCGGGTTAGGAAGTAGCGACTCCAGGCGTCAGCTATAACGGACTCGTCCTCTCGGCACGTATCGTGCAAAAACACGATGCCGTTTTGTTTCAAATATAACAGGAAAAACGGTATCGCGGGCTGTCGCGCGCACGGACATAGCGTCCTCGGGGGGGCATCAACTATCAGTATGTCAACTCTTTTGTCTAGGATGCATCTGAGTGCGTCTTTAGAGAACCAGCAACCATAGTCATCTTTCACATATGGGATATGGTGCAAGATGACGGTGTCATCGAGTGCATACCTCGTTATCTCGTCTTGGAGTTGCTGCGCGTAGCTTTCCTCCCCTTCGACAGATATAATATGCGCATCATCAAAAAGCCGGCTCACAATATGCGCTAGCACGAGCGTCGAAGTACCCGAACCCAGCTCCACCACGTGCACGCTTTCGTCAGCCCGATAACCGCCCAAGATATCGATGATAACTTCAAAATCACAAACATCCATCGACCAGGATCGATTTCGCTTAAGCGCGAACGGCAGTCGATGCTTCCTCAGAAACGCGTACCACTCGACCTTTTCTTTAATCAAAATACTGTGCTTTCCGAAAAAACCAGACATAATCTCAAATAATGTTACACAGGCCGCTCGCCAAGTTTTGTTTAACGTCGGAGTTTATAGCTGTTGTTCAAAGCCCAAAATATAGATGATAGAAGTCGCTCGCGTCATTGCTGACGCATCTCGGGATAAGCTAGCGATCGCACTCTTTGCCGCATAGCAAGCGCTTAAATTTGGCGCACGCGATCAACCTACCCAGCACTATACACGTTAGTCGCAGCTTCATGATATGAGAACGGGCTGTGGCATCACGATCGGATCGACGCAGGACAATGTTAGTGGTCTACTGAAGTGAACTAACGGTCGTTGCCACTCAAAAGTACTAAAACTTGAATCACGCAACGCTGTGGCAAAGAGTGTTGAGATCCGCGATTCCTATTTTAGCCAATAGAGCGGCATAAGATCGGTTTGGAAATTGCGGCTCTCCACCCCCCACGTACTCGACGCGTGTAGCACATTTTAGCGCGCAACTCTCTGATAATTCTGCATAATTGCTTCGTACATTTTTTCACTATTCGTTTTTCGTCCGAATTCTTTGACGAAATTGGGGTAATACGCATCAATATTGTTCGCAAATTGGGGGTTTAGTATTAGCGTCTCAATCGAAGACCTTATGAGTGAGGTTTCATCCCAACCCAGTGCTATTCCTATTCCATGCGCCTTGATGAATTTCGTTGTCAAAATATATTCATCGGCTACGGAAAGTATCGGTAATTTGCACCCGACGTATTCCAATATTTTAACCCCCAGCGCATATTCAACAGGAAATCCCCTCGAAAGCGCATAAAATCCTACATCACTTGCTAAAAGAAGCCCAAGCACGTCGTTGTGGGCAACTTTGCGTAAAAAAATGTCGTTTTCTGGGTCACCGTTTGCTTCAATCTCTTCTGTGACAACGTCAGAGTCTTTCTCCCCGATTATGATATAGCACATCTTCTCCCCGTCACGTATCAGATCTTGGAGCGGCTTGATTAGTATTTCAGGCTTGTAGTAATCTTGAATCGTTCCAACATAAATCACGTATTTAAGGTCTTCATCAATGGGGATACCATATTTCTCCAATATCGCGCACTTATCGGACGTTTGCCGAACCTCTTCGAGTTCAGACAAGTTTATCCCGTTTGGGACTGAAACGACCGGCTTGTTTGGGTTAGTAAGTCGCTGAAGATCATTCACCAAAGAATCGTAAACTGAGGTCAATAAGAATGCCCTTTGACAGGCCTTTATGAATAGTGCATATGCAACACTAGAAGTCAGCGCATTTATGACTCGACTAGACCATGGATTGTTGCGGATCGCCCATTTTGCTAAGTGCTTGTTAGTCCAGTCATCTCGGATATCTATGCAATACCGAATTCCCAGCAAGAGGGATACCAGGTATATTGCGATCGCAGGGCTATACGTCGGGACGCTAGTCAGGATGAGATCAGGGTTATACTCTCTCACTTCTCTAACGGCAATTAGAGTCGTTATTAAGAGCGTAAGAGGGTTGTTTTGTGGAAGTTTACCGAGCAGCCGCTGGAAATGCTTGAGTTCATAGCGTATAACGGTCACGTTGTCCGTTGTTTTGTTCACGGCCCTCATTTTTTTAGAGGTCGATCTCGGACTCTGAACTACAATTCGGGCGTCAACTGCGGCGCGGTCGGATATAACGTCAACTAAATCACGCATGCGTAATGCTGACGCAGTAACGTCTGGAGGATACTCTTCCAACATCAGCATCAATCTCATCACTTAAATGCCACCATTAGGTGTCCTTCAGCCAGTTGTTTTATTTACTTTTGTCTGCAGCGGAGAAATCCTTCAGCTTCTGAGCCTGCAGAGACCTGTATCCTTCGATTTGTCCGAAAATTGTGATTTTGCGCGAGCAAGGCTAACGTGCGACGGCCGGAAGATCTCAGAACCTGTGCTATCCCGCTTGTGCACATATTGAGCAAAAATAAGTTCTAGACGTCGAGAATTAGAATTACGTCGACGATTCTGGGTCTCCGTAAACTTGGTCACGTGCAATGGTCATCCCATCTTGCTGCTTTTTTAAAGCGCAACGCTGTAAGATCGTCCAGAGACAAACGCAGGTATTTGAGAGCTGACTTCGCGTAGGCGTCTAACACAAAACGACGGATCTTCAACACACGGTAGCTTCCGCAGCAAAATCTCGCACGCCAGCTGACGTGCTAGTCAAGAAATTTCATTAGCGAGCTTCGCCCCCCGCCCGAGCAGGCGATGCGTGAAGCCTGCCTTCTGCCACTTTTCCTTGTCGAGAATGTTTCTCGTGTCTATAACGTTCGTATGACGCATTAAAGGGGCAAGAGCCATAGGATTTATGTTACTAAATACGTCGTGGTCGGTAGCGATTATAATACAATCGCTGTCGCGCACTGCTTCCTCGAGCTTAAGCAGAGGATAATCGCGCGTTTTTTTTACTACGGGATCATATACCTTTACACCCCATCCTTGATCTTCGGCTAATTCAATAATCCGCAGCGACGGAGATTGTCGGTAGTCGTCCACGTTTCCTTTGTACGCAATACCAAAGACTGCGATGTTTGGCGGATCTATGTTCACTATTTGCTTAACAATCGCTATGACGTGGTCAGGCATACGGTCGTTAATCGTTCGTGCCGCACGAACAAGGTCGCTCGGCGCGTTTCCGGTGCAAAGGAACCACGGGTCTACAGCGATGCAATGACCACCGACCCCTGGGCCCGGCCTTAAGATGTTTACACGCGGGTGCTTGTTCGCAAGTTCAATAGCTTGCCAGATGTCAATTTGGACATCTTCGGCAATGAGAGCTAACTCATTCGCTAAGGCTATATTCACGTCTCTGTACGTGTTTTCTATCACCTTGCACATCTCAGCCGTGCGCACTGTCGTGATATGAATCGCGCCTTTGACAAAACTGGAATACAGCGTTCTTGCTGCATTCGCCGATGTCTTGTTTGGGGCCCCAATAATCCTGTCGTTGTAAACCATTTCGCTGACTAGGTTAGACGGCATCGCCCGCTCAGGGCAATAAACTAAGTTAAAATCCTTACCGGATTTTAGGCCTGCTGTTTCGAGGACGGGGACCAAAACCCTTTCGGATGCTCCTGGAGGGATAGTAGATTCGACAATTACAAGGGTGCAGTCTCTTAAAAATGGGGATATCATATGCATCGCTGATCTGACCCATCTCAGATCTGCTTGCTTTGAGTCTTCGTCAAACGGCGTTGGCACGGCGATAATATAGGCATCAGCTTCCTCAGGTTCTTTTTTTGCACAAAAACTGCCGGAATTGCGAACATTCTCCAACAAGATATCAATGCCTGCTTCTTGCAAGTGTGAAATGCCGTTGTTTAACATCCTGACGATATTTTCGTCGGTGTCGACTCCGACGACTTGATACCCACTTTGCGCGACCAGAATCGCTGTCGGCAGGCCGATGTGGCCTAGACCCAATACGCATACGCGCTTCATTTTGTCTGCTCCGAGACGCACGTACGGTTAACTGATTTCGCCTCTAGATATCCCCTTCGATCTGACAAAGTCCAGTACTGAATCGTACCCAGAAGCGTGACTTCGTCAATTTTTGCCCCAGTTCTGCAGATCGCGAAATCATGGCTTGCCACATGAGATTCTAGGCGGCGCTGATAGCCTTCGACTGGGCTTGCCACGAAGACAACCTCGACACAGGATGTCGCGGCTTTCCGTTCCTCACAGACTTGCCCAAACCAATCTGACGCAAGAAGGCCAATATGAGTGCATATCGACCAGTGTCGGCGTTCCAACGCTAACGCCCAGGCCGACTCGCAATCTTTTACGGGGATCCTTCGGTTGGCAGTTTGGTGGTGCTTGCAGGTGAGCTGAACGCGTTAAGCCTGCGCCTAGCGCAGGACAATATCTATCAAGTTCTTGCTGGAGTGACGAGTAAGCGCTTGTAGAAGAGTGTGGCGACACGCTTCATGAAATGAAACCCTCTCTCCCCGAACAAGGTTGACAATGCGAGCAAAAACGTCGCTGGGTTTTTGTCGTCGGTCCTGAACGCTTTCAGCATATACGCTTTGCAACGGCTAAATTCGCCTGCCGCATCGAAGAGGAACGCAGTGATCCGAAAATGCCTCGCCAAGCCCTGTGGTCCGACGTACCGCAGTATATCGTTCTGATTTTTTTCCACGATGCGTTCGCGGCTCAGCGCTTGCAGCAAGCTATCTTGGTTCATGGAATCTGGCTCACCCGTGTAGATAATCGCGCACGGTTCATCCACGGTGACGAATTCGTAGTATCTCGAAAGGGATATGCACGTATCCCAATCTGTAAGAGCGAAAGTGCTCTCATCTAAAAATCCAATTTGTCGTAAGCAGTTCGTCGGTACGAGCATGCAACAGTAACTTGGCCCAGGTTCAGCAAGCATTTCGGGGTACACGTATCCATTGTACTTTTTCAAGTATTTGATCTTGTAAGAACCGTCTCCTGCCGTCCACCACATTGCCGTCAATGCAATGTGGTTCCCACCCCTCGCGTTAATGGCAGACAGCTGTAAGTCGGTCTTTTCAGGAATCCAAACGTCATCTGAATCCAAAAAAGCGATATACTCCCCGCACGAGTTCTTTATTCCGGTGTTGAGTGCTGCCTGCTGTCCTTTTCTTTTCTCGTGGCACAAGTACTTTACTTGAGGATGCTGCAAGAAAGGTTGAACAGCGTCGGACGTGTTGTCGGTGGACCCATCATCCACGACCAATATTTCAAGATCTTGATGCGTTTGGTGGAGGGCGCTTTCGATGCTCCGTCCGATCACGTGTGCCCTATTATAGGTAGGTATGATGACGCTTACCTTTGCCAAGCTAACCTCTTACGAATAGAAAAATGAGTGGCGTGTTGCATGGGCTCTTGGAGCTCTGCGACCCATTGTCTGCGTTGTCCTTGTTGCCTCAACCGATGATCCCGAGATATTGGTGAACATAATTGGGGCAGGAGTTCCCACCGCTGCTGAAGGGCTGTCTCTGATGACTATAACGATTGCGCGTCAGATGCCATGTATCAATGCGCTCAACTTCAGCGACGCGGCCAATCTACTTCGGCCGTAACAGATACTTTTTGCATCTGCACAACGGGGACGCATTTTGCTTGTTAGAGATGTTTCTCGCATTTATAGATGATATAGTCGCTTGTAAAGTTATCTAGAGTCACTGCTTATCGTCCCTGTTTGCACTCTCGCTGGGTAAAAAAGCCAAGATGATTGCGTAAATTAGCGTTAAGCTGTAGAAATTAGCAGAAACCGGCACGCGAAGCTTAGACGCACACTATTTGCTTCCGGTTGGCTGTAATCTGTCATAGGGACATTTCGTGAATGAATTCGTACGCGACGCCGGTTGGTGCTAAACCGCGCTAATGCAGATCGTGTTGCTTCGACGTTGTCCGCGACAAAATGCGGCCGCCAATGTTTTGAGGTCAGTACTCGCTTTAACTGAGCGCGAAGAAGGTCGAAAGAATCACTTTGAGCAGACACGGAGCCACTCTGGCCCCCGCGGCTGATCCCCACATACCGCAGCTCGTACCTAACCGTTGGCTGGGGTCCCCCGAAGTCCGTCTATTATGCCTTTGACAAACAGCTCTACAGCTTTATTTTTCTTCTGATAAGCCGCGATGACGATAACACTTAACGGCGCCTTTATTGTAAAGAAGGTGAGAAGGAACACCAGATACTGCAGCTTTGTCGTTCTTTTTTGCATTAGCCAGAACATGTTCCTAGTGGAGTAGTACACCCTGTTTTCGTGGGAGCTAGATTTGCTTCCCTTATGCCAAATCGTAGCTTGTGGAACAAAGACGGTAGCATACCCGGCGCGCTGCCCCCTCAAGCACCAGTCAACGTCTTCAAGATAAGCAAAATACGTTGCGTCGAGTAGCCCTATCTTCTTGATTACCGCCCTCTTCGCTAATACGCACGAGGCCTCGACGAAATCGACTTCTTTTTGTTCATCGTACTGGCCTACGTCAAACTCCGCCGCGCCTTTGTGGCGAATCTTTCCGAGCCACGCGTTAAACGAACCGCCTGCAGAATGTAAAAGCGCGGAGCGCTGCACGGGGTCCAAGGGCATCTTTCTCCACCCAAATGTCTTCCATACAGCGTACTCTGCGGACTCGCCCTCGTAGAGACGGTATATCTTTGGTCCGGTGAAGCCGATCAGACCGTCGCTTTCGGCCTCTTGAACCAAATAGTCGAGGAAATGCGCTTCTACCACTGTGTCATTGTTGAGCAGCAATACGTAGTCCGCCGCCATGCTGAGGGCGAGCTCGATTCCGACGTTATTTCCCGCTCCAAATCCTGTGTTTGAATTGTTCCTCGCTATTTGGACCTCAGGATACCTTTCCTTTAAGAATTCGACTGACCCGTCCGTGGAACCGTTATCGACTACCAATATTGTGTAGTTCGGGTACATGATCGTGCCAAGGGAGTCTATGCATTCGGCTGTATCCTCTTTTCCGTTCCAATTCAAAACGACTATAATAACCCTCGGACGAGTGTTCATCTGCTGATGCGTTCTCTTACTGAAACAGTGTGTTGTGTATAGTTGTATAATTTCATCATATTCTTATCCCTTCAAGCTGCAGAAATAGGGACAGACAGAACGCGTTCAATGATAGCGTCTGAAAATCATCGTGAGGTTCGCCGTGGAAGAAATGAGCTTAAATAGCCGTGTTTTTATGCGACTGTCTCCTCTAGCGCTCGCGGCGCTGTTTCAACGTAAGAATATAATCGTACATCTCCTCAATCTTCTCCACCATTTTGCGATCACCAAAATCGCTTGCCTGACTCAGCGCCGCCTTTTGAATCCTTTCTCGAAAATCTGAGTTTTCAATAAGTCGTTTGCAGCTCTCGTAGATATCGTTCTCAGCGTTGATCAGCAAGCCGGATACTTCGTTCGTGATATAAGAATTAAATGGGTACGCGTCAAAGGCAACAACGACTTTTCCAGCGGCCATCGCCTCTTTCGCCGTAATAGCACCTGTATCTCTCATGCCCGGAATCAGAATGATGTCGCATTGATTGAAGAATGTGATCGAATCGTGCGGCGTACCAATATACGTGAAATTGGTAAATTGGCTCATCTCCTTTACGATGCGTTTGAAGTACGCGCGATCGTACTGGGGGCCGGCGAATATCACCTTGACGTTTTCATACTCTCGCAAAATCTGAGAGAGGGGGGCGACCAAACGGTGCACGCCTTTAAGCGGAGCAAAACGACCGATGTAGCCAATAACAGGTTCGTTCTCTGGTCTCGGGCTGTTCACCGCGTTGCCGAACTTGGCTAAGTCTACCCCTACAGGAATCACCCATATTTTCCTCTCGGCGATCCCGAGGTCAGTTAGATAATGCTTTTCGGCCTGCGTAAACGTCGTTATAGCGTCTGCATATCTGAACTGGGTGTGCAGAAGTGCTCTCCAATAGAGGCTTCGTTTTGCCCTCTGATACCCTAGTTCGGAGAAATCAGCTCGCATAACGATGGGGGTGGACATGAACCTCTTGAGGATGCACGCGAGATATGAAGAATAGGCCCACGGCCCATAAGCGTGAATGATGCTATAGTTGCATAAAGCGCGAGGCCCTGGAAGATAAACTACCGTTTCGAAAAAAGGTAACTTGACTGCTGGATAGTGGTGAATATCGACTCCGCTGAGATCCCTCTCCCATTCTCTAAACGAGCTGCGTGGGCTCCGACTCCACTCATCGTTATAGGTTGACGTAACGACAGTCACATTATATCCTCTTTCTAACTGGAGAGCAATAATTCGCTGCTGATCACGGTCGTAACGCGCGTCGAATATATCAATTAGATGAAGAACAGAATAACGAGGCTTTCGGTCTTCACTCGGAGCTTCCATTATTCCTAACCCGATCGTATTTGTTCTTAAATATTGTTTATTTGCATAAGGACCATAGCATTGACGTCGCGTGAGGGCGTTTCGGTCGCTTGCAAGCGTGCCCTCGACGCTGCAGCGCCGGCTCTTCGATCCGCACGTCAAGTTTTATTGGGGGTCCGGACGCTATGGGGGGGCTTGGTGCGTCGTATACCTCGGCCGTGATCGCGTCGCATTCGTGCTGGTACCGAGCTCTTTGGCCTACGCCCCAAATTCCGGTGGTGTGGACAACAAGCGCTTGAAGATGGGCGTGGTAACACGTTTGCCAAAATGAAACGCGCCCTCTCCGAATAACGTTGAGAGTGCCAGAAGAAACAACGCTGGATTTTTGTCGTCAGTTCTGAACGCTCTCAGCACGTATGCTTTGCAGCGGGCGAAGTCTCCTCCAGCATCAAAAAGGAATGCGATTATCCTAAGGTGTCGCGCCACACCGCGCCGCCCGATAAATCGCTGCATGTCGTCCTGATTCTTCTCAACGATGTGCAGCCAGCCGAGCGCCTTTGCAAGGGCATTTTTTGAGATAGAATCTGGCTGGTTTCCGTAATATATGGTGCACGGCTCGTCTAAGGTAGTGAACTCGTAAAGCCGCGAAAGGGATATGCACGTGTCCCAATCTGCCAGTGCGAGAGTGCTTTCGTCTAGAAAGCCAATTTCTTTGAGGCACGCTGCTGGCGCCAACATGCAACAAAAATTTGGCCCTGGTTCAGCAAGCATTTGTGGGTACACGCGGCCTTCATATTTCTTCAAGTACTTCGTCTTTTTTGAAGCATCTTCTGCGATCCACCACATTGCGGTCAACGCAACACAATTTGAGCCCTTCTTGCTGATTGCTGATAGCTGCAATTCGAGTTTCTTGGGAATCCAAGTGTCGTCGGAGTCCAGAAATGCAATATACTCGCCGCCTGCATTTTTTATTCCAGTATTACGTGCAGCCTGATGCCCTCGTCTTTTTTCGTGATGAAAGTAGCGCACTTGCGGGTACTGCAGGAAGGGCTTGACAGCGTCGAAGGTTTCATCGATAGACCCGTCATCTACAACCAATATCTCAAGATCCTGATGCGTTTGGTTTAGGGCACTTTCGATACTCCTTCCCACAAGGTGTGCCCTGTTGTATGTAGGTATGACTACGCTAACCTTCACCGCAGTACCCTCTTGTCAATTCGCGAAATGGCACGGCGCATAACAGAATTATACAGCTGTGCTTGTGCCTCTCGGACGGTGTTTGACTTGAACACAAATCCTGTTATTGACGATATGTGTGAACGGCGGGGACGACCTTACTCGTCGTTTAGTGTGCTATCGTAAAGCGACTGCAGCCATGCACGTTTTCGGCTGTAAATCATACTAGACAAACTTGCTATCCACAGATCTTCTTGGCCGATGATACACCTTTTTCGCAACCCGCCTTTAACGAAGGACCTATGACGCGACGCTCGGATTCGCTGGGATCTGACTTGTGTGCGTGTCGCTCTATCACAGATCAGCTCCGATGCAGATAAAACGTCGGGCGACAGCTAATGATTTGAGTGCGTGCAAAAATACCCCCTTCATTGTTATCATCGAGTTCTTTCGTGTCCGAATGTCAGAGATATAGCTGTGCTATCCGTTTTGAATTAGTCCGTCAGAAGCGCCTTTCAAGAGAGCCTTGAATGCTTCCACATTCTTGTCGAAGAACAGGAACCACATGCTGTCAAACCAGATTGCTCCAAGAAAGAAGAACAGGTAGAATAGCAGCCGTTCGCGTGGAGACGCGTACCTTTTCTCTATCCAGAATCGATTTCTCGTGTGATAGTACGTGCGGAGGCCAAGTGCCCTTCTCCCCGTGTAGGCCTCTTTATGCCAAACCTTTGCAGTGCAGACGCACACAATTTTGTATCCCGCTTTTTTTGCGCGTTCACATAAGTCAACGTCTTCCCAATAGGCGAAGAACGCGGGATCGAAACAGCCAATGCGCTTAAACAGGGCTGTACTGGCAAGAAACATTCCTGCGTAGTCCACTTGCATTGTCTTCCCGGAGGCGCCATCTACACCTCGCCATTTCAAATAGTGTGGGCGGCCGGTACCCCAGCTCATCTTCGCTCCTGCTGCTTGGACAACGGTGGGGCGGTCCGCGTGGTACAGGACTGGCCCGGCAATCCCTATGGATGCGTCATTTTCAAAAGCAGCGACAAGTTTTTTCAAGGCGTTGCGATCTAACGTTATGTCATTGTTGAGTATGAAAACGTATTTGGCCTCACCTCTCATAGCAAATCTAATGCCGATATTTTGACCCTCGCCATATCCTAGGTTCTGCTCATTTTCGATAAGGTGGACGTGAGGGAAGTCACGGCGGATAATATTCTGTGAGCCGTCAGTTGAACCATTGTCTACCACTACAATACCATAATTTGGATAATCCAGTTCGCTTGCTGAATTCAAGCACGCGTGCAACACATCTTTCCCGTTCCAGTTTGGGATTATGATGCTCACTTGTGGAGTTGCCATGTCTACACACGCTTGCAAGGTCTGAATCGGTTCTAAGCGATTGACGATAGGCGGGACGTGGTTCATTGCGAGAAATGGCTTGACGAATAGCGCTCGCGTTTCACGTCTCAATTATGCTGCGATACGCCCGCAAGTAGTCACCTGCTACTTCGTCCCATACTCGCACCTTTCTACTCAATTGACCTACGGTGACATCATTGTTATAAACGTTTAATATCAAGTTGGCAAGGGCCTCCTCGTTCGGCGGATAATCAATGCCAAAACATCCAGGTTCTAGCAGAAACTCGGTAAGCGCCGATGTATTGCTAACGATGCAAGGTGTTCCACGGGCCAGCGCCTCAGCAACAACAAGCCCGTACGCTTCCGTCTGCGAAAGCAAAAGAAGCATGTCTGCATTGGCATACTCTTGCTCTAGCGTTTCCGGTGGGAGACGCGCGACCCATCTAACTGCCCCATCAAGACCAAGGCGTTTGCTGCTATTTCTCAGTTCGTTCGCGTAATTTCCCTCCCCAACAATTGTGAGAGATGAGCTAATCCCGTGCGCCTCTTTTAGTTCGGCCATGGCTCCTAAGATGAATTGTATCCCCTTGTATTTCTCGACGCGCCCAACGTACAGGAGTGGAATAACCCCTCCTCTTTCTTTCGCTGTTCTTCTCTTGTTTATCTTTCCGACGCCGATTGGAATAGTGCACACCTTCTTACGCGGTATCGAAAAATCAAGCTGAATCAATGACGCTTCGTAGTCTGATATGCAGATGAACGCATCAACATTTCCAAGGATCCATCGTCCAAACGGGCGCAGAATCTTAAGCAAAACGCTAGCCCCCTTTGTATGTCCTTCAGCATGATAGTACGGTGAGAAAACTACCTTCCCTTTCGTGCGAACGACGTCCTTAAGGAGAAAAGCCATCTGCAAGCTTAGTAACGAGTGATAGTTGTGTATGTGGACTACGTCGCACGTACTAAAGGCGCGCCGGTTTCTTACACAGTAAAGAAACATTTCGGGACTGAGCTCGAACAAGCGTTTACTAATGCGCGAAGAAAACCGCTTGATATGAACCCCGTTGAGTTCCTCCTCCTTTTGCACGGCGCACGTATTGAGTGTTAGAAGAGTACACGCGTGGCCTCGTTGAGCAAGTCGTTCAGCAACCTCTTTGACCACTACCTCGACGCCGCCGACACGCGGATAATAATTTGCCGTAATGATTAGTATCTTCATCGATTCACCGCGTGCGTGCCGGTCATGATAACAAAAGGCAGCGAGGCGCGTATTTCTATTTTACGTTCGCTGGTAACTCTGAGCTCCTATGTCGTCGTAAATCTTGTCCTCACGGCTCCTAATACTTCCGACTGCGCGTTGCTTAAATGGTGGGTAGATGCGCCTGTTGTTCTATTCCTAGGCTTATCGTGCCTCGAAGGGCACGCAAGGCATAGGTCGTTCTCCGAATCAGCGCGGAATTTAGTCAGCGATCTGAGCTATCAGGGCCCAAACAGCAACCTTTATGTCACGAGCCCCAACAGTACGTACATTCAAAAAGGGCATACGAGCGCCATGGCCTCCACGGAACTTCAGCAGGATCGTCAGAATGTAAACACGGCACTAGAGGCCGTTATTACACCTTCACAGCTCTCGAAGGTCATTGTTGGCATTCCGTGCTACAACGAAGAAGTGGCGATTGGCAGTCTTGTCTTGCGCGCCTTCCAATACGCGGATAAAGTCGTCGTCATTGATGATGGGTCAACTGATAAGACGACGCAGGTTGCACGTCTCGCTGGCGCTGAAGTGATCGCGCAGGAGTCGAACAGGGGCAAGGGAGCTGCGCTGCGCGAGTTTTTTAAATACGCGAGCCAACAGCGCGCCGACATCATCGTCATTCTCGACGGAGATGGCCAGCACGATCCTGATGACATTCCGAAGCTCTTGGCACCGTTGTTGAGTGACGAAGCCGACGTTGTCAACGGGAGCCGTTACTTGGACGGAGACGGTCACAGCACGCCTCGCTACCGCAGATTTGGACAGGTTGTGCTCGACAAGTTTACTCGTGTTGCGCTCAGCAAGGATGTGGACATCACCGACACGCAGAGCGGGTTCCGCGCATTCTCGATTAAAGCGGTGCCATATTTTAGATTTAACTCAAACAGGCTCGCGATCGACAGTGAGATGCTCATGGACGCTGCAAAGGCGCAACTGCGGATCGCGGAGGTAGGAGTGACCGTTCGCTATGACGTGGGGCGCTCCTCCGCGCATCCCGTGCGGCACGGCGTGCAGGTGCTAGCGGGCGTGTTTCGCAACGCTGAGTTTAAGAACCCCTTGCTCGCGTTCACCGCCCCTGGCGCGTGCCTTATCGCAGCAGGGCTGGCAGTCGGTGTTTATATCATAAATGACTTTCTTAAGTTCGGGAAGGTAGTGTTTGGGCCGGCGATGCTTATGGTTCTCTTCATCGTCGTCGGGACACTTATGGCGGTGACGGGGATACTTCTCCACTCTGTGTCGTCACTCGCGTCATCGCCGGAGGAAAACCGCTAGTTGTGCGGCTTTGCTCCTCCACCCGTAGTTTCGGCGCGACGCCGAACTTTTTTCGTTACCGACCGAGGACAGGTGTAGGGTTCGTGCGGCCCACGCGAACGGCGTTTGCCGTAACTTCTGGACCGTACGCGGGTAAGCTGTGAGATTCGGACCTTTGGTTCGAGTCGTGCTTATCTGAAACAGGGGCACTGTCGCGAATCGGCCGCGAGCGTTTGCGTCGCGAGTCTGAAAATATCTGGCATTTGTCCGACGGCAACTACGGATACGTCGCTGTTGATTTGCAACGAGCATACAGCGCGCTGCCATCGGAGTGGCTGACGTGCATGGCGCATCTTTTGAAGCAGCATCCGCACCTCTTTTCTTTGGCGCTACGAACGAACGCGTTCGACGCAAATGCCTCTCTGATCGTTAGTTCTTAAGGCTGTTTCTGTCAGCCTAGAGTGCGTGAGCCACCTATCGCATGGTTAATACGGGCAAAAATCTCACGAAAATGACGATGAGAAAAAGAACGATAAGTGGTATCGCGAACGCAACATAGGCCGTCTGAACGTGTCTGCTCCAATAGGGCGTCTCGACAAGGGTGGCTCGTGCGAAAAAGAGAAGCATGAGCGCAATCGTCGCAAGCGAACTGATTTCCATAACCGTTGCGGTTGGGGCGATCGACAGCGCGTGCACCGAGGCGACCGCTATGGAGGCGAGTGACACGATGACACATGGACTGTCTCATACTTAAGTGTGCGTGACGCGTCCACGCTTTGTAGCGCGCTTATGGGTTCAACGCAGGGCTCACGCAGTGACGTTTACCCACAGGTGAGTCGTCTGCAATGGTGTTGTGTCGTTGTAGCCATACAGTAGGAAGCTCAGCTGCATGTCCTCGCCGATTCTGTCAGGCCGTACGGTCACGGGTTGCTCCCAGTTTTCATTGTTCGCGAGGTGGAGTGTCTCGGTGGAGAGCGTGCTCGAGCTGGCGTTGTCGCTCAACGTGGTTACCAAGGTGTAGTCCATGGCGCGCTGCTCGTGGTTGGTGACGCCCACAATCATCGATTGTTCCTCTCCCAAACGAAACTGAGAGGGATAATCTTGAGCTTTACCATCGGGACCGAGAATGTAAAACGCTGTGTAGGCCTCGCCCCCTGTCGGCGCAGCAACCAGATAAATCGTTAGGGATAGGGCGACTACTGAGACAAGCACGAGCACTATGGCAAGCGTTTTTTCAAGCTTGCCATCAAGTTTTCCCCAAGGAGGCGCTCGTTTTGTGCCTGAAACGCGAGGAACAGAGACGGCAAAGCGCCGCTCCACGGGTAGCGAGCGGCGCCGCACGTAGGCGCTGACGGTTGTCACAAGCGCGAAGATTGACACGACGGCTACGACAGGCGCTGCTCGTAGCCCGAGTGGGGTGTAGCTCGCGAGGAAGCTCATGCCACCAACGATAATGACGCTCAAGACGAGCGAAAAGCCGACCCTTTCGACGTGCGTTATGTCAGCCTTCAGCGGAAAAATGGCGGCGAGCAGTGCATAGCCTGGGATGAAAAATATGAGGGTAAGGCCTATGATTGAGCGGGCCGGAGCGTTGTCAGCGACGGGAACGAAAAAGATAATGACCGCTACAGCGATAACGATCGAAATAAGCGCTAAATCGAAGTAAACTTGAAAAAAAGGCGCATCTCCAGGGCTCGTACTGTGTCCTGCGTCAGGGATGCTTGAATTGCTTCGTGTCACGTCTTCTGCGGATGCTCCTTAGGTTGTTGATGACCGACGTGTGATCGCAGACTCAATGGGGGTCATCGATATATAGCT
Organism: Methanobacteriota archaeon; assembly: GCA_003158275.1. GTDB lineage: Archaea > Halobacteriota > Bog-38 > Methanoflorentales > Methanoflorentaceae > Methanoflorens > Methanoflorens stordalenmirensis. Next base: position 34,227 of record PMIN01000091.1, read on the forward strand.
ATTGTCGGTTCGCACCGCTATCGGAGCGCCCGGCGCCTTCAACGATATTCGTGCGCCGGGGCTTTTCGGGCGCGCTGTTTTCAGGTCTAGCACCCGCCAAACTGTTGAACCCTCTGCGCATTTTGATTCTAGACGAGGTAGCCGTAAAAGAAGCCGAATCCCCAAAAGACGAGGACCATGCCGACGAGAAGCGCTTGCTTCAGCGCAATGCGGGACCGATGGGCGATTGCATCGCGCAATTTTGCGGGGAAGAATTCGAACAGCAGGGTCGAAAGGTATTGCCGCCTCGTTTTCGGGGAGACGCGATGTCTAGCAACCTTTATCATGTGTCCTTCTGACGTTCCGCCGGCAAACGCCCGCTTGAGCAAAGCGTCGATTTTGAGCCTCTTCTCCGGGATCGCGTGGAAGACCTTCACATCGGGATTACACAGGATTTTGAAGCCCGCTTTGCTCACCCGCCAGACGAGTTCGGTGTCCTCGCCGCCAAGCCACTTTTTTCCCATCAGCCCGAGGCGCTCGTCAAAGAGTCCGACGCGGTCAAGCACCGTTCGTTTGACGGCCATGTTCATGCCGAAACTACGCTCGACCTCGTACGTCGTTGCCGAGGTGACGTACGAGCAGCTAATCATCCAGTACAGCTCCTCGGGCAGCCATGAACCATCGCTTTCCCATCGTGGGACGGTCAACCCTGTTACCGCGCCCACGCGCGCGTCGCCTGCGAAAGACCCGACTATCGCCTGCACCCACTTGGGGTCGGCGATTGCGTCGTCGTCGATAAACGCTATGATATCCCCGCTGCTTTCCCTAATCCCCACGTTTCTCGCATAGGACACGCCGCTGAGCTCTTCGTTGAACTTGAGTTTCACGTTGTGCCAGCCGTATACCCCCGCATCAGAGGCCACCTGGCGGTAGAGGGTCGTGTTCTGGTCAATGACGACGATAATCTCACCGACCGGATGCAGCTGATGAACGAGGGATTCGATCGTGTCGAGCAGGTGGTGGTACCGTTCGAGCGAATATGCACATATTATGGTGGTGACGTCCACGGAAGATTCCCTCTGACGTTCGTGCGCTGCCTGCGCAGGCACTTTCTGCGGGGCGCTGTGATGGCCGTTTGTTTTTTGGATAGATAAAGTGATGCATTTCGTGGGTGGACGCCGGCGCTTGCACGCTCCCGTTTTGCTCATCTGCTACCCAGGCAGCTATCTTGCTCCCGCTCAACGTGCGCTCGTCGCGAGTGCACGTCATCGCTTGACACCCGGGGATGGCAAAGCTTATGAGCACATTGAGACATTGTGCGAAACGAATCTGGTTCTCGAAAGGCGTGCTTGCCCTATCGGAACGGTTAGTAAGGCTGGGGGATGCTGAAATGGCAGTAACTGTGAGGACGAAACTGCTTGTCGCAGCACTACTCACCGCAATGTCGTGGATGCTGTGGGCGCTCGCTCTCATTCCGATTAAAATGAGTGGTTTGCAGGTCGGCAGCTTCGGATTGGCCGCTAGTCTCCCCCCCGTTTTTTATTTTGCAAGCGTTATCCTGAGCATCGCGTTTATCGTCAACCTCGCGACACCAGGCGAAGGCCGATGGAGAGACGTGCTCTTTGTGAGTCAGGTGGCCCTTCTGATAACGTTTCTTTTTGTCACGCCGGCGCTAATCGAGCCGTTTCCGAGGTTTGAATCGACGTACATCGTCATGGGGCTTACCTCTATAGTGACGGCCACCGGCACCATTAATCCCAACGTTTCGACGTTGTTTAACTGGCCAGGCGCTTGGGCACTCTTTTCCACTACATTTCAGGTGTTGGCCTCATCAGAGGCGCAGCTCGTCTTCGTTAAGTACTATACCGCCTTTGTGGAGGCGACGTATGGAATCCTCCTCTACGTTCTCTACCGCGGATTCTTTAGCAAGAGGCAAACCTATTTGGCGCTTTTCCTGTTCTACATAATGAATTATGTCGGACAAGACTACTTGAGTTCTGAGTCGGTGGCGTATATTCTCTTTCTCGCATTTTTGGCGATCTTGTTCGCCCACGTGATTCGCGCGCCGACGCGAACGATTCGATATCCCTCGGTTGCTGTTGCGTTTCTCCTATCCATCACTTTTCTGTCGCTCGTGGTAACGCACTTCCTCACCTCTTTTGCCCTCCTTGTATTTTTTTTCATAGTGGCGTATTCTTCCCGAGTTGTTGCAAAGGTGAGACTCGACCGATTTGTGCCGCCGTACGTGCTGGGTTTTATCGGCTGGATGCTGTTCGGCTCTGCCGCATATTTTGATTATATATTCCACCTTGAGGCGGCAGCGCCGATAACGGAAAGTCTTCCGTCAGCTGTTTCGCAAGGAGTTCAGCCAGGAATTGTCGCGGGGAGAAGCGTTCTAGGGGCTGTCAGCAGCGCGACTCACACGTTTATTTCAAACGTAGGTATCTTTTGGGCCTTATTTGTGGCCGCTGTCGGGACTGCATGGTTTGTCTATCGTTATATCCGGACTCGGAAGTTTGAAAAGATAGACGCAGTCTTCATCGCGCTGCTTATTGGCACAGCACCAATAATCATGTTGCCTGGGTATAGCGGGGAGCTGCTGTTCCGCGGTTTCTTGCTGATACTTCCGGCGCTCGTTTATTTCCTCGTAAAAAACGCGCGTTTTCGCGTGGTGCAGGTAGCCGTGGTCCTAATCCTGCTCGGTGGGCCGATGTTGCACGTCGTTGTCGCATATGGCAACGAAAGCTTCAACTATGTAAGTCCGTCCGAACTGTCAGGCTATGACTTTTTTAATCAGACCGTCAGCAATGCTTCCGTTTATGCGTTCTTCCCCATTGGAGACTACTTCAGCCTTCAGAACTACTCCCAACAAAACACTCTGGCACTTAATGCGCTTATAAACCGAGGACCGATAAACGCGTCGCTACAAGCCCGGCTTTTGAATAAAGGGCCATCTTACGTGTTTTTTACGCGCGGAGACGGCGCACTTGTTGGAACGCTGTATGCGACACAGCTGAATGCATATCAAAACGCCCAGAACCGGGTAGCAACCTCCGCGTATTTCAACTTGATCTACTCGTCGAGTGGCGTTGACCTGTACCAGGTGCGGCCCCAATGATCAACCTCGCCTGTCAGCGCTGATAACCTCGACAAGGGTCAAGGTCGGTCGGTGAAAACAGTGTGCGATTACTGCGTTCTCAACGGCGCCTTTGGCGCTGTCAGCACAAGCGCAACTCGGCCCGCTATAGCGCACGGCAAACGAAACCCGCTTTGTGAGCATCATCGTGCAAAAAAACGTCAAGAGTCCTATTCGGCTTGTAGTAGCGATCAGTGCTTGCAGTCAAAAAAGGACTTGCGCTCGTTCTTTTAGAGACGGGTCGTACGGCGATGGGTCGTACGGCTATTGCTTGTATAATCTGGCATAGATAAACTTCACCGCATTCAGGCTTGCTCGTTGCCGTCGTCTGAAGACAAACAGTCACTTCACGTTGTGGTGGCGCTGGTGGTTATCGTTTGCACGCGCGACGCCTTTTGGTTAGCGTCGGCAGTGCAGAGTTGCACGTTAGCGCACTTAGCACATTGCTTTGAATCACTTAACTTGTTTTTGCAAGTTCCACAAAAATATAACCACACCTGCGGGTGCAGCAACCGAAAGCAGTGCCCACAGCCATTGAGTCCGCGCAGCTTGCAGTGGCGCAAGAACCTGTGACGGAGCGTTTGACGAAGACGCGAAAGTTTGCGTGGCAGGGTGGGTGCCGTTCAAAGTAGCAAAAGTGACGTCGTTGTTTTTTAAGTATTGTATGTAGTCCCTTAATACCCCGAGCTTTGTCGAATTTACTGTGTCACCGAACGGTCCAGTTGAAAAGTACCGGTAGTGGTACACGACCACGATGTCTTGGACGTTTGGATTGCTGAGCAGCGGCGCAGTCTGGTTGATCAACAATTGGAGGACTGCGCTCGCATTCCCTCTGAGGTCCGGGAGTGCTATACTCTGGGTTTCCGATCTGAGCTGGCCGTCTTGCATCGTTGGCTGGACGTCTTCGGGGCAGGAAGAATATACGGTGAAATTGAGGGCAGCGAGTGCCTTAAGAGTATTGTAATCGCCTATGTTGTAGGGCGGGATGAAGCTTGTCGGCGCGGTGCCGAAAGCACTCTGCATTAAGTTCTTCCCTTCCGCTATCTCCGCGTATTGCTCGTCGTATGGCATCCCTCGAAACTCACTCGGTACTTGCCCACCGTAGAGCTCATGATTATCGTGGTGATCATAGCCGTGTTGGGCAAGTTCGAACAGGTTGTTTGACGCGAGAGATCGCAGGTATGCGACAAACGCAGTAATCCCTGCATCACCCTGGTTGGTGTTCGCGAGGGACGCGAGCGGAATCACCCCGAACGGTATAGGCCCTTCCTCATATGCTAAGGGATTGCTGCTATTACTTTCAATATAGCTCGCGAGCGACGGGAGCGGAATCACTCCGAGCGTTACCGGAACGCCCTCGTCGATTTGAATCTGGTTCACCGCTTTGAGTGTGCTAAAACCCGAGTTCGCTGTGACGTCATCGTCTCTGAACATGACGCATTTGTACTGTCCATCTGACCCCGCTATCGTGGCAGAAGGCACAAGTGCGGTCGTGATCAGCAGGAGGAAGCACACTGACACTGCTACGGTCAGTAGTTGACCACGGGCACTCCCGTTCATGCGAAAACCCTGTTAAAGCTCTAGGGAGTCACCTTATATAGAAGTGGTGTTGCCGAGGGCGTCCTGGTCGTTTGTTCAGAAGGGGTGGTCATTCCTGAGGGTCAACGCGGGAAACGCGGTTGCGTCTTGTCGCTCAACCAATCACAGGACAACGCAAACTTGATTTTTTCCGCTTTACGCAGGCCGTACGGCCGCCGATCCATATCACGGCCCATCTGCGGGGACGCTTCAGTATAACATCGTGTGGGCTCGCGGCCGCACGAGATAGTCTCAAGCGTGCAGCAGCGTTGCTTGTGCCATCTTCGCGGCACAAGAAAACATTTATGAGCGAGCGCGCGGAATTAGACCTAAGGTGTGAATCGTAAACTTCTTACGTGGGTGCTCGCGGCCGTTTTAATCCTCGCGGTTTGCGGAACGATACTGATCATCGTACTTCCGCAGCCAGGCGAACCGTTTACTGAGCTGTACCTGTTAGGTGCGAGCGGAAAAGCCTCAGATTATCCGACGAATCTCACAGTCGGCCAGAAAGCCAATGTGACCGTCGGTGTCGTCAATCACGAGAACGCGGACGTCGACTACACGCTGGTGGCAACGCTGGCCAACAAAACTATTTCGAACCAATCTTTCGGCCTCGCTAACACACAGCAATGGCAAGGCTCGATCTCATTTACGGCCACCACCCGAGGCTCGGGGCAAAAATTGGCGTTTGATTTGTACAAGCAGGGCGACGCGAACGTGTATAGGTCAGTATACCTTTTTGTCACCGTCACGTGACCAAACGGACGCTTGTGCGTTCTGGCGCACGTGTGCGTGAGCAACAAGATCGGCTGCGCGCCCTCTCGCGCGCCCCCGGTGTGTTTGGCCAACGATCCGATGCGCCAGACGAAATAGTTCTGTCGCGAAGCAAGCCCCTTTGAATGGGAACGGGCTTCATTGCCAGCCGATGGGCATTTGAGCGTGACGGCATATTCTTATAGGGGTACTACGATCAACGAACTACTGATTGAAAGAATGGTGGGATCATGCCGACAGCACTGATAACCGGCATTACAGGACAAGACGGCTCATATCTTGCTGAACTGCTTCTTGAAAAGGGCTATGAAGTCTACGGTCTAGTGAGGCGACTAAGCACCCCCAATGAGACGCGAATAGAGGCGATCATAGATGAGCTCGTGCTGCTCGAGGGCGATCTCACCGACCAGTCGTCGCTCAACATCGCGCTGCAGACCGCCATGCCTGATGAGGTCTACAACCTTGCCGCACAATCGTTTGTCGCCACGTCCTGGAACCAGCCGGAGCTGACCGGCGACGTCACCGGACTTGGCGTCGTTCGCGTCCTGGAAGCGGTGCGGCACTTCTGCCCCACAGCACGGTTCTACCAGGCCTCGAGCAGCGAAATGTTTGGCACGTCGCCGCAGCCGTCGAAAAGTGAGATCACGCCATTCCACCCGCGAAGTCCGTATGCCGTAGCAAAAGTGTTTGGGCATTATGCGACGATCAATTATCGAGAGAGTTACGGGCTGTATTGCTGTAACGGTATCTGCTTCAACCACGAGTCTCCGCGGCGCGGCATAGAGTTCGTGACGAAGAAAATCTCAGACGGAGTCGCGCGCATCTCTTGCAACCAGGCGAACGAGCTTCGCTTAGGCAACCTAGAAGTGCGCCGCGACTGGGGTTTTGCCGGCGATTACGTGAAGGCGATGTGGCTCATGCTGCAGCAGGATGAGCCTGATGACTACGTGATCGCCACCGGCGAGAACCATTCGGTGAGGGACTTCGCCGCGCTCGCATTCGATCACGTCGGTTTGGACTGGGAGAAGTACGTCACAATCGACGAGCGATTTATGCGGCCCGCAGAAGTACCTGATTTGAAGGGAGACGCGTCAAAAGCCCGTGCCAGGTTGGGCTGGGCACCCGAGACCTCGTTTGAGGCACTCGTGCATATGATGGTGGAGGCCGATGTGGCACGATACAGCCAAGCCTAAGGGATTAACCCTTACTCGTCTCTTTACCGCGCACACTGTCTCCGTTGAACACGTCCAAGCCCAATGCGGCTTACCGAAGTATCTAAAATGAAGGTGACGTTGGTTCGAGGGCGGGGGATAGAGCCGGGCATAAACAAGATAGCGAGGGCGCTCGCAACGCACGGCTATTCGGTCAAGCTGCTGATTTGGGACCGCGATGGTGTTGCCGGATCGTATAATACGGCGTTGTACCCCACGTACAAGTGTCGGATCAGGGCCCCATACGATCGACCGGCGGCGCTGCTGTACCTGCCGCTCTGGTGGGCATATGAGCTCGTGTTTCTTCTGCGAGACGATAGCGATGTCATACATGCAAGCGACTTAGATACGCTGCTCCCGGCCATACTCGCCAAACTCATCGGGAAGCGACAGCTCTGCTATTTTATCTATGACTTCTACGCAGATAATTTGCCTGACGGGGGATTTCAGGGGCTGAGGAAGCGCATTAGACGGTTTGTCGGGCACCTTGAACGCACGGGAATCGGCTTCGCTGACGTGCTGTTTTTGGTGGATGAATCGCGCTTTGAAGAGGTCGACGGAGCACACATTAAGGAACTCTATTACGTCTACAACTCCCCGATTGATTGCGTAACAAGGCTCCATGCGAGTGCAGGAACCGCATCGAGGGCGCCTGCCGGCGAGATGGTTATATTTTACGCAGGGGCGATGCACAGGTCCCGTGGGCTCAACTATATGTTCGACGCGGTGAGCGGTGTCGAAGGCGTGCGGCTTAAAGTGGCGGGGCCGATCACTGACAACGAAGGGGTTCTGGACGAACTGAACCGCGTCGGGAGCAAGGCGCAGTATCTCGGGTTCTTGTCCTCGTACGACGACGTCATCAGGGAGACGCTGAAGGCGGATCTCTTGTTCCGGTTTGAAGATCCGAGGGTCCCCAAGACGAAGTATGCGAGCCCCGCCAAACTGTTTGAAGCAATGATGTGCGGAAAGCCGATCATCGTAAGCGACGGTACTACAATGGCGAACATCGTTCGAAAGGAGCGGTGCGGGGTGGTGGTGCCGTACGGCGACGTGCCTGCACTCACCGACGCGCTAACAACGTGTAGGGAGGACCCGTCGCTCCGCGCCGAGCTCGGCAACAACGGGCGTCAGGCGTACGAAGAGCGTTACAGTTGGACGATCATGGAAGAACGCGTGCTTAACGGCTATCGCTCTCTTGGCCCGCTCGCGCGCACCGTTTGAGGATTGCCGTGAATGTCTTAGACATCACTATTCACGTAGGTCTCTCGCAGCCGAAGAATGGAGCACAGGAGAGGTACGCCAATCTCACAAAACAGCTCACTGCCAGAGGTAACAATGTTATCGTGCTCGAAGCCGCGGAGTTCGTCGATCCTGAAGACGCGACGCTTGCCACGATTTACTCGTACAGCGATCTCAAGTTCGTCGGTCGGACGCTGCGCGTTTTTCGCGACCTCGCACCGAGTTTTGTGCGCAGCGTCATACGAATACTGCGTGAGAACACCGTCGACCTCATTCAGATCTCGCATCCGAGCGGCGCTTTCGCCGTGAAGTTCGCCACCACGCTGACGGGCAGTAATGCACCGCTTGTCTATGCCCCTCACAACGTCGAATCGGAGCTCGTTACCGAGACTTTTTCCAGCGACCTCCAGTATACCTGGATCGAACGGGTCGTCCTTCCGCGGTATATCTTCTTGCTTGAGCTTCTCATCTGCCGGTTTGTCGCACAGCACGTTATCGCGGTAAGCGAGCGCGATAGGGGCATTATCATTAGGCGATTTCGACTTGCCCCTACAAAGATAACGGTCGTACCGTCCGGCTGTAGCTTGGATCAGTTGCCCAACGACGAAGAGAAAGCTCTCGCACGACGTGAGCAGGGCATAAGCGAGCACGCGCGCGTCATCCTGTTTCACGGCTATTATCCGTACCCGCCTAATCGCGAAGCGTTTGACGTCATTGAGCGGTACATCGCACCCAGACTAGGAACGGTCAACACAAACGTCTTGTTTTTGGTGGGCGGCACCGGCGCGCCAACATTTGAGCGAGAGAATGTGCGTTCAGTCGGCTTCATTGAGGACTTGCCGCGTTTTCTCGCCGCAGGAGAGATCGCGATCGTCCCGATAGGCACCGGAAGCGGAACGCGGCTAAAGATCTTGCAATACATGAATAGGGGGCTCCCCATCGTAACGACTGAAAAGGGTATCGAGGGCGTAACAGCACGCAACGGGGAACACGCGCTCATCGTGCCGACGATCGATGAACGATTCATCGACAACGTGGCGTGCCTTCTTGAAAACGAAAGCGAACGAGCACGGTTAGGTGCTAACGCACGAAAGCTGCTTGAAGCGAAGTACACATGGAACGCCATCGGCGCGCAATTGCTCGGCGCATACAAGCGCGTACTGGAGGGCCGCCATGGTCCTTAATCCTCTCCTCATGAACGACTGGCCGCGCAAAAAGGCACTCATAGCAGTCCTCACCTTACAGTTTCTTGTCTGGGCCCTCATCGGACTCGACGCCGCAGGGGTGCAGATACCGCTTTTGCGGGGCCTGTTTGCCTTTGTGTACCTCTTGTTCGTTCCCGGTATGCTTGTCCTTCGGGCCCTCCGCCTGCACCAGCTCGGCGGCGTGCGCACGCCGCTCTTCGCCGTTGGTCTGAGCGTCGCGACTGTCATGGGGACAGGACTCCTCATGGCCACAGTGTATCCGCTTCTCGGATTCGATAGGCCGATCACGCTTGTTCCGGTTGTGGTGACGGAAGGCGTCATCATTACCTTCCTCGCCGTACTGACTTATCGGCGCGATCCGGGTCTAACTGACGAAGGCGTCATTGATCGACGTGACGTGGTAACGCCGTCCGTATTAGCGCTGTGTGTGCTCCCATTTGTAAGCATATTTGCAACGTACGCGATGAATGCGTACGGCAGCAACGTGCTCCTGCTCGCACTCATCATCATTATCGCGATCACGGCGTTTTGGATCAGCACATCGGCATCCGTTCCAAAGAAGCTTTATCCACTCGCAGTATTCGTAATCGCGGTCGCCCTCCTCTATCACGGATCGCTGATCTCGTCTTACGTCTCGGGGTGGGACATCCAAAAGGAGCTCTATACCGCGAACGCTGTGCTTACCAACGCCCAGTGGAATGTGCACGCGCCTGGCGCAATCAACGGCGTGCTGAGCATTACGCTTCTTGCTCCACTTATCTCAATCGTGTCAGGCGTGAGCGTGGTGTGGGTTTTTAAGACGATCTATCCTCTCTTGTTCGCTCTCGTACCGGTCGGTCTCTTCGTCGTGTTCAAAAAACAGACGAGCGACAGAATTGCCCTCTTAGCCGCCTTCTTTGTTACCTTTTTGTTCACTTTCTTCACCGAAATGCCCGCACTCGCGCGACAGGAAATCGCCGAGCTGTTTCTGGTCCTGCTCTTAATCCTGCTAGTTGACAAAGGCATCGGACGCGCGCCCGGGAAAGCGCGCCTTTACGCGCTCTATGCAGTGTTCGCTGCGTCTGTTGTTGTGTCGCACTACGGGCTCGCGCTCATCTTCATTGTATATCTCGTCGTCGCGTGGCTGGTGCTTTTCCTCTTCGACAACCCGGCTATGCGCCACTTACATAGGGCCGCTCCTTATGGGCTGCAGGCAAAGCCTACGTCTCGCCCGAAACGGATGCTGACGCTGCCCTTCATCTTGTTGTTCGCGGCCTTCACGGCTGTGTGGTACGCGACGCTCGGGTCCGCGGCACTGAGCGCTGAAATCGCCCCTCACCTCACCGACATTGATCGCACGCTTCTCTCCTCTCCTAATGTCTCCATCGTAATCGGAATCGGCGCTGCTGCGTATGTCTGCGCTCTTGTGATCGTCTACGTGCTCGCCGCGCGCGCCCAGCGGAAGGCTCCCACGTTGCCGCGACTGTTCGGGGCGCCGGTCGCTGTTCTCTCTGCGTCGCTCGCGCTCGCGCGTTATTACGGGCTTTCGATTAACGAACTGCTCCAGCTCGGGACACTCTCGCCTCTCCACGAGGGGGCGGAGCTCCTTTACCTGCTCGGCCTACTTCTCATCGTTGTGGGGCTCGCGGCACTCGCGCTCCGTCGTTGTCGTTTCACGTTTGACCCAGAGTTCGCCGCGCTCGCGCTCGCGAGCCTTGCGGTGTTGACGACAGCAGCCGCCATACCTTTATTGGCCGCCACTATCGGCACGACGAGACTCTATCAGATCTCAACGCTCCTGCTGGCCCCCTTCTGTGTTACCGGAGCGCTGCTGATCGTCGGGGTTCCTGCACGCTTGCGCGCGAAACGGCGTGAAAGGACAGGCGTGAGCCTCGCTTACAAGCTGGTCGCAGCGCTCTTTGTTGTGATGCTGTTGTTCAGCACTGGGCTCATCTACGAGGTCACGCGGCAGGATCCAACCTCATATTTCCTAAATAACTCCATTGATGGTCCTATTTTCAATGCGAGAGAGGTGGCTGGGGCTCAGTGGCTCTACTCGGTGAAAAGTAGTGACACGGGCACTGCGCCTGTGTACACCGACGTCTATCGCAGCCTTCTGCTATCTAGCATTGATTCCAATAATTCGTTCGAAATCCCCACTTACGCGCCGCACACGCCACTCGCCGCGTACGTCTTTCTGGGGACGTTCAATTTGCTCACAGGAACGACCGCGCAGGAATCTGGCGAAACATTCCTCAACGGCACGGTGATATACCACGCAAGCTTGGCCGGTATCGCGGACACTCGCAATCGTATTTTTGACGACGGAGGCGCCGTCGTATACTACCGTTAGCGACGGGCACGCTATCGCTCCGGACATTTAGGTGATTGAAGAATTGGTTATAGTGCGTTTGGCATAACGATTAATCACCTTGAAGTTTGCAATGGAATATGGCCTAATTGGGCTGAATTTAGGCTTCTCAGGTCGTTTCATCATTACAACTTTAGAAAGAGTCCATCAAAAACACCCTTGCATTGTGATCTGAAGGCTTTGTAATCCCTTTTGCGAAGCAGGATGACGGCGCTGCGTAGCCAAAACGTAAAGAAGAAAAAGGATAGCAGAAATGAGATCCATTGCTTCTGGGTCGCGTGGGTTTTCCAGAACCAAAACTTGTTTCTCGTGTAGTAATACTCATAAAATCCACTCACTCGTCTTGCAGTGTACGATTGCTTGTGCCACACTCTGGCGGCCGAAACGCACACAACCCGATAACCTGCTTTTTTTAAGCGGAAACATAAATCGGTGTCCTCCCAATATGCAAAGTACTTCCTGTTAAACAGTCCGACACTTTCAAGGACTCTTGGGTCTGCAAAAAAGAAGCTAACGTAATCTACGTCTGCTATTTTAGTCTTGACGTCAATCTCACTGACGTGGGGAAGGGCCACAGTTCCTGTGTTCCAACGTAAGTTTCCGCACCCATAGTCGATCGTCGCCTTCTTTTTCATCGAGTAAACGATCGGTCCTGCCGCCCCGATCGTCGTATCTTTTATCAGGGTATCTGATAGCTCCGCGAGTACATTGCGGTCGAGAACAGTATCGTTGTTAATTGTGAAAACATAATCGGCTCCGCATTGCAGCGCAGCTCGAATACCAATATTCTGCCCTTCAGGAACCCCCTCATTTACTTTGTTTTGAATCAAATGAACGCCCGGAAAAGCGTCCGTTACAAATGCCTGGGAGCCATCAGAAGAGTTATTGTCCACCACAATGACGGTATAATTTGGATAGTCCAGCCTCTGAACGGAATTAAGGCACTCGTTCAACACCTCTTTTCCATTCATGTTCAGAATAATAATGACAATTTTGGGAGTATACATCTTTAACAAACCTATCGCTGCATTATTATTGAACTCTTCTCACACACGAGGTGACATAGACTGAGGTTGTTTAGTTTGCGGCGCGTAGAGGTAACGCGCGTGAGCAGTGTGACTGAACAACGAGACAAGCTAAACAGCCGCAGATCCACGCCCATCAGACATTGCCGCGCTTTGCTAGCGTATTCGATGAAAGCAGGGTCAGGACGAAAGAAGACATTACCCCCTCTTGTGCCGTTTCAAGGAGGCAACGGTGGCCACTCAGAGCTTGAAACATGAGCGCATCAAAAGAGAGCGCGAGCGCACAGATGCGGCAGGCTATCAGCTTATCCAGGCAACTCCTACTTATTGGGGGCCGTGCGGCATACGTGCGAGATAGATACACGGTTAAACCAGCAATGAACAAAATATGCAGGCGCCAGTCGAGCAACCGAGCGCGTTTTTCACAGGCTTAACTTCAATGCCTTACCGATGAACGGGCTGGTCGGAAACTAGATGAGCAGACCCGCCAAGTGTTTTTCAGAAGGTACGTCTCCCGACAATCCATAGTAGGCGGGAATAATAATGATCTCTGTAATTTGCGCTTATAACAATGAGCAAACGTTCAAGACTTGCTTGCTTAAAAGCCTGTCAGAACAAAAAACCAATTGTGAGATCATCGCAATAGACAATACAAAGAGTCGATTCAAGTCTGCCGCCGAAGCGTTTAACTGGGGCGCCGCAACGGCTGCGGGAGACTACTTGATGTTTGTGCATCAGGATATCGATCTATATTCAGATTCGTGGTTTGACGGTACAGAAGAACTATTAGATTCCTTACCCGATCTCGGCATTGCTGGAGTGGCAGGAATAAGCGAGCCCGGTTGGCCCTCTAAGAAGCGACGCAGCTATACGATCCATCGCACGACGCAAGCGCAATGCCGAAATGTCATCACTCACGGTCCGCAACGGGAGCGGTGGGGCACGCCTATACAAGCGCCAGAACCAGTGCAAACCCTCGATGAGTGTCTTGTGATAATCCCAAAATCGATATACAAGATAATGCAATTTGACGAAGTTACGTGCGACAGCTGGCATCTCTACGCGGCCGATTACTGTTTGAGCGTTGCGGAGCTGGGGTTTGGCGTTTATGCAATCCCTAGGTCCGTCTACCATCAGTCAAAAGGCTACAAAGAGCCAAGCACGTTGAGAACCACTGTAGCCCTCGCACTCCCTGAAGAGTACTACCGCACCCTAGAACACGTACTCAAAAAACACAAGGACCACTACAAATGGATTCACACGTCGGTCGCGTCCTGGAATACGACATATCCGCTTGGTTTGCAGAAGGCGAAGCTTGTTATCAGGGACTTCATCGTATCCCGTATATTCAAAAATAGCTGCAATGGATGATAAACAACGACGACCTTCAAAACCTTGATCTTGTCTTCGCACGATGCCGACGAGGTTATCGCTCATAATTTGTGATCTATGCTATCAAGAGCTTTGAGTCGCTGTGTATGGGACCTAATTTGATTATGGGGATACTTTGTTTGGCCCATGATATTCCGACTCGGTGGCAGCGAACAGTACGTGAGGGGCGTTCTTGGAAGTCACGTCGATCTGCTAAGTGGATCTACAGAAGAGCATTTTCAATGCCAGGGAGATAAGGAAGTTTAAAAAGCGAGCCAAGGCGTTGAAACGAGCCGAACAGCGATCATGGGGCATTTCGCGTGAGAAAATGGACGAAGCAGCGAACTTCGCAGCATCGTGCTGAGATCTGGCGCAGGCGGTCCGAAGAACGTACTTAGGCTCTCTGCGGGTAGGCAGGAGCGACCTAGCTATCGTTAGGTGTCGCAGCAACTCACGGATCGGGGATGAGGCTGCCTCGTTTCGTTGCGAAGGCGGCAATAGAGCAGCTTCAGGTCATGTATCT
>PMIN01000092.1 GCA_003158275.1 Methanobacteriota archaeon
ACAAGATGCCGGCGCTGATGCGGCCCTATTGATCGTCCCTTACTACAACAAACCGATGAAAAGTGGGCTGATTAAGCACTTTAGCGCTATTGCACAGGCGTGTGAGATCCCCCTTATCTTGTACAACATTCCAGGACGTACCAGCATCAACATGGATCCGGAAACGATCAGCACTCTGGCACACGAGTACAGTAACGTTGCAGGCGTGAAGGAGGCAAGCGCGAACTTCACCCAGATTTCAAATATCATTGAGATTACCCGCGGCCTTGATTTTTCCGTTCTTTCGGGAGACGACGGATTGACCCTCCCTATGATGGCCCTCGGGGCGACCGGAGTCATCTCAGTCACAGCAGATATCCTTCCGAAGCAAATGGGGCAACTCGCACAGTTATGCCTTGAGGGCAACTTTGCGAAAGCGCGCGACGTCCATTATCAACTTGCCCCGCTTTTCAAGGCGCTATTCATCGAGACAAATCCCATTCCCGTCAAAAAGGCGTGTGACTTGCTCGGGCTTGCGGGCGGACCGCTCAGATTGCCCCTAACCATGATGGCAGAGCCAAACGTCGTCAAACTAAAGGAGACGCTTGCGGCCTACGCAGATTAAATGCGAGACGCACTCATTGGTGGCAGCGGTATGACAACAAACGACAAGATAACGGTTGCAGTGACAGGCGCGTGTGGCCGAATGGGGCGGATGATCATTGACAACGTGGCGCAAGCTTCGGGTATGGTGGTTGTCGCAGCATTTGACAAACAGATTTGCGACCCTAGCGTGACGGACGCGACTAAGCTTGCCAACACGCTCAACACCGTTAAGCCTGACGTCTTAGTTGACTTTACAGTCGCTGCTTCATCGGTCGAGATCATCAAAGCTGCCGCACGTGCAGGTGTGAGACTCGTCGTCGGAACCACTGGGTTCACCGCGGAGCAACGTGCAGAGGCGAAAGAAGCGGTCGAGAGCAAGGTCGCGGCGATAATTTCGCCTAATTTTTCGATCGGCGTCAACGTCTTTTTTCAGTTGATAAAAGCGGCATCAGAGGGCCTTCCGAGCGCTGCGTACGCTGCGGAGCTTATAGAGGCCCACCATAAGCACAAAATTGATGCGCCGAGCGGAACGGCGGTCAAAGCGATTGATATCATTAAAAGCGTTGATCGTTCGCGTACGATTGGATCGTATTCCATACGGGCAGGGGATATCGTCGGCGATCACTCCGTATTGTTCATTGGCGACGGCGAGCGGTTGGAGATTATCCATAGGGCCCACAGCAGACAGGCATTTGCCAGTGGCGCGATGCTGGCTATACGTTTTATAGTAAAGCAGCCGCCTGGAGTGTATTCAATGGACGATTTGATGGCTGCTATGAACGTGAGTTGAAGGCCAGCACAAGCCGGCAAAGGGGCCACACCGCGACAAAGTCCCGTTACTTTCATTAGTGGCTTTAGTCACGCTCATCTGCGAAACCACAGGATAGCAACTACGTCCTATTCCTACGAACAGACCAAGCGGCGGTCAGCTGGACCACGTCGAAATCAGCTGCAATTGCGATCTTCTTCAGCGGGAATTAGTGCCCGTTATGTTCTAGGAAATTAACAAATGTCGTCTCCATCGACCCAAGATTACACACCGGCATGATCCCCGGTCTCGGATTGATGTTTTGCGATCTTTGGTAACTCGTTTGACCTTGCCACGCACCTGAGTTGACCACCGTGACTCCCCTGTAGTGCGACGCGCCTATGGTGTGTACGTGCCCGCAATGAAGAATGTCGGGTATATTGTCTATGATAAAGTGATCGGTGCTCTCGGGAGCTATAGAAACCCTATTCCCATAAACTGGGGAAAGATGTCGTCTTTTAAGCATCTCCCTCATCGCGCCATCCGGATTGCCATACGAGCAACCGGGAATCGCCGCGATGATATCATCCAAAGCCCTGCCGTGATATATGAGTATCTTTACATCGCATAGCTCAATAAGCGAGGGGTTTCCGATACACGTGACGTTGTTACCGAAGCTTTTTGCATAATCGCTTGAAAGCGCAGGCTGCGGCTCTGCCTGGCGTACCGCATCGTGGTTTCCAGGTGCGACTATGATGGAGATGTTCGACGGAAGCATTTCAAACAGGGACGCTGCCGCAGCATATTGGTCGTCGATATCGTCGATAGCTAACTCGTCCTCTTGATTTGGAAACACCCCGATGCCATCAACGATGTCACCAGCCACGATCACGTAAGCAATTTTTTTGGCTCTCTCGTCTTCGCTCGACGCTACCCACTCAGCAAAATCCTTCCACGCACGTGTTAAGAAGGTCTTGCTGCCAATGTGAATGTCTGACGTCAGCGCTACGTGCACGTCGTTTTCTGCGTGCGTGGGTTGGTGTTGCGGAGGAATGTCGGGCCACGTAATGTTGTCGATAAAGAGTACTTTTCCGTCCGACGAGAGAGACCCAGTGATGCCAACCACCTCGTCCAGCACGACTTGCAGAGCAGCGTCATAGGCACCTTTGTCTTTTAGCGCAATCCCGCTGAAGTATCCTGTAGGGTCCTCGAGCTCGAGCACTCGATGGCCGTTTGGCGTGTCGCGCGTCTCGTTCACCAAGCCGATGATGGAGATTTTTCCACCCGTCCCGCGCTCATCGTCGAACCACCCTTCGCGCCCTCGGTTACAATAGGTCAAGCTCTCTATGGGTCGGGAGCTCAGCCGCTTCCTTATGATTTCGCTGAGGCGATCATACCTATTTCTGAAATAACGCACGAATTCCTCGTATGTGCCAACACACGTGGAACTCTCAGTAATGTCCGCAAGAACTGTTATCGGCCGTGGCTTCTGTCGAGGTTCGAGATGCTCCCCTGTCACGTCCGTCTCGCCTACCTCCGTCGTTGCCAGTACGTCAGCGGATTCATCTTCGGTTTGAGTAAAAGCTAGCGACCTCACGACTTTTTTCTGAGAGTTCAGCGATTCTTTTGCCGCCGTGACGTGAAGCGGTGCGATGACGACCACAGATTCATCAACGTGTTTCAGAATCTCATTGACTAGGTCTAAGGGCAAATCAGTCTCTTGAATCGTCACCACCGCTTCTTGCGTGATGAGGAAGCCGCTTTCAGTGAACTTTTGAATTATGTCGGTTCGGATCATGGCAGTGTGTGATTTATGAGACCTTTATGCACGTTGTGAACCAATACGACCATGGCGAAATCCGTCCTCCTGCTTGTGACGCGGGACGTTGCACGCCTAAGTGTTGAGGCGACTCGCCTGGCTAGCGCCAGCCCCTAAACGCGTTTCGGCAGATTATATAAAGCATCATGACTATCGTCATTACGTCAGCCAGCTTAGTACCACATTTTACACGTGTTTGGCAGAAATACATGCAGGATCAAACTAGAGAACGTGCAAAGAGATTCTGGAAGACTGACAATTACTGGTTAGCACTTCTACGTGATATATTAGTAGCGTTGCTCGTTGTCGCCATTATAATATCGATCGTTTACGCGTACTCAGGGACCGTAACTCCCCTGGTGGCCGTGGAATCGGGCAGCATGGAACCCCACATAAATATTGGCGACCTCGTGCTCATTACTAGACCGACGAACATCATCACGTCGCAACAAGGTCAAGCCATTAACTACAAGAGCTTTGGCGAATACGGCGATGTTATCGTCTACTATCCTAACGGTGACCATAGCGCGACGCCTATCATACACCGGGCGATGTATTGGGTAAACGCGGGTGGCCGGCTGCCAAACAATCAAACGGCTGCTAACGCCGGATACATCACCAAGGGCGACGCTAACACAGAGTATGACCAACCATTGCTTTTAGGTGGCACACCACCGCTGGAGCCAGTGAAGCCTGATTGGATCATCGGCAAAGCAACGTTTGCCGTGCCTGAGCTTGGAGAACTGCGACTTGCTCTCCCTCTCATCGTCCCCCCTCCGCTGACCGTTTCTGACGTATGCCGCGACCAGCAGATCGTTAGCTGGATCGGTAGTCAGTCAGCGCGCCTCAGCTTATCGCCAGCCGACATGGGCTTCGCGACAGGTGCACAACTCTCGCTGAGCCCTTTTTAGCCACAATTAGATACGTTTATATCGTACATTTCGACATAGGCTCGGCTATGCCGCCATTTCTTACGATTGATGATCTCGATACGCACGGGCGAGTGGTTCTTGTACGCGTTGACTTGAATTCCCCAATCGGCCCCAACGGAGAGATTCTGGATGACGTACGTTTTCGCGGCCACGTCCCGACTATTGCAGCTTTGGAAGATGCCAAGACCGTGCTGCTCGCACATCAGTCACGGCCCGGAAAGCGAGATTTCACCACAATGGAGCGGCACGCCGAAAAGCTCTCCTCGCTCATTGGAAAGGACGTAACGTATGTCGACGATATTTACGGGCGCAATGTGGGACAATCCGTGAAAGAAATGGCGATCGGAGACGTGGTGCTCCTCGAAAACGTCCGGTTTAGCTCCGAAGAGATGCTCAAAGCTCCGGTCGAAGATCTTACCAAAACCCATCTCGTCACGCAATTATCGCTCCTATGCGATCTTTACCTTGATGATGCATTTGGCACAGCCCACCGCGCCCAAACGTCCATCGTGGCTTTTCCGCGCGCTTTAATGTCAGGCGCTGGCAAGCTGATGGAACGAGAGGTGGACATGCTGACAAAGGCGCTTACCACTTCCCAGCGGCCGCGATTGTTCATGCTTGGAGGCACGAAAGCAGACGACAGCATCAAAGTTATCGAGCACGTTCTTTCAAAAGGCAGCGCGGACAAGGTGCTCGTCACGGGGCTGGTAGCAAACATTTTTTTGGCAGCATCAGGAGTCGACATAGGGCCCCCAAGCCTCGATTACATAAAGTCGTCGGGATACGGAAACTATCTCGAAATATGCAAGCGATTGCTTGACAAGTACGACAGCAAAATTGTGACTCCTCTCGATGTCGCGCTAAATGATAACGGCAAGAGTCTTGAGACGCCAATTACAGCGCTACCAAAGGCCTATCTAATTCACGATATTGGCATAGAGCCGAATGTAGCGTATT
>PMIN01000071.1 GCA_003158275.1 Methanobacteriota archaeon
GAACGCTTGCACGTACGGCACCTGCAGGGAGAAGTTCTTGTCGAAGGTCTTGTTCCGGTCGTAATACTGGAGGAAGTCGAGCATGCGAGGATGCGTGTCAATCATCATGTTCTTGAAACCTTCAGCGCTGGCTGCTTCGACCACGCGATAGATATTTTCAACCTTTGAGAACTTCTTGTCCCGTTCCCGTCCCCGCTCCTCAGAGATGTGGCTGACACCGATGAACTGATTGTGGCCGAGAATTAACTCCACCTCTACACCTCGTAGCGAATCGTTTGCGTTTCGCCCGTTTTGATCGAATCGTAAATCGCATCAATGACGAAATTGGTTTTTGCTGCCTCTCGGAAATTGCAGAGCGGTTCCGTATCATTTTGTATGCAATCGACCAGTTGCACGTCCTCAGCAGTGTATTCAGGACCCCCGAGATTGATAGGAACTCCTGCACTGAGATCTTGCAGATAGAACGTGCTCCATCCCCGCTTAAGCGCGCCGTTCTCCACTTCAGAGTAGATCTCGATGTACTTCTCGGTAGCCGTGAGGGTTCCATTTTCGAATTGCATCGCGATTTTCAGTTCAGGCAGTCGATAATGTCGGACGGACCACGACAGCTCGAGCGATCCAACACAACCGCCGACGAATTGCAAATTTATCGATGCGTAGTCGCTCACCTCGTCGCTGTATACCGATCGTCCCATTCCCTGAACACTCGAAAGCGGACCAACGAGATAATGCAGCAGGTCTATGACGTGCGCCCCTAAGTCGATAATCACTCCCCCGCCACTTTTCGCACGATCAAATCGCCAGCCCTGCTCTTTCCTCAAGACCTGCGTTTCAAACATCTGCGACTGGAGAAATTTAAGCTCCCCAAGCGAGGAATTGTCGACAATTCGCTTGGCCATCGCAAACGTCTCCAGGAATCGCCGGTTGTACCCCACCTGCGTCTTAGCGTTGNNCGCGATGTCCAACTCTTCACGCTTGAACATCTTCTCGTAGTCGCTATACACGCGTATGTGCGGGAGGTATGCTTTGAGAAGATTGCTCGTAAGCCCATCTTTTTCAGCAGCTGCGACAAGCGTGCTCGATTCTAACTGATTGAAAATTCCGGCGTGGAGGAGACCCATCTTGCCCACGCCAACAACGCCCACACGCAACTCACTCACTTAACGAACACCCCCACCTAAACACGAACTCATATGCCTTCGCAGCCGACGATACTGCCTTCATGCATGGCGTGCGCGCAAACCCTAGCAAGCCATCGAAACGATTAATTAGCACCTTCAAAGTCATTGTCCTCGTATCTTCATACGGCGCTGGTTACTCCCTTGATTCTACGCAAAAATGATATCTAAATGGTATGGTTAAAGCCTTTAACACTTGAGCGTGGCACAAGTTTCCTGCGGCGCCTCTGCCACTTTTTCGCCTTTCCCTGCGCAAGTGANNCAAGTGACCCTGGCTGGGCGGCGAATTCTCATATACAATTTTATTTAAAGTATAAAAAGGGATTCGAAGCGCGCGTTACTGTGATAGTCGCTTTGGGACAATACTGCTCACTATTAGCAACAGTATTGAACGTAAATACCCTATTCTACTTCACCGCTTTGCAAACGCTCTTTGACGTCACTTCGGCCGATTAGAGCTAAGATGGAACTTCTTTCAAGAACGATCAACGATTACACGAAATGGATCTGACAGTCGGATACTCTAAAACTCCAAACCTTACGGCACCGACGCGTGTCAGACCTCCGGAAATCAGTAATCAGCAACCCCTTGCACGATTGTTTCGTCCTCGTGTGCTACCCGTGTCCGATTCACATACCATTTTCTCACCAAAAAGGCGCCTATCTTCACGCCGTCACGAAATGACGCCAGCTTCGCCTGATCCACTCGCGCCCTGTACCTGATGGGTAGTTCGACCATGCGCAGCCGGTGACGCGCGCACTCAGAAAACATATCAGCTTCAATCTCAAAACCACGTGCTTCGAGCTCGAGACGTCTGATCGCGTCGCCCCGATATCCCCACAGTCCCGTGCACACATCGGTAACATGGATCCTAAAAAGAGATCGCGCAAGGAGCGTGAGCAGCGTATTTCCGACAGCATTACGCGTAGTCATTGCTCCAGGTTCGGTGACGCCTTTGAGCCGTGATCCTATGACGACGTCGCACGTCTGCAACAGGCGCAGCATCTCGGTAGCCACGCTGATTGGATACGTATTATCCCCGTCAACGATGATGATGTAATCGGCTTCGATGGCCTTAAAAGCAGTTTGAAGGGCAATCCCCTTTCCTTTACGTTCTTCGAGTAGTACCTGTGCGCCCTTGTCAGCCGCGATCTCCCGTGTATGGTCGACCGATCGCCCATCGACCACGTAGACGGCGGCTTCATATCCGCTCTCCGCCAGCTCCGCCATGGGTATGCTTGCTATCACCACGCCGATCGACGGCGCCTCATTCAAGGTCGGTATCACAAACGCTACGTGTTCCACTCGCTACCCCCCTTCCCGGCGACGCTGGTCAATCACAGTGCGATTCTACGCGATGAAGTGATTTCTAAAGGTGATATTTAAGGCCCTGTAACACTTGCGTGTGACACACGTTTCCTCTAGCGCGTCCGCTGCGTTCTCGCCTCCCCGCATAAGTGCTTTAATAACGTGCTCCACATTGCTTCTTGTTCCCATCGCGCCCTCATCTGCGAGGAGGCGGAAGAAGGTTCGCCTAGGAGAGTAAAGAGAGTACTGACGTGCCCTTTTAACGCAACTGGCGCGGCCGTTTTTACGCGGTACCCAACGACGGAAAGTATATATTCCGACGACTGACACCTCGCGTGCATGCGGCGAGGGGTTATTGCGGTTGCGCTCATCTGCGCGTTCGTTGTCCTCGCGGTATACTACCAAGCAAATATCACGCAACACCTCGATTACCCGAGCGAACGCGAGGTGAGTGCGAACTACGCGCAGTACGTCGGGCAGAACGTCACGATCTCCGGGGGCGTCGTCGCGACAGGCGTGGGGTCGTTTCAGCTCAAAGGGATGTACGGCACCTACACGATCCTGTCGTCGCAGGCCGTGCAGCGAGGGGATAGTGTCACCCTCGTCGGCACGCTCCTGCCTGGAAACGAGCTCCGCGCGGTGAAGCTGTTCGCGTCTCCACAGTTGTGGGGTGAGCTCGTCTACGTCCGCTCGTTTATTGCGCTCATCTTTCTGGCGGTGCTCTTTTTCGTGAGCTGGCGGTTTGATTGGCGGGCGTTCGTGTTTAGGCCACGTGAAAAGGGTCGAAAACACGATCAGATCAGCGAGCAAAAGGTGGAGTGAATAGCCGTGGACTGGATGGCACACATCGCGTTTGCCTTTATCCTCTGCGCGCTCCTCGCGCTCAGGTGGCCCGTGTTTGGCGGGCGCAACACCGTGCTCGTGATGATCGGTGCGATCCTGCCGGACATCTTCAAGTTGTACCTACCGTTGCAGCTGTTCCACATTTATGCGCAAGATTCTCTCATGCTCTTCCATATCCCGATCGGCACGCTCCTCGTGTGCGGGCTCTGCGCCCTGCTGTTCGAAGAGGGAACGCGCGTGCGCGTGTTCCTGTTGTTCACGTTCGGGATGGTCACGCACTACGCACTTGACGTGCTATTGATACACGTGAGTGGGGGACTTATGTTGCTGTACCCGCTGAGCTGGGACACGTGGGCCCTACAGCTGGTGCGGCCGGACAACTGGTTGGGGACGACCATACTGGTGGCGGCCGCGGTCCTCGTATGGCTGGTGTTGAAGATTTGGAGTAATCGCCGCGTGGAGCGCGCAGTTTCAACAAACCATTCGTGAACATGCGGTCCTTCGTTGACGGTCGTGTGCGCCGACGCCGGCAGTCGTGGTGCCCGCTCAATCGACGAGATGAGCCGCGTTTTTGCACCCCAATCGCTGTACGTGCATTACGCCGAGTATCCGTGAGCCGATTGACCTCATGTGTCACTGACGCTGCGTTTCAGCTCGTGCGATCGGCGGTACAGCTAGTGAGGTTAGTGCACAATCACCGTATAGATTGTCTCATTTAACGTGCCTGTCGCATTTGCCGTGCCAAGTGATCGAGCATCAAACATGATGGTAGTCGTGCCCGCCTTCAGCGCTTGGAACGTAAATACCTCGGTCGCTCCCGAGCCACTGCCACTTTTCTGGCTAATGGCGCTCGCGTTGTACGTTGGCACCCAGATACTTCCAGTCGTTTGATTTTGAGGCAGCGTAATCGAGAATTGCTGGCCCTGCGCTACGGCAATCTGCTTTGATGTCGTGGCTGTCGTTGATGCGTTGCTTGCCGTTTGGTTGCTGTTCGTTGATGATGTGCACCCCGCTATTGATAACGAGGCANNAGTGCGTAGTAGTGCCCGTACAATGCTTCATCATTCTTCCTAGTGGATTCATAGGTCATCCCCTTGCGTAAAAACAAATAGGTAAAGGGGGCCAATGAAGCTTAAGAATTGCTATCCGTGGTCGCTGCCATGTGACGTAGCGCACCGGCCAGGCGAATCGCCTTTCGTGTGAATATAGTCAGGCTACGCAGGTGGCAAGCGCCAGGGTTCCGCGTTTGAGGCGAGCGAATACTAGCAGCTCTAACGCGAGACTAATAAAAAGAAAAAGGAAGAAGCAAAGAGGCTAGAAAACCCCTTTACACCCCCTGCAACGCCTGTAGCTCCTGTATCAGGTTCTGCACCTGCGGGTAGAGCTGACCCTGCGCGGCGCACGTTCGCACCCAGTCGTCGCTGTCCGGCGTTCCGGTCCTAGCGCAGCCGTCCATCCGCGGCAGTAGTGCGCTCTTAAGCTCGGCCGTTGCACCGCCATAGCTGCCTACCATGACGTTAACCCTGGTGGCACCAATCACCGCAAGCGTGGCCACCTTGGTGCCGGGTATGAACGACGAGCTTGGGATGCCCATGACCGTGAGGCTGAGGGTGTTGAGGTCGGCGAGGAGGCTCGCTTTGCTCACGACCTTCACGCTAGCGACAGGACTGGTCGCGTTGCCGTGCGTGTCGTTACCGGCATAGACCGCGCGGTACTGGTAGGTGTTGGCGGTTGGCTCACTCGTGCTGATGCGATACGCGCCGGTGGACGTGGTGGTGCTGGTCTTCCCCGTCACGTTCTGCCACGCGCCGCTGACGTTCTTCTGAAGCTGGACGGTGGCGCCCGCGATTGCAGTGCCGTCCGTGGTTTTTAGGGTGCCGCTGACCGAGAAGGGCTTGTTAATAGCCGCGAGAGACGGGGCGCTGATGGCGAGGACAGTTTCGTTGCCGATGGCGTAGATTTTGCCGTCAGCGCTCCCGACGTA
>PMIN01000102.1 GCA_003158275.1 Methanobacteriota archaeon
TAACTGGACGATCGTGCTCTACGCGATTCTCAGTCTGACGGTTATCCGGATGCTTCCTGTAGCGATTTCTCTTACTCGCACGAAGTTGCGACGCAGTTCAGTGCTGTTTCTTGGCTGGTTCGGACCGCGCGGCCTCGCGTCTATCGTCCTCATGCTGGTCGCCTTGGAGGAGCCGGCACTCGCCCCTCTCGCGCCGCAGATCGCGGCAATCGTCCTCGTGACCGTGATTCTCAGCGTTTTCGCGCACGGCATTTCCGCCCAACCTGGCGCGGCCCTGTATGCACGTAAGGTGGCTGCGATGGACTCCGATGCTCCCGAGCTGCGCGACGTTTCGCAACTCCCGGCCCGTAAGAGGAGAATAGGTAAGTAAGAAACAACGCTAAAGCGAGCCAGCAAGCTTGCGCGTGACGAATGCTTTGGACGCTGTGCAGTTGGGCCAAGATTCAAAGGCGCCTCGAGAGTGAACACTCACGCAACAGAGAGACCGGAGGGCCTGACAATCCACGTGCCGCTGAACCGCCAATCCCCCCGACCTCTAAGGAACCTGCGACTTAGTGTCCTCATTGCTAAACGCCGCCTCTTTCTTCAGCGACAGATGAAACCAGCCAATCGGACAATGGCGGTCGTGCGCGCGTGCAAAACGTTCCGCGGAATTAGAACGATCAGACTAAATACTTTCTGAGAAGTGTCTATAACGACTTTTCAACAAACAGGAGGTGAAAAACAAATGGCTGAAGAAAAAGAAAAATCTTCAATGTGGCTACGTATCGCAGAGATCATCATCGGTTTAATCGTACTTGTGCTAGGAGGCTACGTAATTGCGTATCCAGGAGTAGCGGCAGCGACCCTCATAGGTTTCCTCGCAGTCGGGATCTTTATTCTAAGCTTTGTAGAATTCGCGCGGATTTTTTCAGAAGGCATCTCAGGATGGCGGCGACTTCTACGCTTGATTCTATCAGTGATCGTATTTCTACTGGCAATAGCAATACTCGTCTCCCCGCTCATTTGGGGAGGATTAACCCTAGCGTGGCTGGTAGGACTGGCGTTGATCTTTTTGGGATTCGTGGCCATCGCACGCGCCACTCCAGGGATGATAGTCGTCGGCATCATCGCAGTTGTAGTCGGCTTTGTCGTGTTCATATATCCTCCGCTCGGCGTAGCCACTGCAGTACTTTTGCTGGCGATAGCTCTAATCATATTCGGGTTAGAGTTGATAGTATCAGGCCTCTTGGCAAGATGGGTGTAACCCACCCCCTCTCTTTTTTTTGCAGTACCTGCTCGCACAGAGTAGATATTTGCCAGATTTCACCGAGCGCAGACACGGTGTTCCCGCGCCGCGCTTATCCGGCGCGCTCGCGACGGTGAATAACCGTCAAAATCTTGCAAAAGGTCAAAATATTGCCGGAAGCACGAGTAGGCTCCCTATGCCAAATACCAGCAGCACAACAGAGACAACGATCAGCGCTCTGCGAGCAGATTTGATCTCGAATCGTTGACTGAGCGCTATCAATACTAGGACTGTAGCTAGGAAGACCGTACTTCTCACATAGCTGTCGGCGATTGTTCGGTCGTTCGTGCCCTCAATTATTTTTGATGCAGCTGTCGCGGTCAGGTTATTTCCTTCGTCCAGCTTTGCGCTGCGATACTCTGGCATATATCGCGGGCCAGGCGGTGCTGAGCTGTTGTTGCTGAACGGATCCAGCTTTAGCCAAGCTTCAAAGGCTACTTTGTATTCGGGAAGGAAACGATTTTCATAGAACTGCTCTGCGGTTATGTTTCCTTGCATTCTGGCATTTAGCCAAGCGTTTAGCGTGTTCGTATTGAAGAGCAGGTCTTGACCATCACTGACAATGAGTTCATTACCCTTTACATTAAGCGAGCTAGCTTGGGCATAAAGCACCGCCTGCTGTCCATCCCATTGTGCCGCCTGATAGCCGCTGTAGGCGGTACTTATGGCAACTAGGGCCAGTATTATGACTTCCAGAATTTCGATTTCAAGCTTGAAACGGGACGAACGCGGCCTCTTTTCATTTCGCCCAGATAACTTGTGAGCTAATTCAATATTTGATCCACCGGCCTCGGGCATATCGAAGAACCCCNNGCGTGCCGGCTTTTGTTGTGCCTTTTCGTGTTTTAACTTTTTGTTTTGATGCAGCTGGCCGCTTCACGCGATCCATCCGTCGCATGCTGCGGGGATAATTGTGATTGGCAGAATAGCGATCATAATCAGCTTGTGATCCTGAATACTGCCCGTTTAGTCCAACGTTTCGATCTGCAAGGCATGACGTAACGGCAGAGTGGGTGGGCTATTATGCCCCCCTTTCTACCCAAGCACCGGCCACCTGCTAATTTGACTCACTATCCTGAGGCTCCGTGAGCGAGGTTCGCGTGCTGCGCGGCTTCGTGCAGACCTTTCTCGTCCTCGTACGCTGCGGGTTTGAGGTCGAATACGACCTTTTTGATTGTGCCGGTAAACGCGTACGGGGCCTTGTCCTCATACGCCCGGTCAACGACCAAACCGTTGTCGCGGCCCACGTCCATCCCCGCATAGCTGGAGAAAGTTATGGGCACCGTCCGCGGGATCGTGCCCTCGCCGATCTTCTTGCCGTTCGCCCACAGCGTGACCTGCCCCCCGGTGCTTGGCTTGTTCTCGTCGGCCGTGAACTGCATACGCACGGTGACGTCACCCGTCGGAAGCTTTTCGGTCGCGGTCTGCTTGTAGGACTCAATGCCCAGGAACGAGTAAGTATGGTTCAGCATCCCCTTGTCGTCGACCCACAGCCCGAACCCGCCGATGAAGTCCGCGTCGGCGACAATCACGCCTTCGGCACCTGCTTCAGGCACGTTGATATCGGCTTCGATGGCGTACGAGCGTCCGAAGATGCGCGGGATCATACCGCGCTGCACGTTCTGGACGTCGCCGGCAAAGGTGTAGCGCGTGATCGTCGGCATCGGTGGCAGGATCCCGAAGAAGACGGATAAGCCGCCGAGTAGCGGCAAAGCCCTGTTGCGCCCGGCCTCTCCCCACCAAAGGTCTTGCAGCTCTTTGAGCTTGTCGGGGTTCGTAGCGGCGAGGTTTTTGGCTTGTGAGAAATCGTCGGGGAGGCAGTAAAGTTCCCACACGTCGTTCTTCGGATCGTAGACCCCAGGCGCGAATCGACCTATCGTTTCAGGCGATAAGTCCCACGGGGCCTTGTCAAGTCTCGCGCACGCCCACCAGCCGTCTTTGTAAATGGCCCGGCTGCCGAAGATCTCGAAGTACTGGACAGTGTGACGTTCGTCGGCGTTGACGTCGTCGAAGGTATACAAGAAACTCGTGCCGTCCATGGGTTCCTGGGTGATGCCGTCGACTATCTTGGGCTCAGGGATTCCCGCTGCTTCGAGGATGGTCGGACCCACGTCGATGCAGTGCGTAAATTGCGTACGCAAGCCTCGTTGCGTGATCCGGTTCGGCCACGCGACGGTCATGGGGTTTCTCGTTCCCCCGAGATGGCTTGCCATCTGCTTGCCCCACTGGAATGGAACGTTACCAGCATGTGCCCACGCCGCAGCGTAGTGCGGTGCAGTTTGAATTCCGCCGAGTGCTTCGATGCCCCCATACTCGTCGATGAGTTTCAACTGCTGCTCGGCGTCGAGAGGAACACCGTTGAGGAACGTCATCTCATTGAACGAACCGGTAAGCGTTCCCTCCATGCTAGCGCCGTTGTCGCCCCAGATGTAAAAGATGAGTGTGTTGTCCAAGTCACCCATATCCTCGACGACATCGAGCAATCGGCCAACGTTCCAGTCGGCGTTCTCCGAGAAGCCGGCGTACACTTCCATCTGTCGGGCATAGAGCTTCTTCTCCGCGTCGTTGAGCGAGTCCCACGCTGGGAAGAGGTCGGGCCGCTCCGTCAGCTCTGTGTCCTGAGGGATGACTCCCAGCTGCTTTTGCCGCGCGAGGATTTCCTCGCGCAGTTTGTCCCAGCCTTTGTCGAACTGGCCCTTGTACTTATCTGCCCACTTTTTCGCGACGTGATGAGGTGCGTGACTGCAGCCCGTGGCGTAGTAGAGCAACCACGGTTTGCTAGCGTCCTGGGCGCGCACCGCGTGTAACCATTCTATGGCCTTGTCGGTCAAGTCGTCGGGGAAGTAGTATTGTGTGCCGTTCTTGCCCTCCGGCACGCCCAAAATGGAGTTGTCCTGTGTGATGATGGGATCGTACTGGCCTGCTGCCCCGCTCAAAAACCCCCAATAGTGGTCGAAGCCCCACGACTGGGGCCAGTGGTCGAACGGTCCTGCGGCACCCTGGACATTGTCCGGGGTAAGGTGCCATTTGCCGAACCCGCCTGTAACGTACCCGTTCTCCTGCAAGATGCGGGGGAATGCTGTGCAGCTTCGCGGCCTCGCCGTTGAATAGCCCGGGAACGGACCCGGAAACTCGGCTACGGAGCCAAATCCCACCCGGTGGTGGTTGCGGCCAGTCAGCAGAGCGGCACGAGTCGGGGAGCACAAAGCTGTTACGTGAAAGCTGGTATAGGTGATGCCCATCTCCTGCACCCGTGTGAGGTTCGGAGTTCTAATCGGACCGCCAAACGTGTCTGGGTTGCCGAACCCAGCATCATCGATGATTATGACGAGGACGTTGGGGGCGTCATCCGGCGCCTTGGGTCCGGGAATGATTGTCCAATCGGCAACTGACGTGTCCATCGTCCGCCCGATTGTCCCGCCAAAGCTGCGATCGGGGATAGGCAGCACGGTGCGGTCGGGGGTGAATTTACCGGCCGCTTCTGCTAAGCTCTCCTTAAGGCCTTTAATGCCCTTCTCGTCAATCTGCGCGACCGACTTAGCCGGCGAGTCTGTCAGCGCCTGCTCGGCTGCGAGCCGGTCTTTGCTGTCGACGATGGCGATGATGGCCGCCGTGCCCGGCTTGAGCTTGTCGCCGAGCCCACTCTCGATGCCGCTCTCTACCTTGCGCTTGGCGAATTTACCAATCAGTCCGCCGGTTGCGGCCCCTGCAGCAACCGATCCTAACAGCGGTGGCGAGACGAGGCCCACAATGAGGCCGACGCCCCCAGTCCAGCCTGTCCCCTGGCGGCCGAGGCGGTCGACAGTCGCAGCGATCTTCGACTGACCCTCCTTGTCGCGCTCGACGAGGATCATGCCATCACATGTGACTTTCTTTTCCTTTATCAACTGTGTGAGCTGGTCGAAGTCCTTCTCGGCCGGCTTTATGGCCTGATAACCGGCCATAATGACCAGATTATCTCCTGTCTGCTTCTCTTCTTTGCTCATAATTCATACCCTCTGGAAAAATGGCTCCCGACCTTAGCCGGAACGGCGCGCAACTTTCTCGTCGTCGTTCAGTGAGAGCCTGAAATATATAGGGGTCCTCGAGCAGCACATTCCTGCAACATAAGCACTAGTCCCCCCCCTCGCTATCTTGTTGGTTATGTTGGGCAAACAACCCGCGTGGCACGAGAAAAGAGATAAGAGATTGTTCCGTTAATAACTTTTTGCACTAGGATACACGGACAACTCGACAGTGCGTGAGAGCCAACACTCAGCCGGTCCAACTGACGAAGCTAGCATCATTGTCCGGCGACGTAAGTGGTAGGTGAAGGGTTCGAGGAGGAATATATGACCGGTTCAGGGTTCACTCATAAAGCACCACTCTTGCGCGAGTTATCCCGCGCCCAGTCGAAGGATGGAGCACGCAAAAGCTCCGCATTCGCCGGCTTGAGGAGACGCCCGAGCCAGCTCGCACAGGAGCTCTCCGTGCTTTATGCGGCACTAAAACGCCCGGAAGTCCCCTGGTACGCCAAAGCCTGTGCAGCGGGTGCAGTCGCTTATGACGTAAGCCCCGTGAATCTCATCCCCGATTGCATTCCTGTGCTTGGCCAGCTGGACGATTTGCTTGTAACCCTACTCGGTTTGGCGCTGATGAAAAGGATGATCCCTTGTGAACTTCTCGAGATTTGCCGCCTGCAGGCACGAGACATCTCGCACGCGGGCCCTCTTCACAAGACAGTGATGCCAGCACTTCTCGTTGCGAGCTGGGCGCTTTCTCTGGTCGTAGGGATTGTACTCCTACGACAATGGTGGCCGCTTCACGTCTTGTAGCTAGGCCGCTAGATTCGGCCGTAGAGCGCCTGTTTGAAGCGAAAGAGAAACAGGTGCTGCACGTCTGGGTTAGTACCAAGGCTGTCAGACGGCTTAACCTAGCATCTGGCCGTCGCATTCTTTTTTTACAGCCCTATATTGCTCAGTGTAACCGGTCGTTCACCAATCTGGTTATCTAGCGCACACTTTCTAAGGTGGGCGGTATCTTAAGGAGGTGCTGCGCCTGCGCGAGAGGATAGCTGAGCTAGCGCATCCTCTTCCTTTCGCTTCTCGCGATAGGTTCTATACAGGGCGAGTGCAAACCCATATACCGCCGGCCCCACAATCACACCAATAAGGCCGAGCGCCGCAAAAGGAACGACGTATGCGAGGAGGGCGACTGGTTTTGGTATGCCTGCTCTTCCCCGATGTCCTAGGAAGGGTATGATATAAAGCCCTACAATGATTTGGAACAAGACAACGCTAACAATGAGCACCCACAGCGCTTTGGCTGGGTCACCAATTACCAAGAAGTAGAGCGAGACGGGAACGTACACAAGCGCCCGCCCAATGACTGGGATGATGCCGATGGTGAGCATGAGGAAGGCCGCCGTTAGCGCGTACGGCACGCCAATTAAGGGGAAGAAGACGAGCGCGATGATGGCGCTGATAACCGCCGCGAAGATATAGTTCACATAGAGCGCGTGGTATATCGCGTCAAGGTGCCCTAAAAAGGCATCCACGGTGGTCTGGTGCGTGCGCGGGGCCAGGGACTTGAACTCCGCGACGATACGATCGCCGTTGACCAGCAGGAACCAGACTAAAAGCGTGATGATGAAAAGCTGAAACAGAAAGATTGGCGCCGACTTAATCGCTTCTTGAACGATGGCTAACGCGGCATTAACGAACGCGGTGAGGATACTTGATCCCGCCTGTCCCGCGTCGACGGTGACGTTAGTAACTACGGGGGTGCCGCCCAGGTAATGCGACAGCGCGCTGGTAATCGTCGTGTTCGAAGTTCCGAACGCCACTTGATAAGTTGTGAGATCATCTGCGAGTATGTAAACGACCTGAAACAACATCAGCACATACGCGGCGATGATCAGAAGCATAACGAGAAAGGACGATAACTTGCGCCTGTGGATGCGTCGCTCGAGCCACCGTGCAGGAAACCAGAGAACATATGCCGCCCATAGCGTGATGAGAATAACGTTGACCCACGGCCAGGAAATGAGAAGCACCAGGAACGCAGTAACGACAGCGATAAGCAAAACTATCGTCGCATAGCGTCGTTCTGCAAAGAACTGGCCAATGTCAATCACGTCTACCTTCCTGTCTGGTTTTTGAAATCGCGTCGTTTCCAGCCACAAATACGGCGGCTTTTGTCTATATCAAGGTTCTGATTTTGGCCAATTCGCGGATGATGTGCCCTTAGGGCTTCAAAACGTCCGGGAGGCTGTCAGAATCAAAGACCATTATTGGCGACCCAGCATATACTCTAGGCGCGGGGCGACTAGAGGGCCTCTAACCGCTTGCAAACCTGGGAAACACTCAAAGGAATTTTTAGAAGAAGAGATTAAACGAAGCGCTTGTCATGTTGGCGAGGGCTCTATGATTACCTCCAAAATTGCGTCGGTGGTGTACAAAGCGGTAAAAAAATGCTTGGCAGAGGCGGCAGTTTTCTGCTTAAACCCACGCATTCTTACATCAAGCGTCCAGTCATAGAGCAAGTCATCTCTTGACGATAGGTAAGCCAATTAGCTCTGGATTAACATCGTAGGTCCAGGGCGCTCCGGAATTCTTCCAGCCGTTCTTCATCAACTTTCCGTGGTTGATGCTTCCGGGGTCGTCAACCCTGTCACCTTCCATGCCATCCATCACATTGTAGACGTTCACAAACCCGGCTTTGGCAAGCGCGTTGACGGCCTTAGCGCCACGGCCCCCAGACCGGCACATGACCAAGAGCGTGTCGGTGGACGTGTGTAGGCCCTTCACGCGGGAGATGAAATCAGGATTGGGCTGCATAACGAACTGGTTGCTGTGAGCGTCCCACTCGTGTTTTACAAAGACGAGGGGAATGTTCCTCGCCATTTCCGGATGGCCTACGAAAACGTATTCTTCGGGGGTGCGAACGTCGACTATGTTGACCCGTTCCGGCTCGGCCTTCCACCTCTCGTAAGCCTCTTTCGCCGTCACATAAAGCCCAAGGCTAGTCTGCTTTCCTTCAGGCACTTGATGGCTCGATTGAGGGGTTGATTCTTTCTGAGTCGTCATGATATTGTCTCCTTTGAACTTGGGTGGCGAACCGCCGCAGCCTCCTCGCGCGCAGCGTGTTTGTTTTTCCTTCTGATAACGCGTAGGGCACATACTCTTTTTTCGTTGCTACGCTGACCATAATATTCTCGCCCGGTCAGCTCGGTCAGTTTCCCACCGCGCGGAAAGCCGTCAGTAAGGTGCCTTGATCATGCCGCAAAAAAAGGAAATCAAAAAAAAGAAAAAGATTGGAACACGCTTTGCTTTACGTTCCTGCCGCTGTTTTGAGGGGCCGTCTCCCTCTATTTGCGTCTTCGATGTGCTGCAACAGCCGCTCCCTTGTGTTCTATGACGTCATCATCCTTCTTATCATCGTCCTTCTTGTCTCTGTGATGATGAACGGCTGCGGCTTTTCCCACTGGTCCTACCAAGTTTTTCACCTCCGTTATCTACGTGGTAACTGGCGATGCGCTTTTTCAGCTACCGCTTCGCCTCTCTTTATTGTGCGGTTATGTGCTTCAACTATTTATTTCAATGCCACTGTGCTCGCACGCCAAAGTCCTAAAGTCGTTTTGTGCGTAGGCCGTCGCTGCTGCCTTGCTGCTTTCAGAAGATTTCGCACCCCCCATTAATTTGTGGTTTGTGGTCTTGAGGGTTCGGCATGGTTCAGCGCCAGAAATTTCGGGTTTTATAAACCACTATGAGAGATCCGGCGATGCAGACTATAGTCGTCGGGGAAGATATTTTAAATGGATCCACCAGTTACATTATGGCGTCCTCTTCATGACGGGGAATGCTGGGAGTATTATGACACAAGGTAAGGTAATGGGTCCGGTGGACTATCTGATGGTCAAGTTTCCCGGGAACAAATTCAGTGGCAAGGCAGCCCCTGAGCTGTTGAAACTTGAAAAACAAGGCATCATCCGGGTGATCGATATGGTTTTCATAATGAAGGATGAGCGCGGGAAACTGGTAACAGCCGAGGCAGTCGACCTGACAGAAGAAGCGCGAGCTGCATTCAAAGAATTGTCAAAGAATACCCGTGAATGGTTCTCACAAGGCGATATAGAAGCGATCGCCGCATCGTTGCCCAACAACAGCACGGCTGGCCTTCTCCTGTTCGAGAACGTTTGGGCTACCCAGTTCAAGGAGGACCTCCTTGAAATGAATGCCGAGGTGATCGACATGGGGCGGATACCCCCTGAAAATATCGAGAAAGTAGAGAAAGACTTGGCAAGAAGAGGTGACTGAACAATGAGAGGAAGAGGAGCAGCGCTTGTTATAGGAATGAGAGCGGGAGAGCGGAGGGCCCAGGAGGCTCAAGCACAGCAGGCTGCCGCACAGGAGGCACCGGCTGCCGCGCCGGCTGCGGCACCAGCTGGCGACGATACCACTGCCCAGTTGAAGAAACTGGCCGATCTCCACGACCAAGGCGTGCTAACAGACGAAGAGTTTGCAGCGTCGAAGAAGAAGCTCTTAGGAATATAACGGCAGGCTGAAAAATAAGTCCGCAAAAGGCAGGCCCCCATATGGTTAGAGTAGCTAGCATGGTCTCTAGAAGATGGGTTACACCCATCTCCACTTTTTTGCGGTGCCAGCTAGCACAGCCTAGAAAAACAATTTCATCGAACGAAGACACGATATGAGCAGCGTCGTGCGATTTTCGGCACGCCCGCGACCGACCCTGGCACGTCTCGCGCGGCTAATCATTGAACTCTTGCCCTAGTTTCTAAAATGTACTCAGCCCTTGTCGTTTGATCGTGAGAGGTCAGTTCTAGCCACTTTCCGCGGACCTGCCTTGCGGTGCGGCACGTGTGCAATCCGCTGTCTGAGAGCCACTCCTATCACGAACACCGTTGTGGTTGCAATGCCGACGCTGCGCCTGGCACGATAGCGATAGCAGCAGCCCGTTTTCGCCGCGAACGCGAAACGATATCAAAAACTTCAAATAAGAGTGAGTTGTTTTTATGTCGAATTTGCCGCAAAAGCACGTTGGGCTGTGCGACTGCTAAGCCTTCGACCCATGGTAGATCTGTCATTTTTGGATAAACAGCGCGGTAACTTATCATTCAACGTCATCGTGATCGCCGTCGCGATTTTCATTGTGCTCCTTCTTTTGTACATGGCCTGGCCGTGGAAGAGTGCGTTGATACTGACCCTCTGGGGCGCGTACATCCTGTGGTGGCCTACGGTGTGGCTCGACAAGCATATTCACCGCCGAGGGTTATCGGCGCTTATCGTTATCGTCGTTACAGGCGTTGTCCTCGTGCTCGCGCTTACAAGCCTAACGGTTATCGTCGCGCAGCAACTAGCTCAACTAGTGACCTCGGCCTCAAGCTCGAGCACAGCTCTCAGCGGAGGACTCAACAACAGCGTCGGTTCTGGTGTAGCGAAAGTAGGGCCCATAGCCGCACTTATCAGCGCTCTTGCGACCAGCGGAGGCAGTATTACAAGCACGTTCACTGGGACGGCACGAGACGTGGCGGGACAGGTTCTACGGGCTATCCCATTCCTGCTGATCCAGCTTGTCATCGCCTTTTTCCTCCTGCTCGGTATCCTTTGGAGGGGCGACGTCATCGTCAAAGACTTTAAAGCCGCCGTTCCGGCCAAACAACGGCCACTCGTCACTCGCTTCCTCGATCAACTCAACCCGATCTACTACACTTTCTTTGTTATATACGTCGCAGTGGCTCTCATTTGCGGCATACTTGCCGCTATCATATACGGATTGCTTGGTGTGCCGTATTTCGTCACGTTCGCGGTCTTTATCGTGTTCGTGGGCCTCATTCCCTCGATCGGACGGATGCTGATTTATATCCCTCTAGCCCTCTGGCTCATCATTTCGGGGCACGCGATCACAGGCCTTCTCGTGCTCATCTTAAGCATAGTCATTTTTGAATTGATCCTTCGGTACACCATCCAACCACGGTGGATGGAACGAACCGGCAGAGTGCCACGTCCGATTTCACTCATCGCGTACACGTTCGCCCTGGTGGCGTTCGGCCCCATCGGCTTTGCTCTGGGACCTGCGATCGTGGGCTTCGCCCTTGCTATGTGGCGCACATGGAGAGAAATCCAAAGAGAGCAGGAAGAACAAGCACCGGCCGTTACACAGGCGAGTGGGACGTGAAACGTTCGTATTCTTAGTTCTTTAAAGTCGCGAACTCACTGTATGCGGTAACCATTTCATAGGTGCTCACCGGCGAGTGTGACGACCTTAATGCGCAGCCGTGACGCACCAAGTATTTAGAGTCACTCGGCGCTGAGACCATCTTTTTGACACGAGACGAAGTCGGTTCATCGACACTTGGCGGTTACGCGAGCCAACGACTGGCTAGGACGTAGCGAGGAACGTAACACGCTACGTTGAGAGAGCAGAAACGTGTCCTAGCCCGCAGACATGGTCATTGTGGGATTCTGCTTTTAATTAGAATCAGTTTGTGTGCGCTCTGGCAGTAGCAATACCGCACCGATGAAGAAGCACCCCGCGCCCACGAACGTACCTAAGTTTACGAGAGCCACGTTTATAGGAACACCTGTCGTCGGCAACACAAACGACGCGATTGCGGACACGCCAAACGCGATTGAGCCCAGCAGGTTGAGGGCCGTGATCCACCACGGCAGGCTGCGCAATCGCCAACAGCTGACCGCGCGACACACTTCAAACCACGCGAGCCCGCTTGCGATGAGAAAGCACGTCGAGCCAAATGCATCAGGTGCCCACACGAGACGGTTGAGCTGATGCACCGTAAGGCTGGCACTCAG
Organism: Methanobacteriota archaeon; assembly: GCA_003158275.1. Taxonomy (GTDB): domain Archaea; phylum Halobacteriota; class Bog-38; order Methanoflorentales; family Methanoflorentaceae; genus Methanoflorens; species Methanoflorens stordalenmirensis. The sequence continues at coordinate 12,100 of PMIN01000102.1, forward strand.
AGCGTTGAACGTCGTGGCGTTGAAAAACAGCGTACCTGCGAACTGCACGATCGTCGCCCACCAGTCAATTCGACGCGGGAACCACGCTAATAGATGAATTCTGGGGGAAGCTTCCGGTTGCCGCTGAGCGTCATCGACGTTTGCCGACTCTACGACTTGCAGGAACGCGGCGCTTGTAAACCACAGGGATCCGACAAAAAACGTGAGTGCGTCAGCCTCAGAGCCCACCGCCGAGAGATACGCAGGGACAGCACCTACTGCAAAGCAGGTGGATCCTACCGCAAACAGAATCCCGATCCACCAGCCGATTGCGCGTGGCGCCCACAACGTCGAACCGCGATTGACGTTGAGATGCGAGTAATGCTTGCGGCGGGCGCGCGACGTCACTGCGACGCGGACGCGGTCTGACTCCTCGAAGAGCTCACTTTTCATAGATGATACCGTGCTGTTGACGGGCATGCAAGACCTTCGGGCGGCACGCTCGAGACGGAGACCTTCTCGTGTATCTGGACGTGAACACCCCCACGCGTTTTTCCCGTCCACCTTCGATAAGTTTGTGGCGTCGAATCCCTGAATATTGGGCTGGAAACACCAAAAAACCTTAACAAGCAAAACGGTTTATACTTTCTGCCTGGCGGTCTTGACGCGCTCGAGTTGAAGCCCAGTTGAAAGCGGCAAGCTCAAGGGCGCTTGACCGAAATTGAGAGAGGACTTGCCCTCGAAGACCAGACCGTTCTAATGCAACAAGGAGAGTTTTATGTTATCAAAAAAGGTAGATTTGAGCACGAAAAAGGAATCTGAGACTGATCATACCACGACATACGGCCATCGCTATTTCAGCCAGCCGGTGCCAAAATACGTCATGCCTGACGATGGCATGCCTGCCCGCGCTGCCTATCAACTCATTCATGATGAACTTAACCTCGACGGAAATCCCGCACTAAACCTTGCCAGCTTTGTCACGACGTGGATGGAGCCGGAGGCGCACCTGCTCATCGCGGAAACCCTCGACAAGAATTACGTGGACAACGATGAGTACCCGCAAACCACGATTATACAAGAACGTGTGGTCAACATGCTCGCCCGCTTGTTCAACGCTCCTGAAGACTGCGAGTCCATCGGGACCGCGACGATAGGGTCGTCAGAGGCTATCATGCTCGCCGTGTTAGCGCATAAGTGGACCTGGAGAAAGCGTCGACAGGCAGAGGGAAAGCCGTGCGACGACCCGAATATCGTGATGGGGGCAGACGTCCACACAGTATGGGAGAAAAGCGCCCGCTACTTCGACGTCGAACTGAGACTCATCCCGCTCCAAGAGGATACATACATTATCAGCGCGGATGACGTGGCTGCCCAAGTTGACGAGAACACCATATGCGTTGCCGCGGTACTGGGAACCACGTTTACCGGACAGATGGACCCAATCAAGGAGATCAACGACCTGCTCGTTGACATAAAGAGCACAAAAGGCTGGGATATACCCCTGCACGTCGACGGGGCAAGTGGCGCGTTTGTCGCACCATTCGTCCGACCCGATCTCGAATGGGACTTTGCGCTCGAACAGGTGAGATCAATCAACGCGTCGGGGCACAAATATGGCCTTGTTTACCCCGGAGTCGGGTGGCTCGTCATGAAGGACAAAAACGATCTCCCTGAAGAGCTGGTATTCCGTATCAATTACCTGGGAGGGGAGATGACGAACTACTCGCTCAACTTCTCGAAGAGCAGCAGCACCATTATCGCGCAATACTATAACTTCATACGGCTGGGCAGAAGCGGCTACACAGATATTATGACGAACATGATGAGCAACAGCCATTACCTCGCCGAAAAATTGTACGATACCGGCAAGTTTGAGATCATCAACAAACAAAGAACACTCCCCCTCGTGGCATTTCGTTTGAAGGACGCACCTTTCACGGTCTTCCAGCTGTCAGATAAGCTTCGACAAGAAGGCTGGATCGTGCCTGCTTACTATCTTCCCGAGAACGCTCAGGACGTCGCCGTGATGCGGATGGTCATCAAGGAGAACTTCAGCAGGGATATGGTGGAGCTGCTCTTCAGCGACGTTATGAAAGCGTACCAAAGCCTCGAACAGTCAGAAGCTGAGAGAAAAGAAGGCGCAAAGGGCAAAGAGAACCTGACTCTCTTGTACTAGGCTAGGTCATTTCGACAGTTTTTCGAATCCGCGTCTGAGTTTGCTCAGGCTGCCGTGTCGTATTGACCTCGTGCGCCGCGACCCGTTGAAGAAGAGCCCCGAAGAGTCTCTTGCGGGAGCCTGCTTTTGAACGGCGCACTCACGAGCAAGTGTGCATTGAAGTACTCGTTAGGTCAATGAGTGCCAAAGTCTGCGCCGCTGTGAGCTCGCGAACGATCTCCGGGTCACGAGCTTGTAGAAACCGATTTTCATCGTGCAGCTGCTTTGCCATATCGGGATAGTAGAATTCACTCGCGAGGGCGGACAAAGAGGCACGCACGAGTGGCTGCACGATTTCCCAATTGAACGAAAATATTTAGTAAATTTCTCTATTTTTATTATGATTAGAGTATTTTTCCCAAAATAATATAAACAATAAGCAAAATACTCAAAGTCATCTATGACCGGAGACGACATTGACTCTGAGATGGATGAGACTGATTTAGCGATACTTCACTCTCTCGTGAAGAACGCCCGGATCACGTTATCAAAGATGTCAGAAGACATCGACGTG
>PMIN01000194.1 GCA_003158275.1 Methanobacteriota archaeon
AACCTTCAACTGGCGATAAAAGACGGGACGGTTTACGTTCTAGAAGCAAATCCACGCTCAAGCAGAACGATTCCCTATGTCTCAAAAGCCACAGGCGTGCCATTGGCAAAGATCGCCGCCAAAGTGATAATGGGGCAGCGGTTGCGCGACCTTTATCCGACAGAGCCCACGATCGGGCACGTTGCCGTGAAAGAAGTAGTGCTCCCGTTTGACAAGCTCCCCGGGGTAGATCCGATATTAGGTCCCGAAATGAAAAGTACGGGAGAGGTCATGGGCATAGACTACGACTTCGGAAGGGCATTTTACAAAGCAGCCCTCGCGAGCGAGAATGAACTGCCACTTTCGGGGACGGTGTTCATCTCGGTAAGAGACGAGGATAAGCCTGAATTATGCGGCATCGCAAAATCACTACAGAAAGCCGGATTCACGCTGCTAGCGACGGTCGGGACAGCAAACTACCTTGGAGAGCGCGACGTGCTAGTAACAAGGGTGCCCAAACTCACCGACAGCCCCGAACTGCTGGACATGATGCGCAGCGGCGGGATACAACTAATAATCAACACCCCTACGTGGAAGCAGTCCCGGCTTGATGGAGAGGTGCTGCGGCGCGCAGCCGTAGATTACAATGTGCCGTACATAACAAGTGTCCAAGGAGCCCGAGCTTCAGCTGATGCCATCCACACGATGCTGGAACATTACGATGAGCCACGAGCTCAGAACCTCACGATAAAGCCTTTAAATAGTTACATTAAGGATTTATGGCCGGAAAGCTAATTACGCGCACGATCGCGCCGCTTCAATGGATACCAAGCGTCGCGTGTGTTTAAAGCCTCCGTTCCTCGAGCAGCGTGCGTGCTGTTCTATGCCTAGCCGCTACTGCGCGAGAGCGACAGCCGCAAAAGCGGCGAACTTTACTCGCACATTGCGCTTGCGCGTGAGGACCACAATATGAAGCGTGCTTGGAAACGAGACAGATCACAAGGTGCAGCGTCGACAAAAACGCTTTTAAGCTCGCGCGTGTAACGGTGGAGCAACACAATGCAGCGAAGGTTTGAAGTCGTACGAGCCAATAGCGCGCTCCAAAATTTATGGACGCGACGCGCAATAGCGTTTGTCATCGACTCGTTAATTCTGCTCGTCGTGTTCGTGGTATTGAACGCCGTCCTGGCAATTGTGTTGTTCTTGCCTGTACTGGTATTCAACGTAAACACTTTTGGCGGATTATTTTCGGGATTTTCAGTCATATTTGGCCTCATCATCGTGTGGGGTTACTACGTCGCATTAGAAGGATCGACAGGTGGGACGATCGGCAAGCGTTTTATGGACATAAAAGTGAGGTCGCTAGGCGGCAGCATGAGCTATACAAAGGCCTTTGTGAGAAGTTTCACTAAAGCCTGGCTTCCAGCTTTCGCGCTCCTATTCGCACTAGATCTGATCGTTGGCTTCGCGACTCAAGGTGACCCGCGACAGCGGTTCTCTGATACGGTCGCCAACACCGCCGTAATTCAGGCGCGCGCTTGAGGTAGCCGATAACAGACGCGCCAGCAAAAACTGTAAAACCACTTCATCAAGGTGATTGTGTTGAGCAAAATCGTGCTTTCATATTCTGGAGGTCTGGACACTTCTGTCTGCGTTCCGATCTTGAGAGAGCAATACCAGTATGATGAGATTGTCACCGTTACGGTTGACGTCGGCCAACCAGAGAGCGACCTGAGAAATGCAGAAGCGCGGGCTGGCAAGCTGAGCGACAAGCATTACACGGTAGATGCGAAGAACGAGTTCGTGGAGACGTATTTGTTTCCGCTGATCAAGGCAAACGGCAACTACGAAGGATATACCCTGGGACAAGCTATTGCTCGACCACTCATCGCAAAGAAAGTGCTCGAAATCGCTGAGAGAGAGCACGTCTCAGCGATCGCACACGGCTGCACCGGTAAGGGCAATGACCAGCTTCGGTTCGAAGCGGTATTCCGAGCATCAAAATACAAAATTCACGCGCCAATGCGTGAACTCAATCTGACGCGTTCCGAGGAGATCGAATATGCGCTCGAACACAATCTTGACGTCCCGATTACTTTTGAGAAGCCGTACAGCGTAGATGAAAACCTCTGGTCCCGTTCCATCGAGGGGGGACGTCTCGAAGACCCCTCCTGTATCCCCCCGGAGGACATATATCAGTGGACAACGGCGCCGACGAAAACGCGAGGCAAACTCCTGTTAAGCCTCGATTTCGAAAAAGGTATCCCAGTCGCATTAGATGGCGCACAAGTGAACGGACTTGAGCTCATCCGGAAGCTCAACGAGGTGGCGGGAAAATTCGGTGTCGGTCGAACCGACCTTATCGAAGACCGCATTCTTGGCCTTAAAGCGCGAGAGATTTACGAGCATCCCGCAGCGACAGTTATTCTGACGGCTCACCAAGAGTTAGAGGCACTTGTCCTGACGCGACTGGAACGAAAGTTCAAGGCGCAAGTCGAAGCGGCGTGGGCTGAGCTGATCTATCAAGGCTTACTGGACGAACCGCTGACCGCCGCACTAGACGCGTTTATCGACAAAACGCAAGAACGGGTCACCGGTTCGGTTACGTTGCTGCTGCATGCAGGAACGGCAACCGCCGTCGCTCGAAGTTCGCCCAAGGCGTTATATTCGGAAGCACTGGTTTCATTTAACGATAAGTCGCTAGATCAGCGCGATGCAGAGGGATTCTCTAAATACAACGGTTTTCAAAGCCGCGCATACAACAAGTTTGTCAAAGATTGAAAGAGGGGCAGACGCAGGCGAGTCAGGCACTACCCACAAAACTTTGCAACAAGAAGAGGACTTTGAGTAGTTGCTCTGTGACGCCATAGAACGGTGCCGAAGTGTGCTAGAAGAGCTTGAGGAGTTTTAGCGATGGTCGTGTACGTGACCGCGCAGCAGATTCGAAGCATAGACCACGGAGATGATTGAGGCGATTAACGGCGAGCGCGACACGTGTCTTCACCCCGGCATTGCCGATAATCTACTTTCAAGCTGCCTTGTTCGCCCTCGAACGCAAATTCATCGGCATACGCCTTACCCAACATATTCTTGAAAGCTGCTTCCCTGACCGAATGTATCATCAGTACGTAACCATCGATCAAGGGCAAGAAAAGAACCGGTTTCCTAGCGTGCGATCTCTTCCTAGAGCAAAATGGTTACTATATAGATCCCAAAGCACCGATAAAGAGTTTCGTGTTAGCTATTGCGCGAAACGAGCTATTGCGCGGAACGAACTTGAATTACCGGCGATTACTGATTGGCTAAAATCGCATGCCCTGCGGAAGTGACAAGATCACCGCCACGCTTCAAGTCTGCAGCACGCTTCTCAAGCTCCATCGTAACACGTCTGCGCGTAAGTCTCGCGTAGATCGCCTCGTGCCTACCTGAGAAGCGTGAGAAGCACGGCGACACCGGCCGCCGATCGCGCCGCGACGACACGTCCGCGAATCTTAGGTAACCGATCCCGTTCGCCTCGACGGGCTTGGAGTCGCGGTCGGGCTTGCTGTGGGTGTTGATGATGGACTCGGTGNNGTTGCGGTTGGTCTTGGCGTTGGGGTTGGTGTTGGCGTCGGTGCTGCGATAACGAGCAGCACGCCTTCTGCTTGTGAACCCGCATAATCGGCATCCCCCGGGTATTTTGTAAGAATTTGGTGTTGTCCCAGCAGAAGTCCAGAGACCTCGCTCACAGACAGGTTGTATGTTGCAAATCCAAAGTAAGTGGAGCTTTGCCCAAGAGGCGTGCCGTCGAGGTACCAGTAAACAACCTGATTATCAAGGCCCTGCCCGTTCGTCGTGTTCAAAACGCAAGAAAGAGACGTGTTGTAGCCTACCATTACCTCAACCGATCTAACGACTAGCAAGGAGTTCGCGAGAGGTGGCGTGTTAGTATTATTGCTCTGGCCGCCCCCCAAACAGCCACACGAAAACAGCATTATCGTAACAATTAAAACCGCAAGAATCCCTTTTTGCCGCATAAGTCACGACTCACTGTGTCGTGGTGCAAACTTCCGCCTGCCGACCTTCGCCTGAAAACCACTCAAATGAGCAATTCTTGTCTATTTATAAGTTATGTTAGCGGCCGGGCAGCCATTGCGTCGTAGATCGGAGGCCAGATCCACATTCGCGATTTGTGGCCTCAAAAAAGAGAGAACGATGACTGCCAAGCACAGTCATCAATACCGTTCCGCTTCTCAGTACATCTCTGGACTTTCGCCGCCAGGTCCCGGCGTTTCTGTGCTTGCAGCGATGACATCGTCAATTCTCAAAATCATGTTGGCAGTCTCCATCGCGGATTCCACCGCGTTTAGTTTTACGCGGAGGGGATCAACAACATTGAGAGCTAACATGTCCCTCACCTCACCGTCCACTGATATACCAGCATTTCGATCGCCCGATTCGTGAGCACTGCGAAGCTCCACAATCTTGTCTAGTGGATCTCCACCGGCATTTTCAATGAGCGTTTTTGGAATGATCTCCATCGCATTCGCAAAAGCGCGCACGGAGAGTTGTTCACGACCGCCAAAAGTCGTCGCATAGTCGCGCAGAGTCATTGCAAGTTCGATCTCAGGAGCGCCACCGCCTGCCAGTACTTGGTTCTTCTCAAGGGTCAATGAGACGACTTTCAGGGCGTCGTTTACCGCCCTATCCATCTCATCGACGACGTGTTCGATGCTGCCGCGGAGCAAAATGGATACCGCTTTGGGGTTTTGGGTGTTTTCGACAAAAATCATCTCATTATCGCCGACTTTTCTCTCCTGGACCAAACCGGCATAGCCGAGTTGGGCAATATCCTCCAGCGTGTCGGTGATCTTGCCCCCAGTCGCCTTTTCGAGGCGTTTCATATCGCTTTTCTTGACCCGCCGTCCGGCCAAAATGCCTGCCTTCGCAAGATAATGCTGGACGAGATCGTCGATCCCTTTTTGGCAAAAAACGACGTTTGCCCCGCTTGCAATCACCTTGTCGGCGATCGATTGAAGCCTCCGCTCTTCCTCATCCCAGAACGACTGCATCTGTGCTGGATCGTTGATCTCAATCTTCGCGTCGATCTCCGTCTTTTCGATTTCCAAGCCAACATTAAGAAGGGCTATCTTAGCATCTTTCACCGTCGTGGGCATAAGCGGGTGCACTTTTTCTTTGTCGATGATGAGGCCGTGCACGAGTTTTGAATCATCGACCGATGCCCCGTAGCGGCGCACTACACTGATGTCATCGGGGTCTACGGTTTTCTTTCCATCAACGTCCTCAGCGACGAGCTGCACCGCTTCGACAACGATATCAGCCATCTCGCCGAGCATCATTTCAGCGCCCTTTCCCGTTATGGCCGTCATCGCAACGTTTTTAAGCGTCGCATCATCACCTTCAAAAGCCATTTCAGTAAGTACGTCTGTCGCCTTGCGCGCGGCCAAGTTGAACCCCGCAGCGATTACCGTAGGGTGCACGTCTTCACTCAAAAGCTCCTCTGCTTCTCGCAAAAGTTCACCGACGAGCACGACTGCGGTTGTGGTCCCGTCGCCGACTTCGTCGTCCTGGGTCTTAGCGACCTCAACTATCATCTTTGCAGCGGGATGTTCAATATCCATCTCTTTTAGGATGGTTGCTCCGTCATTGGTGATGACGACATCGCCGATGCTATCGACGAGCATTTTGTCCATCCCCTTAGGGCCAAGAGTCGTACGTACTGCATTTGCTACGGCGCGCGCAGCTTCGATATTCATGCTTTGGGCTTCCTCGCCTCGCGTCCGAGTGGCCCCCTCTTTAAGAATCAAAATCGGCTGTCCGCCGGCACTAACAAGTTGTCCTCGTCCTGCCATACTTTTCCTCCTGTAATCATGAAATGACGTGATTACATTGCGTACAGTTCTATATAAAATTGATGGCAAGCCGCACGTCCACCGGGATATTACCGGTGCTCAGCTGCCTAACTGTGCAAGAAAGGATTCTGCGAGACGCTACTGTGGCGCACACGACTACTCGGCGTCGATGCGCTGCAATTGCTCAGTCGTTGCTTTGGGATGGACACGCAGATATTCCGCTATTCTGTTCTTGTGGATTAGTCTGCAGTCGATACACGTCCAGATAACGTCGCCTTGAGAGCTCACTATCCACTTACCAAGCTGGGAATCCTCACACGGGTACTTCGGACAATAACAAAATACGCATACTTGTCCTTTGAAATGGCAGGGATAATGAGGGCACTCTTTACCTTTAGGCAAGCCCTCAGGCTCCTTCAACCGCTCGCGTTTCTTGCGGCCCTCAGGAAACTTTTCTTCCTCAGCGTTTTTCATTTTTCGTTAACAATGGCCGTCGTTACGCCACCCGAACGCACCTCAGTTGGCCACCCCGCGCAGTGCGGTTCTTGATTTAAGTGCCAGCTTCGTGTCTAGAGCTGCCGCAGCCGGATGAATTCGCTTTCACCAATTCAACTATTGATTTATATTATAACATTTATGAGTATTTAGAGGTTTAAATTATGCCTATTGGAGATGTAGAACTTAAAGAACTTAGGAAAGATATGGGATTCTCACCAGCGCTTCTGAAGCTGATTTATGAGTCGCATCCGAAGATGTTTGACATCATATATGACATGGACAAAACGCTTCTGAGCGATGGAGCGATTTCGGCAAAAACAAAGAGACTAATCGCCCTCGCAGTGGTTTCCTCAATGGGCTGTGAAGCCTGTGCAACCGCGCAGATGCGGGCCGCAATGAACATGGGCGCTTCGCGTGAA
>PMIN01000088.1 GCA_003158275.1 Methanobacteriota archaeon
TCATTTTTATACTCCCTAGCTATGTTATTTCAGTGAGGTACCACACGAGATGCGCACTCTTAACCGTTTCCATATGCGCGCGCTTTTGGACATTTATGGCGGAAAAGCAGGGGTTTTACCCTATCGGTGTTGCAAGGTCGAGGAATTCCTTCACGGGGCGCACCGATGAGTCGGAGGCGGGACGTCGAGTCCTGAATGCGCAACATGAACCGGTCGCAAAATTGGGCCCTGAAGGCGTGGCAGTTTCACTGATGGGGTGATCTTGGCCGATCGGCATGACAGGACACTAACCCGAAGCAAGGACGAGTATCGACTTTGCGACTCGCCTCGTTGGACGCGGGAATCGGCATTTTGGTGTAGCCNNCAGAGCGCCGTCCAGACTGGCGTAGCCTGTGACCATGATCGTTCTCATCTTGGGCTCGATTTCCTGCAACTGCTCGAGCAGTTGCGTGCCATCCATATCGGGCAGCTTGATATCTAAGAGCGCAAGATCGTGCGAGCCACTTTTGCATTTCTCAATCGCCTCGTGACCGGTTTCTGCAGTTTCTACGCCGTACCCGTGCTCACTTAAGATGTGCACAAAACTGCTCAGTGCGTCTCGGTCATCGTCGACAACCAATATAGTCAGTTTTCCCACGAGTTCACCTCCTCGTTTTTACTTTGTCTCGGTAACGCGTTGGCAGCCTGACCGTGAACCGAGCGCCACTTTCCGCAGTGCGTGCAACGTCAATTACGTCCACCATCTAGGTCTGCTTTTCGGAAGCCGAGAATCGTTTCGGGAGTGTCCTTCCCTACAGGACGACGCTCTCTGATGCTGCAAGATAATAATCAAACAATTCTAGCCCCCATGCAATCGCCTCCCTATTTTGGCTTGTTAAAATATAAGAATAGTCAAATGCTCCGTCTAAACTATAGAGCCCAAGCCCCATGAAAGGGTCAGCAACGACTAAGACAAGTTTGGGATTGTCTCTGGTCACATAAAGCGTAAGGTTCTTGCTGCCTTCCTCCCTCAAACGTGCACGACCGATCTCCTCAATCAAATGGTTCGATACCTCGTCGGTTAGCACGAGCGCCACGTGTTGTTGGCGAGTAAACTGCTCAAGCACTAGTTCACCAATGTTCGGAATGTAGAACGGGGAAACCAGTTTTACGACTTTGCTGTCTCGGAACAGCTCGGCAAAATGACGCAAAGCTTTAAAAACATCAGTCGGCGTGCCTGTGATAAGTGCGGCGTCAGATAACGACCCAATCTTGTCAAATACATGGCCTGGAATCCCCCCCAAGTCGTGCTCGAGCCAGAATGCTTCATACTTCATTAGCACCGNNGGAGAGGAGAGCTTGAGCTCGTCCCGCAGCTCGCGAAGCGATTTCATCCCGTCATTCATTGAGAGGAGGATCTCTTTTCGTTGGTCAGAGCAAACAGCGAGACGGATGACTTTATCCACGTCCATATTTTCTTTCATTTCCGTGTATCGAACTCCTGACCACCGGATACTCTGCCTATCATTACTCGGATGACTCTAAGTCTTTGCTATTGCGAGGCTAGAGGCCCTTATGGCACGAACGAAGAGTTCAGCCGTTTGAAGCAAATTCGGGGATGAGACAAGCGGGATGAGGAGTAACAGAGTGGGATTTGTTACATCATTGCCTGTGGACGGCAGTTTCATGGTCGCACCACCAAAGGAAGCACAAGCTAATGCAGGAAGGACACAATCTCACGGTGGCGGCCTGAAGGAAATGACAAAAGACGTTCCGTTCTCTCTATTCATGTCAATTGTGCCGTCAAGCTGACCAACTAACGCGGTGACGAGCTGCATGCCCAATGAGCCGGTAGCTCTAAAGTCCACATCAGCAGGAAATCCGACACCATTGTCAGCGACGGTCAACGTATACGTGCCGTCAGCGTACTGCATTCCAACGATAACTTCGCCCACCCTCCCATCAGGAAACGCGTATTTCAAGCAGTTTGAAACAAGTTCGTTCAGAATAAGGGCACAGGGCATGGCGATATCCACTCCGAAGCGGACATCCTCGATGTCTGTCGTGATCGTGACGGCATCTGGAGCAACGCGATACATCTGTAGAAGCTCTTTGATCAAGCTCCCGACGTAATCAGCAAATTCAATCTCCGAAAGCGTGCCCGAGCTGTACAGCTTCTCGTGAATGAGTGCCATCGATCTGATCTGGCTCTGGCTCGCGGTCAGCACCGCTTGTGCTTCTACGTTGGTTGCCCGATCAGCTTGCAGGCTCATCAAACTCGATACGACCTGCATGTTGTTCTTGACCCGGTGATGGATTTCTTTGAGAAGCGTCTCCTTTTCTTTCAGGGCTGCTCGTACCGACGCATCTGCTTGCAGTTTTGCNNGAACGTTACGTAGTCCTCGGCAAAAAGAGGGTCTCCGTCGATCAGAATGGCACTAAATGGGGCGTCGTGGTAAGGTATCTTTTCAATTGCATCGCGCGCGGTCTCAGGGAGTCCCTGTCCGTACTGTAGCGTGGCGTAGCGAGCATCCGCATCAATGAGGTAGATGCCCCCAATGTCGAAATGCATCAGTTCACACGCCAACTTCGTCGCTGCTTCT
>PMIN01000051.1:0-409 GCA_003158275.1 Methanobacteriota archaeon
CAACCGTGAGTCCAGTGGCTTGGACAGCGAAGCGAACCCCTGTCCCTCTCATAATTGCCACCTCACAATCGGAGCACTCGGGTGAAGTTGCCGCAAGCTCCACTGAAAAACCCCAATCAAGCCCGTCGCCGACAAACGCTACACAGCCGGCAGATGGAGTGATGACGCTGAGCGCAGACCCCAAGAACTGCAGCGCGCCACGCCAACCAACGAATCTGCTTGACGCGTCGCAGAAGTGTTTAGTATACAGCCCCTGCTTGCTGGTGCCAGCAGTCTCGTCAAACTTTGGGGAAGCGTCTGCGATATCAGCGGAAGCATCTGCGCTGTCACAGAATGGCTCAGTGGCGAGTATGAGCTTGCCAGGGGCCCAAACGGGCACCACAGCCAGCCTGCCCGCGCAGTCCGTGTT
>PMIN01000051.1:460-2638 GCA_003158275.1 Methanobacteriota archaeon
CGTCGACGTCACCATAGTGACTTCGCGGGCGCTCGATGGTGTTCCTGTCGCCGATGCTCACCGCTATCTAAAAGGGTTTTATGAAGTCCGATTTGTAAACGCCGAAGCGAAGGTAGTTGCCGAACAATCGGACGTCGTGTTTCTCGCGGTCCCCCACGGGGCCGCAATGGGAATTGTGCCGGACCTCATCGATGAGGTTCGCATTATCGATCTCAGCGCCGACTATCGCCTCGGGCGGAACTATGCGGAGGTGTACGGCCCGCACACCGATCCTCGAGACGCCGTCTACGGGCTGCCCGAGTTGCACCCCGAGGTTGCCCACGCCGACCTGTGCGCCAATCCCGGCTGCTACCCTACGGGCGCAATCTTAGCTGCAGCGCCACTCGTCAAAGCAGGACTCGTTGATCATGCAGTATTCGATTCCAAGTCGGGGATCTCGGGCGCAGGGGCCGCTCCAACAGAGGCGTCGCACTATCCTAACTTGGCTGAGAACGTAATCCCTTATCAACTAACGAAACACCGGCACAAAGCCGAGATCGTTCAAGAACTCCAGCGACTTGGAAACGTGGCCGTGAACTTCACGCCTCACGCTATCCCGTCCATTCGAGGCATTCTCACCACCGCGCACATCTTCACCAGCGCTGAACTCGGTGAAGATCGGATCCGATCACTTTACGAAGCGTTCTACGCCAACAGTCCATTCATTCGGTTCAACGTTCCGTCGCTCGGGTCGGTCCGCGGCACGAACTTCTGTGACCTGTTCATTGAACGAGACGCATCAACAAACCGCGTCGTCGTCATCTCCGCCATCGATAATATGGTGAAAGGCGCGTCAGGCCAAGCAATCCAGAACATGAATCTCATGTTCGGCCTCGATGAGACGACCGGCCTCTGGTCTCCAGCACTGTCGCTCTGAGGTAACAATGAAAGTCGCAAACATCATGAATCCAACCGTCATTTCGGTGACGCCCGACACAACGGTGCGCGAGTGCATCAAGCTCTTTCGGGAAAACAATATAAGCGGCGTTCCCGTAGTGGCTAATAAAAACCTCATCGGCATCATAACGGAAAATGACCTACTCTCGCTCCTCGAGATACCCGAACACACCGGGTACTGGCTCCCAAGCCCCCTCGAGATCATCGAGGTTCCCGTGCGCGAAATTATCGAGCGCCTCGAGCTGAGAGACTCGGTGAGCGAAGATGTGGGCGAGTGGACGGTCGATCGCGTCATGAAAAAGCCCGTTCACACCATAGACGGCGATGCGGATATCGAAACCGCTACGGAGCACATGATACGGCACAAAATCAACCGGCTTCCAGTCGTCGACGCAACTGGTCAATTGATCGGAATCGTCACGCGCGGCGATATCATAAGAGGGATTGCAGAGGGTAGTTAATGCGCGTCGTGCAAGGAGGCGTCTGCGCCGTACGCGGAGTGAAGGCCTCCGGTTGCAAGGAAGGCAAAAACGGCCTCGCGGTCATCACCGGTGGCGGGCAAGCGGCAGGGGTGTTTACCACCAATAAAGTCACCGCAGCTCCCGTCATCGTGACGCGAAAACACCTCGTCGAGAGCCAGCAGATCTTGGCGGTGGTGGCAAACAGCGGGAGCGCTAATGCTTTTACGGGATCAAACGGCATAGAAGATGCCGAACGAGTCGCCGAATGCCTTGCGCGCCGCTTGCACATTCGCACACCCGACGTTGCCGTTGCGTCAACTGGCGTAATCGGAACCCCGCTCAACGTGAGCTGGATCGATTCGAAGATTGTCGAGGTTCTATCGACGATAACAGATACGGCCGATGGCAGTCTTGAAGCAGCACGAGCGATAATGACGACTGATTCCACGCCGAAGCAAATGGCGGTCGAGGTCGACGGCGTCGCACTAGGCGGCATAGCAAAGGGCGCGGGGATGATTGAACCGCAGCTATCCACAATGCTCGCATTTATCTACACGGATGCTCGGCTCACTGCTGACGTTTTACAGGCGTGCCTGAAAAAAGCAGCCGCTCTAAGCTTCAACATGGTCGTCGTCGATGGCGATACGAGCACGAACGATACGGTTCTCCTAATAGGTACCGGCGAGAGCTCTTCGGCCATTGACGTTGATGATTTTCAAAACGCGCTGAACTTTGTGTGCGTTGAGCTGGCGAAAATGATCGCGCGCGACGGCGAAGGCGC
>PMIN01000075.1 GCA_003158275.1 Methanobacteriota archaeon
AATAGAGTTTTTGTCCTCTATGCGCGACCCTACCTCCCGCAAAAAATTGCAAATCGTAAACAGCTTTTGTGGGTGCGAATCTAGAATATCACCAACTATCGCGTCAAACCTTTCTTCAAACGTTGTAAAATGTTGGTCGGGCAAATAAACGTCATATATCCTATCGATCTTGCAGTTTTTCAGTTCGATGTCGTTCGCAGTGCATTGTCCTTGACAATGCTCGCCTCCGAAAGCTTCGATCATGTCGTGCACAAGGTTAGCGCCGGTGGTAACCAGCACATCAATATCGCCGCGCCTAACCATGTCAGCAACAACTTGCCGCATTCCTGCTGGAATCATGGCGCCAGCGAGGCCAAAAAAGCTCGTGACGTCTTCAGCTTGCATTTCTTTGTATATTTTAACAGCCTGAGCTAGGCGACCGGCTCCAAAAGCGCAATTTTCGTACTGTCTCATTAAGTCCGCTACCGTGATGTCTTTTCCGACCTTTGCGTGTTTGATAGGGTTCACCGAATAGTCTCCGTTTCCTATGGCTTTTCGCAGTCCGTCATTATGCGGGCGAACAAGAAATCTCGAACGAGTTTCGCGCCGACAAGAGCCGACATTCCCATATCGTAATCGGGAGTTATTTCAACCATATCGAAACCGACCACGCGAGATGAAATCTCTCTGATCGCCGTTCGTAGTTCCAGAGGTGTCAACCCATAGGGCTCAGGATTTCCGACTCCAGGCGCATATGCTGGGTCTAGGACGTCCACGTCAATGGAAAGATATACAGCCTTGTTTTCGACTAACGGCGCTATGTCATTCAAAATTTTCTTAATCCCCACACCTCTAATCCGGTCCATCGTATAAATAGCGCTGGTGCCTAGCGCCCTCTCATACTCATCGCGCGCTCCACTGCGAATTCCGATTTGAATCAGCGGCACGGAAAGACCGAACACGTTTCGTGAGACGCACGCGTGCCCGCATTCGTTTCCAAGATAATTTTCTTTGAAATCTAAATGCGCATCAAAAATAACCACGATGAGCTCCATCTTGTTTGCAAGGGCCCTGACGCACGGAAAAGTGAGTGAGTGCTCGCCGCCTAACGCTATCGGGACTTTTCCGTCTTCCACGAT
The DNA here is from genome assembly GCA_003158275.1 of Methanobacteriota archaeon. Lineage (GTDB taxonomy): Archaea > Halobacteriota > Bog-38 > Methanoflorentales > Methanoflorentaceae > Methanoflorens > Methanoflorens stordalenmirensis. Next base: position 1,119 of record PMIN01000075.1, read on the forward strand.
GCGAGACGTTGTTGCCTCCAGATCGGCAATCATGTCGTCTACGTTGCCATACTCCGTGTCGCCTATATCACACACCAGCGACTCTAAAAGCTCACAATCGCACTCAAAGTCGTACGGCTCATAATTGTGCGAAGCTTTGCGTACAGCTTCAGGCGCCCATCGGGAACCTGATCTAAAAGAGGACGTGCCGTCGAACAAGACGCCGTGAATAACGTATTTGCTGCTTGCGTAATCAGAGCCTGAATCGGCAAATATCATGCGTCAAAAATTCAACTGTCTAGTGAATTTATTATTTGATATCTAATTTGCGCTTTCCCATCGATTCCAGGTACGTGACGTCTTTGCCTGCCTCCAGTTTATCCTTGTGCTCTGGCGGAATCTCTATCTCTAAAGTCGAATAGTCGTTGAGATCCATGAGCTGCGCAACACTCCCCATAACAGAAAGAACTTGAGCCCCTTTTCGTTCAACCATGGGGACGTAAATCTTGGCGCTGACCGGCTGCACGATCGATCGTTTTTGGCCATCGAAAACGCCGATCGCGTCTATCCTCGCTTTGGCTGATCCGTGCTTACCAGGCTTTGATGTTGCCAAATTAACGATAGTGGAGGGTTCATCGTCAATTATAATATAGCGGCCGACTTTCAGCGTTCGTATTTCCGTTTGCTCCTTCATGCGGGGTAATAGACAAGCATTAAATATAAATATATACGCATTAACGTAAAAGGCTTAGCGCCCAGCAACGCACGCTATTCAAGAAAACGACGAGATTTGGGTCAGTAGAAATGCGCATAGGAATCGTCTCTAGATGTGATGTTAAAGAAGCAACCGACTTAGCTGCCAAAATCGGCCGCCATTTCAAAGGCCGTGCTGATGTAATCTATGAAGATCAAACCGCTCGCGCACTTGGGCAAAGAGGAACGGAACTCGAAAGCTTCGACGTCGACGTAATAGTGACGGTAGGCGGCGACGGGACGATCCTGCGAGTTCTGCAAAATATTCCACACCCGATTCCAGTGGTGGGCATAAATGTAGGAAAAGTAGGCTTCCTGGCGGAAGTCAGCCCGCAAAGGGCGCTCGGCGTCGTTGAAAGCCTGCTCGACGGCTTCCGCGTCTCAGCACACTCGAGACTAGCAGTGTCGGTCAATGGCCGACTCCTACCGTCCGCTACCAATGAGGCGGTAATTGTCACTTCACGACCGGCAAAAATACTTGAGTGCAGCATCAAGGTAGACGATCATGTTCTTGATGTGCTGCGTGCAGACGGCGTTATCGTCGCTACACCTACGGGGTCAACCGCGTACGCAATGAGCGCCGGTGGTCCGATCGTGGATCCACGAGTAGATGCATTTCTTATTGTCCCTCTTGCACCCTATAGGCTTTCCGTCCGTCCCTGGGTCGTGTATGGTGAGAGCACCGTAGTCATCAAAATAGAGGAAAAGGACGCTGCTATCGTCATTGACGGGCAGTATAATGAAACCGTTCACAAAGACGATGAGATCCGCTTTGACAAAGATGACCAGAAATCGCTGTTTGTTCTTTTCGAAAAGAGTTTTTTTGAAAAAGTCTTGACGAAGCTGAGATAAAGCGTCGCGACAAGTGCTTTAGTTGTTCGCGTTAGGAAGAGCTGCTTTC
>PMIN01000195.1 GCA_003158275.1 Methanobacteriota archaeon
GGAAGCAGACGATCGGGTTGCGGGGCGGGATACGCTTCGAGGTGAACGCTTTCTCTGGCCTCGGGAGCATATCGAGCGAGGGTCTTGTGCATGTACTCAGAAATAAATGGCGCGAAGGGGGCGATAAGCGCACTTAACGCCCACAAAGTCTCGAAAAGCGAGACGTAAGCAGATGTTTTGTCTAGGTCATGTTCGTTCTTCCAGAAACGTCTCCTGGACGTTCTGACAAACCAGTTGCTTAGCTCGTCGATGAAAGAGTCGATCGCCAGGGTCGCTAAGTAGTAGTCGTAACGGTCCATATACTCGACCACGTTCGACACCAAACCATTTAGCCGGGAGAGCAGCCACCTGTCGATGATGTTTCTTTGCTCGTCCGCGAGCTGCCACTTCACGTCATACTGGTCTATCTGAGCGTACGTCGTAAAAAAGGAGAGGATGTGCCAAATCGTAGATATCGTCTTACGCTGAGACTCAATGATTGCGTCTTCATAGAACCTCTTGGGGGTTCCAGGGTTGCCGACGCCGAAAAGGTACCATCTGAGGCTATCAGCTCCCTCGTTGTTCAGGATTTGCCAAGGATCAACCGAATTCCCCTTGCTTTTTGACATCTTTCTACCCTGTTCGTCCACGATGTGGCCCAGGCTTATTACGGTGCTATACGCGTTCGATCCGAACACGGCGCTCGCTATTGCGTGTAGGCTATAAAACCAGCCGCGCGTCTGATCAACACCTTCGGCTATAAAATCTACAGGTAGCTTGAAGTCGTCACTTCGCTCGAACGGATAGTGCAATGAAGCGAACGGAGCGCAGCCCGAATCGTACCAGCAGTCAATTACGTCGGGAATGCGACGCATTATCTCAGCGCATTCGTCGCACGGAAAAACAATGCGGTCGATATACGGCTTATGGATATCGCCTAGCGGGGCATCATCACCGATTCGCTGCTTCAACTCATCGATGCTGCCGATGAACACTACGTGATCGTTGCAGCATTTCCATATGGGCAGTGGGGTGCCCCAGTAGCGTTCCCTACTTAGCGCCCAATCGCGTGCATTTTCGATGAAGTTTCCAAAGCGTCCGTGCTTAACCGTTTTCGGATACCACTGGACCATCTCATTGTTGCGCACAAGTACCTCGCGCATAGAGCTCATGCGAATAAACCACGCCCTTCGCGCATAGTACATAAGCGGCGCATCGCAGCGCCAACAAAAAGGGTAGCTGTGTTCGTACATCTCGCGTTTGTACAGCAAGCCCCGACTTTCGAGGGCCTTCAGTATTATAGCGTTCGCATCGGTGAAGAACAATCCACCGACTAACGGCACGTGATCGTCAAAGCAACCATCGGGTTTGACGAGCTGCACGAGTGGAAGGCCTTCGGCCTTTGCGACGTTAAAGTCATCTTCTCCGAACGCTGGAGCGATATGCACAATGCCCGTGCCCTCTGCAGTGTTAACAAACTCAGCGAGCACGACGGTTGGCTGCCCGTCGCCAAATAAGGGTACATATGGTGTGCCACTGAGCTCATTTCCTTGAAACTCAGCTACGACTGTGAAATGCAGCTCATCGCTCAGCACTGTTCCCAACAGCTCCTTTGCGAAAATGAGAAACTGGTTCTCCACCTTCACCTTAACATACAAAATGTTAGGGCTAACGGCAAGAGCCACATTTGAAAGCAAAGTCCACGGCGTTGTCGTCCAAGCCAAAAAAAAGGTTTCGCATTGGTCCGACAAAGGAAACTTCACAAAAGCTGCTTGCTCAGTTATGGTTTCGTACCCTTGGGCTACTTCGTGCGTGCTAAGAGCGGTACCACAGCGGGGACAGTAGGGAACGACATAATGTCCTTCATAGATAAGATCTCGCTCCCAAAGCCGTTTAAGCGACCACCATACTGATTCGATGTAGTGGGGGTCCATGGTCGTATACGGCGTAGTGAGATCAATGAAGAAGCCTATCCGCTTAGTCAATTCTGCCCACTCATCTATATGACTAAATACTGAACTGCGACAGACGTTGTTGAATCGTTCAATTCCATACCCCTCGATGCGCGCTTTATCCTCAAACTGAAGTTCTTTTTCCACAGAAATCTCGACTGGGAGTCCGTGACAATCCCATCCGCTCACGCGGGGGACGTAGAAGCCTTGCATGCTTTTGTAGCGGAGAAACAGGTCTTTTATGACGCGAGCATACACGTGGTGAACCCCTGGTGAGCCGTTCGCGGTCGGCGGCCCTTCGATGAATCGGAATAGCTCCGCTCCTTTGTTTGCGTTTATGCATTTACTGATGATGTCGCGGTCAGCCCATTCTTTGAGAATGGTTTCCTCCATAGCAACAAAGTTGAAATCGAGTTGCGAGTTTACCCCTGCCGCGTGCGCATCATTCTCGTTCACGAGTAGCTTTACCTCAGAGTTACCTGTTTGTGCTGAAATGTTTCTTTTTCACTTTATGAGACGAACATTTCTCAGACAAGATTCTATCCCGCGCTCGGTAATAAAGATTGTCGAATCGCTTTCATTTACTCAGGTCGGTCGAAGTATCGTTAATTAGTTCAGATTAGCGGGGTTTCGTCGCTCGTCATCCAAAGTGCCAAGACTCAGGGCAGGGATAATAAACATCTGAACTTGAAAAACACCGCTGTCCGCTATTTTTTTCCGCAAACCTCCTACATCCGGTGTACTTCCACGACGACGCAATCTCGAGGCGACTTTGGCGTCTGAATGAAGGTGTATGGTCGAGGCAATATGTTCGCGTTTTCGTGTTGGATGTCAGTCAAAAGGGAGATAAGCCACATTGCTCGCGATGGTAGACAAGCGTGATTACGTCGATCTGAGTTCCTTCTGTCTGACTGAACGAGATAATCAAGAAGATACCGCTTATAACGTCTGTGATCGCTTCGGATGGACAAGAGCAGCCCTTTTTGCTTATCACCTAGCCAAATGTAGCTCGAAATTACGGGTATTGACACCCTCGTCCTCACGAGTTCATCCTCCACCATGACCTCAGTTTCACGCAATAAGTGAGTTCTTGCGAATATTTATCGATCAGCTAGAAATAGACTGGTCTTTATAAAATTGTGTTTGTACTGATACGAGGCTGTGGCAAGTTTTGCGAGGGTCCTTTGGACTCTTATTCAAGAACAACGCAAAAATGATCCTTCACCCCTAAGACTAATCCACTGTTCAAGAGAGGACTTGACTGTCGGAGCCTACGAGATACGCTGTTGCCGGCCAAAGGGCGCCGTTTGGGTGCGCCCGGGGCCGCGATAANNGCGACTGGAGCGAATCTCCGTGCGACAACGAAGTCATCAGTTTCGTCCTTGGGCCACCTCTTTAATGCCGCAAGGTTGGCAGCTGTTTAAGAAGGCTTAGTCAAAATTGCTAGATAGCTCTCAGCGAACGATTTTAAGAGCTTGCTCTGCAATGAAATAAACTAAAAGGGTTCTGGGAACCGAGTTTTGGCACGTGTGCAGCCGCGGCTCTTGAATATCCAAAAGAATATAAATTCCCCAGTGTCCTATCACCTATTAGTACCGGAGATTTGAACATCTCCAAAGTAAACGGAGTTTTTTAGTTTGAGCACCACGTCAAATCCGATAGAAGGAACAGAGTTGCTGCAAGCGCGAAAAACTATTGTGCACATCATCAATTCACTGAGCCCGTCAAGCAGGCTTAAAGGTGTTCACATAGACGACATAGTAAGCTACAGCGAATCTCTCGGAATCTATCCTGAAAGCGTTATCGGGGTGATTCAGCAATTAGCAAAAGAGGGGCTAGTCGTCGAACCGTCGAAGAACCGTTTTTTGAACCGATTTCCTCCGGTCACCATCCCCAAAAACAACCCACAAGCGGGTCCGCGTAGGTCAATAGAGCAAGCAGTCGATTCTCAGCGCGACACTAGCGATGATCTGGAAAAGAAAGCCTTGCTTCTTGAGAAGAGTCACATCCTGTTGACCCCCGAGCAACTGCTTCAAATTGAACGGGAGTACACGAACATAATGGCATCCGGTAACCCCGATTTTTTTTACGACGGTTATCCAAACGACGCTGAAATTGGCAAACGCGTGGGAATAGACAAGAGAAAGATTCAAGGAGCGCGCGTCTTGCTAGGTCTTTTGACCGAGCGTGACGTGAAAATCAACTTCGACCGCGAAAAGCTTTTAGAGTGGCTTTCGGCGCCCAAGTCTGCGAGAAAGAGTTCAAAGGATTTTGCCGACGAGCTCGGCGTAAGCTACTCAACCTTCAAGCGAAAAAGAGCTCTTTGGGAAGCATATCTGTCTAAAAGCTCCGTCAGCAGTAAATCATTTGAGTAGTGTGCGAAGTGCATGAAGTTCTTAGCTGATCGAATGCTAGGGCGCCTCTCTTCTTGGCTCAGAATCCTGGGTTACGATACTCTAAGCGCGAATTCCTTCGCTGGTTTGTCAAACGCCGCTGAGGACACTTTCATGCTCCAGCTGTCAGGATCCGAGGAGCGGGCGTTGCTGACTAAGGATATACAGCTTCATACCCGAGCAAGGCAAAAGTGTGGCATCCCG
>PMIN01000038.1 GCA_003158275.1 Methanobacteriota archaeon
GAGCACGTTTTTGATGTGTATATGAAGTACCGGGGAACGGTCAGTTTCGGTAACTTCCATCAGCAACACTAAATGTAATATCGAGAGCTAAAGCAGTCGGCTTCTTTACGAATGGGACGTCAGGCTACTGGATCGTCGGGGGAACGCCCGTTAATCCATTCAAACTGGCAAACACTGTCAGTCCCTGTACAAGAAGTACGCGAGATGCTGCCGTACGAAATGAGCAAAATACCTTTCTGGAGTGGGACGTACGCAAGCAGGGGTAGCGATGCACTAGCTGGTTTCCAGAAGCGAGCAACGGGTGGATCCCAGTTCGATGGCTTACAGCGAGAGCCATTAGTGAACCGCTACAAAAAAAAGAAAAGAAACCAGGCTATTCCCTAGCTGCTTCGACTCTTGCGCGAACAGTCGCCACCGCCAACGAGCGAGTCACCGAGAGTTTTAGAGGAACTCGAACTCTCGGCGGTCGAGCCTGCTGCCGGATGCTAGCCCGTATCTGACACAGCCGCTTGGTCCCGTCACCGTTCTAAACGGTTCATGCGGGACGTGCAAATATCCGTTTATGCCTTTTTATTTCGCCGAACACCCCGTCGTCATCGCTGAACTGCTCGTGCTAGACGCGGTTGTCGTGCAGCTCGTGCACTGTGCGCAGGCCGTCGCTGGACAGCTTGTGGATGTCGACGATGTCGTGGGCGCAGCGGAGCANNGAGCATCCTGACGGAGTCGATGTCACGGTAGACGATGTCGTCGGAGCTTTTGCCGAGCAACCTTGCGGCACTGAAGTGGTTGTCGTCGTTGTCATCGGCGTCGCTGTTGCCGTAGTCGTCGCCGTCATCGTCGTTGACGACGTTTGGGCGACTACTCCTACTACGCCAACGATTGAAAGCGCAACCGCTGCTGCTACTAGAAAGACTGCTATTTTTTTCATGTTATACCTCTCTTTTTTAAGTGACTTCCCCTAAGAAACACCGTCGCTTGGTGGCAAAGTCATTTTGCCGTGAGATTCACCCAAGATTTGTCCGAAATCCAATTCTTCCGCGACGATCATTTATGTAAGAACGGAATACGGCGCGTCGAATGGAGCAATTATCAGCATCCGCCGCCTAAGCAGGTGTATGATGTTTACATACAGTACTGGGCAGACATCCGCTTTAAAATCTGAACAGATTTAAGCCCAAGTGAAAATAAAAACGCCACAGAGCGAATACTAGGTGCGGTAATAACGCCACCTTTAAATCGAAAACGCAATGATAAGCCATGAGCCTGCCGCTCAAGCAGGCATAGGGAGGAAATCGATGCTACGAAAACTCACAATCGCGTTAATGGTGTTAACCGTCACAGTGTTGCCGCTTATGGCGACCTGCGTACTCACAGCAGATGCGGCGCAGCCGGCCGCGTATAATACGTGCGGGCATCTCACGGTGCCTTTTGCAGGAGTCTTCTCAGGAAAGTACGTCGCGCAGCCCGGAGGCACGTCGTACGATGGAACTGGGTTCTTCACGTACTGTGGATGGTCAAAGGTCGAAGGGAGTCAAATAGTCACATATCCCCCGGCCCCGTATCAGATGACAATCAAGACCGTAAAAGGGGACATTAGCTTGTCCGTGCCATTTGGCAGCAGTATTTATCACATCAACGGTGGTACGGGACGCTTCGTCGGCGCAAGCGGAAGCGGCCACCTTTCGCTACACCAAAGCGCACACGGAACCTTCACCGGGTATCTAGACGGNNCGGCAGTGTCGTTTGATGCATTAAAGACTAGTATGGCATCAAAGTATCTTAGCGTGGGCGATATTCGTTTATGCCGGAGATACGCCAGAGCCAACAATAAAGAGACTGTTATGCGTATAGAGCGTTCATTCGGCCATCTGCACCCAACGCACCACAACAGCCGCACGCTACCATTAACGTTCAAAGCGCAACGATGAGGCTCGACCATACCGCTGCGTTAGTCACGTCGTGGGCAGAGCCCTTGTACGCGGAAGGCCCGACCGCGGCATTCGTAGGTCAACTCGACCTCTCGCAGGGACAGGAGCTCCTCGCGCGTTGTCACGGCATATGCCCCTGGCACGGCGAAGTAATCCGCGACAGAAAGCACTTTTTAAGCCATTTTATTCAAAAAGAACTGGCTACTCGGGCTGAGCAGTGTCAGGTTGTGATCCCCGCGGCTGGAGTTTCACCTCTCGCACTCGAGCTTCTGCTCTCGCAACAAGACAACGTAAAAAAGGTAATTGAGGTGGACATTGCGGGCACGACAGAGAAACATCGGCTGTATTCGGCCGTGGCGCCGCATCTGGCGGATCGTATTGCCTGTGTCACCGCAGACATTACCACAGCTGGATTCTCTGCCGGAATGCTCGAAGCAGAAGGCAGCTACGAGCCCGATGTGCCCGCGATCGTGCTTTTCGAGGGAATCAGCTACTACATAACGGAAGCTCAGCTCCGTCGCGCGATGGGCGTATTCCGATCTGCAAAACAGCAGAACATGATTGTCCTTGAGCATCTGCTTCCCTGCGCACTTGTCAACGAGGCTAGGCGCTCGATACCTTCACGGATCTTCCGAACGATCGGAGCCTATGTAGGCCTGGCGAACATTCGATGCTACAGTCCGGGCCACGTGGAGTCACTCTTTCAAAGCGTGCGCTGTTCGGAAGTCCAACACTACTCGTCAACCGATATGGAGCGCTTCCGAAAAGGGAAGACGCAACGATTTGTCGAAGACGGCGATGGGTGGATCGGATGCGCGGTCGGAGCCGTATAATGGGGCCAGCTACGAGCGAACTGAGGTACACAGAGCACGACTTACGAATATGAGCGACGTACTGCAATGGGCCAGTCAAATAAGAACTACATTCTAACTCACGGCGTTTCTAGAGTTGACTGGCGATTTTACAAGCATCCGCTGCCCTCGCTGTGAACGTTCCAGACTTTCGATGAGCTCCGCACGTGGCCATGTGTGGACGTGCAGTAAAGAGTTATAGATCGCTTCTCTAGTCTCGGCGGTGACATTATGGGCATGAATCGCTTGCACAAGCGACAAGTCGATCCGACGGGTGATAATGCTTCAAGTACGTGCCGAAAGTGAACGACAGTTGAAAAGGCGGAGTACAATCTTAACCCTCGGATTGTAGATCTTGTCGATGAATATAAAGCTGGGGAAGATCTTAGTCAAGCATTATCAAAAGGAATCAGTAATGCAATCGCTTACTGCGCCGATTATCGATTTACAGGTTGCATTAGAAACGCTGTTAGCCGCCCGCTGATTGGGGTATCGATAAAGAGATGAGTTTTATGGCTCAGGAAGAAAACAAGAGAGAGAAACAAACTGCGCAACCGCCTGAAGCGACCGATCTACAAACCCAGCCTGAAGCGACCGATCTACAAACCCAGCCTGAAGCGACCGATCTAACAGACAGGGATACTACCCCGGTTCTGGGCACCTACGTGAAGAAAGGGGCAGATCCAAAGGATTAGAAAGGCGGTAGGAATCTAACTCCCGTTTTCCCTTCAGAGCAACTTTTTTACGTAGAGACGAGTTTAGCAGCAGAATCTACACGAAAGCAGGCTTTTTTAAGCCATTGCGCACCCCCGCCGGTGTAGAGCGGGACGCAGACAGTGACCTTTGTAGGCACCGTGGGCGAACTTTTTTACCCTCAAACTTCCGAGACGTTGGTTTCAAATCTTGGCGCGAGGGTCCTCACTGTGCCGTTTAATGCGCCGCCGGTGCCCGCGGGCAGTACTTCTGCGTTTTGCCACCTTGACTACATCGTAATTGAGTTCCCACAAACGCCGGGTTAAAAGCTGAAAGGGTGTTCGCGCTCCCGGTTCTCTTTTGTTGTGCATCGCAATCGCGACACACTGCCTGGTGGCACCTAAATGTGGTGTTATCGCACGTGAATCGTGAAATGATCGCAGCATACGCCCCGACGCTGGTTTTCGGAGTAAAGCGCTGACTTTGGTATTTCTGCCCGCCGGTTAGTTTCCCACCGCGTGGATAGCCCCATTTAAGCTGCCTTGCATGAAATGCAAGCATGATGAACTGCCAAAGGTGCGAGAAGTACGCCCATTGTAGGCTGCGTGGCGATAAAGAGCGCGTTTCATATTGTGAGGATTACCGCCGCCCGCGCTATACCAGAGACTAACCCGGTGGCCATTTACCCTTTGAAGCTTGTTTGACGCTCGCCGCTAGGGATAACGGCCATTTTGACGCTAATATCGGCATCAGAACAAAGCGATGAGGATATCATGTAGTGTGTCCATGTAAAAAACACCGACCAGGAGGGGAAAGATGATAGAAAATGGGCTAGTCTTAACGGGCAGCGACGCGGAGCTATTGAGCCGCGCGCTTTCAGAGGTCAAGACAAAAGTCTATGAGGAGTCCAAGACTAGTTTAGGTGATACCCAAGCACTCGATACGCTCCTTTCGAGCTTCAGAAATGTGGAAAGGGAAGGACAGGATAAGGAAGAACGTCACTCGTATCTTAGTCCCTTACGTAAGGGTCTTATATTGGGCACAATTCTCGATAGGCCAGTCGGCGCGGACAGTCGTGAGAGCAGATCGCGGCACGGCCGAACGCCGGAGGGGGCTCCTTAACAAGCCCGAGCCGTTTTTAGCTACAGTCATTAACCGCAAGGTTCCGTTAAGTCCTGCAAGCTTGCCCCCAAGTGGTCCATGTGCGCTCGTATTTCCGCAGCTACCGCACGCAAAAAAGGTTCGTCTAGCTGTAATTCTTTAAGTTTGTTTAATTGGCCACACGCCCGTTCGACTTCATATATCAGAGCTTCTTGGCCTGTGAAAAAGCAGGGCTCTTTTGGCTTGCGCTCCTGTGTAGTCATAGATAGTCCCTGTGTTTGCAGTACTATTAGCCACTTCACACGATCGTCGACGTAAGCGTCTCGACCATATACTTACGGCCAATAGAACCTGAGGGCTGAGTGGTAAAATCGGTTCCGCGCCCCCGTCCTCTTCGGTGTATGTCAACGAATCCGAGTAATTCTAAGGCCTGTGCGATATCGATCAGCCATTTTGTCGTTAACTTTAACCCATCCATCGCGTCGCTGGTAAGCTTATTGCAACACACCACGTAGCGGCCCAGATATACAGGATCAGAAAGGAGGCCGCTAACGCGAATAATTAGTCAGGTTATAAACAAACAAAGNNGTGTTACTATTGTAACAATCTTGCGAACGGTTATATACTGTATTACCGTTACTACTAATTACGTAGTGATACGGGGAAAGAATGACTACCGACGTCGAATACCGATTCCACTTCGAGAGACAACAAAACGGCCCACGAAGGCAAGTCCGACATGGAAATGTTACGCTTCACGGAGTTTTAGAGAAGCGGACGCCAAACGGACGCCTAATCGATAAAACGAGGCTCGGTTCTATTGACCTAGAAGGGCTTGAATACGATTTAGTAAAGGATCGCGACGAATTTTGGCGCATGACCGACTTATACCTCAACTTATTCGATGTGCCGCCAGAAGCCGCCGAAGAGGTCTGCGAGTACCTATCCCGGGTCGTTAGGCCGATCACGGAAAGCGAAGCAGCGTCGCATTACGCTTGCAGCGGCCGATTGCGCTAGACCATGTACCTCGATGCGTAAGGAAATATGAAACGTGAAGATCGCGCGACGATATCAATACACTTTAAGACGAAAGCCGAAATAGACGCTATAGGCAAGCGCGGCGAAACGTTTGACGATATCATCAAGCGGTTGCTCGCATGCTTTCGCGAACGTTGCGCGAGCGAATAACGCTTAGGCATGGCTTGGTAAAGCGGAACCGTCAACATTGTAAGCAACGCGGACGTCGGCATTGATCGGAGCACGGAACCCGATCATTTGAGATAATTTTTCGCGGTTGCCGAATCGCAACCATAATACGCCTTTTGGATTCGTGCGTGTTTTTCGTCCCTCGCTTCAGTAAACCCGCTTGACGAATAGCACACAGTTAAAGCTACGTCCTAGAGACGGTGACTGAAGCCAGCGTTATGCATCCTGAAGGGAGGGCAGGCAACCCCGGATAATCACCACTCGACTCACTGGCCGCTTGGTATAGTAAGAGACTCTCGTTGGCGTTTTGGTCTGCAGCGAGCGCAGTAATATCATACCTCCCGCTGCTCTCAAAAGAGGTA
>PMIN01000098.1 GCA_003158275.1 Methanobacteriota archaeon
TCAGCAAGCTCATTCTTACACTCGCCACAAGCGCGCGCGCCGCGCAAACACTCTTCTCGCAGCTCAACGGCCCGCTTATCGTCCTGCTCAAAGAGGTAGAATGAGTACTGATACACCGCACAAATATCGGGGACACCGCCTAAATCCCTCTGTTCTTGCGCCGTCGTTCGCCCTCCTGTAAAGGCGTTGGCAATTTTCGTGCGCGCCTCCTCTGGACTGTCTGTAGTGAAGATGCTCGTTTCAGGAATCGATGCAGACATTTTGTCCAGTCCTAAGAGGCTCGGGAAAAAGCGGCTGTGGATTAGTGCGGGCTTGTAGTACCCCATTTTTGGAGCCACATCACGAGTTATCCGAAAATGTGGATCTTGGTCGATCGCACACGGGATCAACACCGGAACGTTTCGCCCTGATAATATCGCGGGAAGAAATGCTGGCGCCGATTGCATACTCGTGAAGAAGACCATTCCGATGTTGGTGCTACTGTCGAATCCAAAGACCGCACGAGCTGCCGAAAATGTCACCCGCTTTGCCACTTCTAGCGCAATCGGATAGAGGGTTCGTGCGTACTCCGTGTCGAGGAATATCCGAGTCTTCTCCGGATCAAAGCCGAGCGCTATTAGATCAAGGGCATTGTCATACGAAAAACCGCGCGTAGCACTAGCACTTAGCTCGTCCTTCTGTAGGAACTTTTCATCGTCGGTCATCTGAAAGTACAGATCTGCGTCAAACGCGTCTTGCAGGTATTTCGTGAAGATCCACGGCATCAGATGACCAAGATGCGTGTGCCCTGAAGGCCCGCGCCCGGTGTAGAGAACGAACTTTTCACCGGCTTCGTACCGATCCAGTATCCAGTTAAGGTCTCGATGCGAGAAGAAGACCTGCCTTCGCAACATAAGCGGGATTGAGCCGGTAAGCCTCTTGAATCGCGCCAAGATCGCGTCGTCAATGGGCTGCGTGCCAAAGAGCGCCGTCAGCTTGTTATAGTCGACGTTGCCTTCTACTTCCCACGGTGTGACGAGAAATTCATCGCTTGGCATCGTTATCGGCCCTGTTCCGTGCGTATTTCGGCTAGTGATAGTCACGAACAATTATAAAGACACCGCATTGTAGCGCCTCAGGGCGCTGCAACTTGTTTGCCAGGTCAGGCGTATCGCGACATGGCGCGTGCCAACGGCAGCCGGGTTACGGTTTTGCCCGCCCAATGTCAAGGTACTCGATACCGCCCTTTCCACTATAAGCAAAGATCATTCGCTTGCGGACACCGTGTGCGAGACGAACGGCGCGTGACATTTCCGGAAGCATTACGACATAGTCCTCCGGAAGTGAGTGCACGAGGTACTTCGAGTGCGGGATCGCACTTACGTCGCTGACTTGCTCATATGCCCTGAAATGGCTGCCAAATTTGAAACCTGTTTTCACGACCAAACCGCGATCGCGAAGGTCCGTATATACGTCGAGCTTCCTCACGAATTCTGGTTCGAGGACCTTCGCCCTGCGCGTGAATTGCCGTGCGGTGAAGCGCTTATTCGTCGCTCCATCCTCAACTGGCAAGCCGAGTCGCATGAGGTACGCGCACTCAAGAAGCGAGAGCTGGAGCAACTTCTCATCCACGAGCTTTCCGTAAAAGCCAGCTCTGTAGAGCTGCACGGCGTGTTGCTGATCCCAGATAACGACTCGGTCGTCAAGAAGGGTTGCGTCTGCTTCAGAGAGATCCACTGTTAAGGGCGCCATCTTGCCCTGCATACGCGCGTTTTTAGCTTCGTAGAAGGTCAGATCACTTTCCCCGTCAACGACCGCAAGAAGCATCTTTTTCCGGACGTTTTGAGTGAGTTTGACCTTTTGCATGAGATCAGCAAAGGGAACGGCAATACGTTCTGAAAGCACGTAGACGTAGGCAAAAGCCGCACCCTCGCCGGGCCGTCCTCCGCGCGGATACAGCCGGAAGTCCGTCACGCTTGGTTGCACGTAGTAACCACGTTCGCGAAGGTCCTTGTAGACCACATATTTGAGGTCAAAGTAGGGTTGAATGCCAGAAGCCCTTTTCAGAAACTCTTTGAGCGAGACCTCCAATTCAAGCCGATCCCGTTCTATCAAGAAGGCAGCTTCGACGAGTGACAGCTCGAGGCCGTCGCCTTTCCGCCGACCATAGTAGCTATAGTCCGCCTCCGCAAAGGATACCCTAGAGAGCACTACTTTGTCGCCCTTTATGTCCAACGCCATCGTCTCACACCGTTCCTGTCATTTCCCAATACTGATGACGCGATATTACTTTTTCCCCATAATGCATAGCTTAAAATAGCAGCCAGCTGAGAATCTTATTGGTGTCGGGTAGGCTCAGAGGATGCACTCAGTTGTAGATTCAATTAGCGGTCAGTTTGCGCCTCTCTTTCCCTTCACATTTTTCAATGAAATGCAGTCGCGCGTACTACCAAGTCTCCTCACATCGGATGAAGATGTTGTCGTTGCAGCGCCGACCGCATCCGGAAAGACCGTCCTTGCTGAGCTTGCGATGGTTCGCGAGCTCTCAAAGCCGCGAAGCGGCAAAATCCTCTACCTCGCACCGATGCGGGCACTCACAAACGAGAAAGAAGGCGAGTGGCAAAGACTGTTTGAGCCAATGGGATTTGAGGTTTACGTCGTTTCTGGCGAACGCGAGCTGGACCCAGCAAAAGCCCGCAGCGCACACATCATTATCTCGACGCCGGAGAAATGGGATTCTTCGAGCAGAAAGTACCGCACTACACACAAGTTCGTAGGTGACGTCTCGGTTATTATNNTGCACTCAGCGCGACGATGCCCAATGTTCGCGAGGTCGCTCAATGGATAGGAGCCACGGAAGAGCGAACCTTTGCCTTTGACGATTCGTACCGCCCAGTTCCACTCAAAGCCGACGTTTTTGGATACAATCCTGGCAAGAACAAGTTTGTAGACAAGTATATTAGACTTTATAAGGCCGTCTCACTGATCGAGCCCCACCTCGCTGGCGGTCAAGCGCTCATTTTCGTAGCAACGCGGTCTGACACAAGTCAGGCAGCGTCAAAGCTCGTCGAAATCTTCGCCACAAAAAGGGCGAGACTTGCAACACAAGAGTCCGAACAAGTGGCAGCACGAATCAAGAACAAATCCCTCGGAGACGCCGTGCGCAACGGTATCGGTTTTCACCATGCGGGTCTTGTGAAGCAAGACAGAGACCTTATTGAGGAGGCTTTCAAAGCCGGACACATCAAGATACTGGTCTCTACGTCGACTCTCGCCTGGGGCGTGAACCTGCCTGCACGTGTTGTCGTTATTCGCGACATCGCGAATGAAGCCATCGATGAGGAAACAAGCTCATTGGATCTGCTCCAAATGCTCGGTAGG
>PMIN01000080.1 GCA_003158275.1 Methanobacteriota archaeon
ACGCGAGTTGTCGTTGCACTTTGGCGCTGAAGATTACGTGAGCGAAGTGCGGATCGGGGAGCATAACGATTAGCTTTCTTACCACATTGCCTCAAAATGCCTCAGATTTTTATAGATCTGGAAAAGTGCGACGGCATAGGANNCGGCAAGCGAAAATGTATCGTTAAGGATCCGCGTTACTGTCTAGGGTGCACGACTTGCATTGGAAGTTGCCCCAAGCATGCCATCCGAATCGACTTCTCGGCACCAAAACCGAAGCGTTAGGACTCGCAGATTTTTAAAAAGTTTAATATAAGAGTATTGCCCGCCTCTGTGTGCGCTACTTCCGGATGCCACTGCACTCCATAGATAGGTTTGGAAGGGTGCTTCATTGCTTCTATTTCGCATACCGCTGAACGGGCGAGTTTTACAAAATTATTCGGCAAGCGACTGACTTCGTCGGCGTGAGACGCCCATGTAGTTATTGTCGGCCCGATACCTAGCAGTATGTCGTCAGGCTCAATGATCTCAACCGTGACGTCAGCATACCCCCCTGACGCGCCTTTACCGACGGCACCCCCAAACGTCTCGGCTATCAGCTGATGGCCCAAGCAAATCCCTAGAATCGGCAGCTCTATCTCTCGTACGTATTGCTTGCAGTTGCCTATGCGGTCCAGCGTTGGGCCGCCGCTCAAGATTAACCCATCGGGACTGCGCTGGAGTAACTCGTCGGGCCTAAGCGTATTTTTCACGAGCTCGCATCGCGTGCCTAGGTCCCGAACAGTACGATGAATCAAATGGGCAAATTGTCCGTAATTGTTGATAACCACAACCGAAGTCAAGAGCTCACCTGAGGTCGGGGCAAAAAAGAAATTTCAAGCTTTCTTCGCGGTGTACACCCGCCACGTGGTTCCGTGAGAATAACTCCACTTCTCGATGACGATGTCGTCGGCGTTGTCGATGAGCATGCTGATATTCGTGCCGACTTCGTTGGGACTCAGGCCTAGTTCTCGCGCTATTGATTTGCTTTTGAAAAAGTGTTTCCCTCGGGTAACCCCTTTTTTCAAATAGCTCAGTATCTTTGTTTGGTTGTCGTTAGGGCCAGACATCTTAATCTCCCATGTAAAGTGACCGCTTTTGCTATATATACGCTCTTACTTGGACGTTTTCGGGCATTTCTGCGCCTATTACGTCTCTATAAGCTAGCGGCATTATGCGTAGTTAGGCAAAAAGTGTTGCCCCTTCTCGAGTGGCACGGCATCGATCCCAAGCTTGGCGCGAACGAGACCCGCAAACTTCTTTGCAAACCCGTGGCACGTGTAGACCACATCAGGGTTACATCGGTCAACGAAGCGTAAGAGATCTTGAAAATCTGCGTGATCTGACAATGCAAATGCGTAGTCTACTCCTCGAAAGTACTTGAAACCGCGGCCCGTCGCCCAACCGGAGACTGCTAGAGTACGCGTTTTCCCGCGAAGCGGTCCGTCCTGCCCTTGGGGGGTCGAGCGCCCCGACGTGATGAGCACAAACGGCTCTCGCGCTTCGGTGACTGCAGCTGCGTCGAATGGTTGATCACGAAAATCGTAACCAAGGCTTCTCAGTGCGTCATTAATTTGATAGATGCTGCTGTCGACAAAAGGAACATAATCGCGAAGCAGGTGTGTAAGCTCTTGCGCCTTTCCGAAAGGATAAGCGAGAACGATCACCGATTCGTCGTTCTCAATGCACGAAGCGACACATTGTCGAATCTGCGTGGCGANNTGCGAAAAAAACTTTTGTTTGGTGCAGAAGTCGCCAGTGTAGAGGATACTTTGGTCGCCCTCAAGGAAAAACATGCGCGAGCCGACAACGTGACCTGCGTCAAGTGGGCGCACACTTGCGTGGCACAATATGTCTGCTGTCGCCCGTTTCCTTAGCTGCAGCAGTTTCTGCGTGACATCAGACATGACGACGCTTTTGCCGTGGCAGCGAGTAGGAAGGTGGTCAGAGTGCCCGTGTGAAACCAAATTGATTTCTTCTGGGGAGTACGTTCTCGGGTCTAATCTGAATTTTGTTCCGTCTGCAAAAGTGACGGATATTCCGTTTTTCTGATAGATCATAAGGGCTGCTTGCTCGCGCTTCTGCGCAGATATGCGGCTACGGCAAATTACCTTCGCCGCTCAATCCATGCTGTATTTCTAAGTTCATTGCGATGAGAATCTCGAAAATTTTTTTCACTGCACCCGCGTCAATGTTTCGTTCGGTAGCCATGTCGACGGCTCTATTGAGCACTCGTTCATGCTGCTTCTCATCGTCAATCTGGATGAAGCCATCCGCCCTTTTCGCGCGTAAGACCTGCGACGCTAGGTCTGTTCGTCGTGCTATCAGTTCAACGATTTCCGCATCGATTACTGCTATTTGACCTCGCACTTGTTCTATCATCCGGCTTGACTATATATGCCTTGTATTAGAAGAACGTTGGCTCTTCGTCGTCGGTTGATGGTCAAAACGCTTCTATCTGCGCCCCGCTATTCGACGTCTCAGTCTCAATAATAAACCCCTCGAGCGGTTCCCACGCTTGTTTGACGGTCCGTAAAGATGA